>CALCEJ010000108.1 GCA_937900465.1 uncultured Bacteroidales bacterium | reverse complement strand
GGGGACCGAGCGCCCGCTTATGGGCTTTGCGATCTCTTCGTAGATAAAATCGTCCGCGAAATCGATCGTCGCCGCATCCTTCCGGTCATTGCCGTAAAAGACACAGCGAAGGCGGGCCCAGTATATGGCGCCAAGGCACATAGGGCAGGGTTCACAGGAAGTATAGATAGTGCAGTCAGAAAGGTCGAAGGTACCAAGTTCGCGGCACGCCTTGCGGATAGTGTTTACCTCGGCGTGGGCCGTAGGGTCGTTGTCTATCGTGACGCTGTTGCTGCTGCCGGCAATTATTTTTCCGTCACGGACTATCACCGCTCCGAACGGGCCGCCGCCGCGTTTTACGCTCTCGTTTGCAAGCTTTATCGCCTCCCGCATAAAACCGCGGTCAAGTTCAGTTATTTCCATTTAAAAAACCGTTTTGTTTCATTTAGCACACAAAGTTAAATAAAAAAGCGGATTTTTTTATTACTTTTGCACCGTGGTTTCCCCTTCGGGGGAAAACCCTATGTTTCACCAAACCCTATTTTATGAGGCTAAATGAAGAAAATCCTGGTTGTTTGCGCAGCACTTCTGCTGTCCTTCTCCCTTGTGCTCGCACAAGAGGCTGACGACACCGGAGCCGGTGTCGGGTTGTCCGTTATTCCGAGACTGGACCTGTCCCCCGAGTTCTATAACGACGGTAGCGGTTCACAATTCACACTCGGTAATTCTTCCATCTACACCCTCTTCGAGGGAAACATCTCGGAAAATCTTTCCTTCAGCGTAGCGAATCACTGGGCCGGATTCTATGACGTATCCGGCGACGTCCTTGCGGACACAAAGGATCTCTACGCGAACACGCTGAAACGCGACGCAAACTGGCTGGACTGGGCATATCTCGCCTGGAATACCGGCAACTGGACCTTCACCTTCGGTAAGGATGCGATCACGACCGGCGGCTGGGAATTCGACGACTACGACTATGACGTCTATCCCGTTCTAAGCAGCAATCTCTGGAACAATTTCAGCACGTACCACTGGGGTCTCAAGGCAGGATACTCCCCTGTCGAAGACAACGAAATCACCCTGCAGGTAACCACAGCCCCCGGAGTGGACGGTCTGTTCGAAGCACCCCTGTTCAGCTATTCGCTCGGATGGCTGGGTAACGTCGGAGGCGTAGAGACGAAATGGAGCTGGACCGCCCTCGACGGATTTATGGGCAATCAGGGTACCTTCTGGAACATCCTCTCCCTCGGTCAGAAATATCAGGCGGGCGATTTCCTCCTCACTCTGGACCTCTTCAGCCAGATGTATCCGTCGGACTACAACATCCCCGCAAGAATCACCGCGATGCCCTCGGTCCTTTGGAGCTTGTCGGACTCGCTGGAATTCTTCCTCAAGGGCGGAATCGAAAAATTCGGTGACGACACTGACTTTTTCGGCGGCGCGGCCGTGCAATGGTATCCCCTCGAAAATCTCCGCCTCCACGCGGTTGCAGGTTACAATACCGAATGGGAATGCGCTTCCCTTACCCTAGGCGCAATCTGGTACATAAACATTCTGTAGGGAAATGACAGATCACATAATTGAAATCTCGCATCTTTCAAAGAGTTTTTCGGGGAAGAAGGTGCTGGATGATATCAATCTTTATATCAGGAAGGGTGAATTCATTACCCTTCTGGGGCCTTCCGGATGCGGTAAGACAACCCTTCTGAGGCAGATTGCCGGCTTTCTCCAGCCGGATGAAGGCGTAATCACAATGGACGGAAAGGACATCTCCGGAGTCCCTCCCCACAAAAGGGAGCTCAATACCGTCTTCCAGCGCTACGCCCTGTTCCCCCACCTTGACGTCTACGACAACATCGCCTTCGGCCTGAAACTGAAAAAGGTCCCGGAGGACGAAATCGACAAGAGGGTCCGGAAGGTCCTCAAGCTCGTAGCGATGTCTGATTACGAGGACCGCGATGTCGAGACTCTCTCCGGCGGTCAGCAGCAGCGTATCGCGATTGCGCGCGCCATCGTGAACCAGCCCAAGGTCCTTCTCCTCGACGAACCTCTCGCCGCCCTCGACCTGAAAATGCGAAAAGACATGCAGATCGAGCTCAAGGAGATGCACAGAAAGCTCGGTATCACCTTTATATACGTAACCCACGACCAGGAAGAGGCCCTTACCCTGTCGGACACCATCGTCGTTATGAACGAAGGAAAGATCCAGCAGATAGGAACGCCCATGGACATATATAACGAGCCCGTGAATTCATTCGTCGCGGACTTCATCGGGGAGTCCAACATCCTCAAAGGCAGGATGATGCGGGACCGCCGCGTAGCCTTCCTCAAACACGAATTCGACTGTGTCGACGAAGGTTTCGGAGAGGATGTCCCTGTCGATGTCGTGGTTCGTCCGGAAGATATCTACTTCACTACGGACCCTGCAAAGTGCCAGTTTAAGGCAACCGTGAATTCCTGCACCTTCAAGGGGGTCCATTATGAGATGTGGGTGGACACGGATACCGGTTACGAACTGATGATCCACGACTACGACCCTTACCCCGTCGGATCGGAAGTGATGCTCTACATAGATCCGGATGACATCCAGGTTATGCGTAAAGAGCGTACCCGTAACGTTTTCGAAGGAGTGATGAAGGACAATACCCACGTGGAAATACTCGGCGCTGTTTTCGAGTGCCTCCCCCAGGAAGGGCTTGAGGAGGGAGACTCCGTCCGAGTGGAGATCCGCTTCGAGGATGTCGACCTTCTTGACAACAGGGAAGAAGGCGCGCTCGCCGGCGAGGTCCACTTCATCCTGTATCAGGGAGACCACTATCACCTCACGATCCTCACCGAAGACGGCGACCATATCTATGTGGACACTAACGACATCTGGGACAAGGGTGACCTCGTGGGCATCAACTTCATTCCCAAGGGGATCAAGATCACAAAGGCCGCTGAAGGATGAAAACATTCAAGAGATCATACTGGTCCATACCGTACATAATCTTCATGGCGGTGTTCGTAGTGATGCCTCTTGTGATGGTCTTCCTGTATGCTTTCAGAGGAAGTGACGGAAGTTTCACCCTTGATAACTTCGTGAAGTTCTTCAATACCAAAGAGGATCTCAATACGTTTATCTACTCCATAGAGATTGCTCTCATCACGACGGTCCTTTGCCTTCTGCTGGGATATCCGGCGGCGTGGATACTGAGCAACCCTTCGCTCAACAGGTCCGCGGTTACGGTAATGCTGTTCATCCTCCCGATGTGGATAAATATGCTTATCCGTACCCTTGCAACCGTCGCGCTCTTCGATTTTTCGAAGATACCCCTCGGGGAGGGCGCGCTTCTTTTCGGAATGGTGTACAACTTCCTTCCGTTTATGATATATCCTATCTACAACACCTTGAACAAGATGGACCGCTCCTACGCGGAAGCGGCCCAGGACCTTGGCGCAAGCCCCCTGAAGGTGTTTACGAAGGTGACAGTGCCCCTTTCGATGCCCGGCGTCTGGAGCGGAATCCTTATGGTGTTTATGCCCACTATATCGACATTTGCCGTCGCTGAGCTTCTCACTATGAACAAGGTCAAGCTCTTCGGTACGACCATCCAGGAGAACATCAACAACGGAATGTGGAACTACGGTGCCGCGCTTTCGCTGATAATGCTTGTAATAATAGGTGTGACCACCCTTCTTTCCGACAGCGGCAAGGAAGTGGAAGATGAGACGGGAGGACTGATATGAACTGGAAAAGATTCTTCGCCCAGTCCTATCTGTGGCTTCTTCTCATCCTTTTGTACTCGCCCATCCTGATCATCGCGATATTCTCCTTCACGGAGGCCAAGGTGCTCGGGAACTGGACCGGATTCTCTACCGCTCTCTACGAGAACCTCTTCGCCGGAGGGGTCAGCAACGCGATGCTCCGTTCCGTCGAGAATACCCTTACGATAGGTATCCTGGCCGCAGTTTTCTCGACGATTCTCGGGTCCGTCGCGGCAATCGGAATCCATAACCTGAAAGGGCGGACGAAGGCTGCCGTGAATTTCGTCAACGACATCCCGATGCTAAACCCGGACATCATCACGGGTATTTCGCTGTTCCTGCTGTTCGTGGGGATAGGCATAACTCAGGGGTACGTGACAGTCCTTCTGGCCCATATCACCTTCTGCACGCCCTACGTCGTGCTCAGCGTGATGCCTAAGCTCCGCCAGATGAATCCTAACGTGTACGAAGCCGCACTGGACCTCGGGGCAACTCCCTCGCAGGCTCTCCGCAAGGTCATCATCCCGCAGATCAAACCGGGAATGATCTCCGGCTTCATCCTCGCATTCACCCTTTCCATCGACGATTTTGCGGTCACCCTCTTTACAAAGGGAAACCAGGGTCTGGAGACCCTCTCGACCTTCATTTATGCCGATGCGCGCAAGGGCGGCCTTACCCCGGAACTCCGTCCCCTTATGACGGTGGTGTTCCTGACGGTCCTGCTGCTGCTTGTAATCATCAATGTCAGAACTATAAAGTCAAACAATAAAACCAAGGTAAAACGATGAAGAAACTTCTCACGGTGGCCGCTGCGGCACTTCTTGCCGGCGCCACGGTCTTTGCCGCAGACAGGGCCCACACCCTGAAAGTTTACAACTGGGCCGATTACATCGACGAAGACCTCATCTCCGAATTCGAACAGTGGTACGAAGAGCAGACGGGCGAACCCGTCAAGATTGTCTACCAGCTTTTCGACATCAATGAGATAATGCTCTCAAAGATCGAACTCGGTCACGAAGACTTCGACGTGGTGTGCCCTTCGGAGTACATCATCGAAAGGATGCTCCGCCAGGATCTCCTCCTCCCCATCGACCGCGATTTCGGTGACACACCCGACTATATCGGCAACGTCGCCCCCTATATGATTGAGAAGTTCAATCAGATCGAAGGGTACGGAAAGAACGCTAACGACTACTCCGTGGGCTATATGTGGGGCACTGTTGGTATGCTCTACAACACAAAGTATGTCACCCGCGAGGAGGCATCGTCCTGGTATACCCTCCAGGATCCCAAGTGGAAGGGCAAACTCTTTGTGAAGGACGCTTTCCGCGACATCTACACTTCTCTTCTCATCGCCCTCAACCGCGACAGGATTGACAGCGGGGAACTCGACCTCGAAAAGATCAGTTTCGATTCCTCCGACGAGTCCATCGCCCAGGTAGAAGCCTTCCTCGACACCTTCAAGGACAATGTTTCCGGCTGGGAGGCAGACTTCGGCAAGGAGAGGATGACTCAGGAGAAGGCCTGGATCAACGTGACCTGGAGCGGTGATGCCCAGTGGGCTGTCGAAGAGGCTCGGGAGGTTGGCGTTTCCCTCGATTACGCAGTCCCCGAGGATGGCAGCATCGTATGGTTCGACGGATGGGTTATTCCCAAGTACGCAAAGAACGTCAAGGCCGCCCGCTACTTCATCAACTTTATGTGCAAGCCCGAGAACGCCCTCCGCAATATGGACGTAATCGGATACGTGAGCTGCATCGGCGGGGATGAAATCCTCGAAGCCATGCAGGATCCCGAGGCTTACGAACTTGAGGACGCAAGCTACTTCTTCGGTCCTGAGGCTACGGCAGTCGCCCTCAACCCCATTATGTATCCTCCGACCGCCCTCGTGGAGCGCTGCGGAATGATGCATGACAGCGGAGACCGCACGGACAAGCTTCTTGAGATGTGGTCACGCGTAAAGGGTGACAATGCAGGTGTCGTTACCTACATCATACTGGGAGTTGCCGTCCTTGCGCTTATCGGCGTCCTTGTCTTCCGTAAGAAGGGTAAAAAGCACGGCCGGAAATAGGCGGTAAATCAATCCTTCCTCTTCCTGTTGAGTCTTCCGCGTCCCACGACGAGGAAGACTGCGACAAGGATCAGGGATGTCGTGATCAGCCACCACTCCTGTCCCTCGTGGAAGAGGGCCGTGACAACTTGCAGGATAGCAAGCACCAGGAGAATCATATTCTCGTTGGTACTCATTCCGTCTTCGTAATTCTGCTGATAACCGTCCGCCTCCGCCTTGAGATTCCCCAGTTTCCGGCGGAGGAGGTTTATTTTCTTGTCCAGTCCGCGGCGTTCTCCTCCGGTATGGAGGAGTTCCTGCTCACTCCCGTACTGGAAGAACCCGTCAAGATACAGGTCTGTAAGGGCTTTATTGACATCCGTGCATATTTTCTGAAGTCTCCTGCCCCGGGCCATATACCATCTGTCCGTAAAGAATTTGATGAGGGCGGAAGGCTCGCGGACGGAACCCTCATCGGCCCCATCGAGGTGTTTCTGGCTGTCGCGCAGAAGTATCTCGTTGAAGGCGAGGGCGGCGCTCGGAATCAGCAGATATGGGCTTATAAGGATATTATCGACCCTTTCGTACTCCTCATCATCCTGCAAGGAGAGCTTCATAAGGTGACCCCGGCTGAGAAGGCAGAAGGAATCGGAACGCTTGACCATGGGCTGGATCGTATCATAGACCTCCGGAGAATTCATCCTTTCAAAATCGAATATCCCAAGGAGCATTCCGCAAAGGGTACGGTTCCAGAGGCTGGCCTTGGGGACAGAATCCAGGAAATCCCCGAACGACCCGAACAGCAGCTCTCCGTCAAGGGTTGTACCTTCCATGTTCAGGTCGCTGATTCCGGACCCCTCCATATGGAAAGTGCCTTCGCCAAGCTTCGAGGATATCCACTCCTCCGAGGTAAGAAGGGGCTTGTCTTTCGTGCCTGTGGATAATCTGAACGCGCTCCAGCCTTTGGTCGCTATGGTCCTTTCCGGAGACAGCGCCTGATACTCTTCCTGCTTGCTTCCGAATGCTGTTACAAGCCGGATAAAGTCGAGTTCCGTGAAGGAGTAGCCTTCGGACGGACACAGGACGAGATGGGCCAGGACCTCGCCCGTATCGGGGCGGAAGGACCAGTCCGTGCTCACATCCACGACAAGCGGATCGGAGTTAACGAGACGGAAGTACGATTCACCCTCTGAAGTATATCTGTAGCATCCCGGCAGGTGCAGAAGTACTCCGCAGTCGATAGTTTTGAAATGGGTCACAAAAGGGCGGTCTTCGCCCTGGTGGCTGTAGTCCATAAGGTCCGTCTCATAGGAGTGGAAGACAGGACAGGTACCGAGAGATTCCTTAGAAAAGCTGTCGGACGGTTTCCCGTCCATAAGGAAATGACCGGCGACTGAAACTTTGTCGAACGTAAAATGGGGAGTTTCCTTCAGATGGTCGAACCGGACATCCCCCTTTTCGTCTTCGACCCTTTCGATCTGGGCCTTCATCTTCGCCAATTCGTACTCCCACCTGTCTTCCTGTCCCACGGCTTCTCCCTTGAGACCGTCGTAGAATGCCTCAAGGAATCCGGCAAGATGCTCAGACGGCATCTTATCACGACCCTTTCCCGGAAGGATGAAAAGGAACATATTCGAGGCAAAGTCGCCGCCGGCCTTCAGCGGAGGCTGTACATAGTCAACGGGAATTCTCATCGCTCCCGCGTTCGCAAAGAACCACAGGCGGCGGACCGGGTCCATACCCCCTTCAGACTCGAGATTCTCCGGGTCCATCGGGTTCTCCGACTCGAAAAACACGTATTTTACTCCACGGAGATTCTTCTTTATTTCCTTGAGGCCGCCCTTGAGAAGTGCTGATCCGAACCCCCTCCTGCGCGCACCTGAGCATATGGCGATATATATGATTTCAAGCGATGAAGCGGCAGGGTACCAGTCCGCAATCATTCCTCCAAGGACCGTTTCATCTTCAATCAGGAGTACTGCGTAAGTCTCCGGAGACGGACCTGCGGGAGGATTCTGTATCCTTTCCAGGATATGTGGATAAGGCTCCTGTTCCGAGGGGTTAGGGAACGCTTCAAGGTAGATACTCTCAAAGGCTTCGAGATATTTCCCCGCGTCAGGGAAATTCCTGGCATTGACGAAAACGTACATAAGGACGATCAGTTGGATTTATCTGGAGCGACAATCTCTTCCACCACCGGACGGAGAGTGTCGTAGTCGTACCCTCTGGTAAGGCCGAACTTTAGGAGTTTAAGTTTCGCGGCGGGATCGCCTGCGAGGGTACGGTATTTCTCAGCAAGCAGTTTTTCAAGACGGGAGGATGCGCGGTCGGAGTCCACTTCCCCGAGGGCTTCCGAAATCACATCGTCGGAAATACCCTTCGAGCGGAGCTGGAAGCGGATTTTCACGGGTCCCCAGCCCTGGATCGAAGCCTTTTCGCGGGAAAAAGCTGAGGCGTAGCGGAGATCGTCCACATACTTTTCCTCAACGAGTCTCGAAACGACCCACTCCGCGGCCTCGGAATCCCCTTCGAGAGCTTTCAGGGCCTTCCGGCGGATGTCTCCCGTGCAGTCCTCCGCGCGGGAAGAAAGCTTCTGGAGTTTCCCAAGAACCCGTTCTTTAAGACCTTCTTCCATCAGAAATCAAATCCGAATGAAAAATACACACCAACCTTTCCGGTAAGCGAGGACCAGAATACATTTGCAGTAAAAGGACCTGCGACCGTAGCATAAGCGTAGCCTATCCCGGCGCCGTGGATGCTTTCACCGTACTCGAACTCGTAGAAGCTGTCGAAGTCGCGGCAGAAATTGTATGTAGCGGTGAGATAGCTGTTTTTGAAAATATGGAGCCTGAAGTCCATACGGGCAACGGCGATATTGTCCCTCCGGTAAGCGGCATTAGCTATGCCGATGAAAGGAATCTGATGGTCCACATACCGGCCTCTCATATAGCCTCCGATGACGTTTGCAAAGGGCAGCGGCGTCGTACTGGAACCCCAGACGAGACGGAGATAGCCGGACGGCGTTACGGTAAAGCGGCCGACTGAAAGCGGCATTG
>CALCEJ010000107.1 GCA_937900465.1 uncultured Bacteroidales bacterium | reverse complement strand
CGCGATTGAGTGGTACCAGCACCCGCACGGCGAGGCCGACCCGCTGACGCACGGCGAGGCCGTGGCCGTGGGAATCGTGCAGGCGGCACTGCTGTCCGAGCGCCTGGGCCTGTGCAAGAGCGGCCTGGCGGAGAAGCTGCGCGCGGATCTGCGCTCCTGCGGCCTCCCGACGGAACTCCCCTGCCCGGAAGCCGAGTTGGAAGCCGCCTTGTGGAAAGACAAGAAAGCGGAGAAAGGTATCATCCACTTTGTCCTGATCAAGCGGATCGGCAAGGTGATAATCAAAGACTTGGATGATTTGCACCAGCCTACAGAATAGGACCTTCGAACAGATCCTCGAGATCCTCGAAGACCCTGCGGTCGAGATGGCGGACTGGACCTCGAGCGCACTGTCGTATCCTGCTGCGCCCATTATGCTCAGCAGGAGGAATCCTCCTATTGCGCCGCCGAATTTCTGGGCCATCGAAGACGATGAGAATATAAGTCCTGTGGATGCGTTCCCGTTCTTCAGTTCGGAGTAGTCTGCGACATCGGCATACATGGACCAGACAAGCGGGGCGGCGATTCCAAAGGCAAGGCTTATCAGAATCTGCAGGAGGAGAAGGCCGTAAACGCCGGCATTAGATGCGGGGAGGAACGCGATGCAGGTGCTCAGAACGGCGACAAGCACCATCGCGCCCATAAATGTATTCCGTTTCCCGAAGCGCTCGGAAAGCCCTACGGCGAAGGTTACTCCGATCATCTGGCCAATTTCACCTATCGTGAGATAAAGGGCACAGGTTATAAAGATGTTCGCTCCGATGATATTCGCAAAGTAGTAGGCCGCCGCGCCTCCCCGGATGGACCCGCAGAGAAGCTGGCTCACAGCGGCTCCAAGCAGGAGCCACCACGGGCCGTTCGAGACAAGGGCCTTGAGGTCGCGGAGGATGGACCCGCCGCTTCCCCGGGCCTTCTTCTCCGGCTTCACGTGCTCCTTTGTCATAAGGAAA
Source organism: uncultured Bacteroidales bacterium (assembly GCA_937900465.1). Classification (GTDB taxonomy): domain Bacteria; phylum Bacteroidota; class Bacteroidia; order Bacteroidales; family UBA932; genus Cryptobacteroides. Next base: position 6,621 of record CALCEJ010000107.1, on the reverse strand, counting down.
CTGAGGATGAAAAGAATGGCGCAGAGGACCGCTACGATGGAAACGACAAGGGTCCAAGACATAGGATCGGCATCGCCGACTCCCTTCATTACCTTACCGGCGGAATTGGTTTCGCCGATGATGCTGCGCTCGAAGAGCCAGAATATCCCCATCGCGACGAAGCTTCCGATATAGGCGAAGAACATCCTGAATGAGGAGAATACGGACTTTTCGCGGCTGTCGTCGGTTACGACTCCAAGCATTGCGCCGTAGGGGACGTTAACCGCGGTATAAACCGTCATCATAAGGATGTACATTACGTATGCATAGACGTGTTTAAAGGCGTACGAGCCTCCCGGAACGTAGAATGAAAGGATGCCGATCACAGCGAAGGGGATTGCCATCCAAAGCAGGTACGGGCGGTATTTACCCCACTTCGTCCGGGTCCTGTCAGCGATAATGCCCATCACCGGATCCGATATTGCGTCATAGAGCTTTGTCACCAGCAGGAGCGTTGCCGCGTGGACCGGTCTCAGGCCGAAAACGTCCGAATAAAATATGGGCAGATAATAGGAGAAAATCTTCCAGAACATACTGGAAGCGAAGTCTCCGAAGCCGTAGCCTATCTTTTCTTTCAGTGATGCCATCAGGAAGGATTGTTCAGCTCGATGAGTTTCAGGATATTCTCGACGGATGCGCCGGTTCGGAGCCCGTCCGGATTCGTGTGGAGGCAGTAGTCCACGAGGCGGTCGACGGTGGATGTCGCAACGTGGAGGCGGTAGTCGCTTGATGCGTAGTAGATAAACACTTTACCGTCCGGATCGGCGATCCAGCCGTTTGAGAACAGTACGTTCATCACGTCTCCTATGAACTCGTCGCCTTCCGGGGCCATGAAGAAGCCGGCGGGCTGGGCTATGACCCTTGAAGGATCCTTCAGCGACGTCATATACATATAAAGGACGTAGCGGAGGCCGGAAGCGCAGCCGCGGACGCCGTGGGCAAGATGGAGCCATCCCTTGTCCGTTTTGATGGGTGCGGGGCCTTCTCCGTTCTTCAGCTCCATTATTGTATGATAGTTCTTCCCGTTTATTATCTTTTCGTCTTTGATGACGACGTTCTCCATACTGTCTACGAGGGCCCATCCGATTCCGCCGCCCTTCCCGGCTTCGATGAAGCCGTCCTGGGGACGGGTGTAGAGGGCGTACTTCCCGTCGACGAATTCCGGATGGAGGACAACGTTACGCTGATGGCTTTCCGATATCATATCCGGTAGCCTGTCCCAGTTCACGAGGTCCCTTGTCCTTGCTACGCCGGCCGATGCAACGGCGGCGGAAAGGTCATCCGGAGCTGAAGGGTCGTGGCGCTCCACGCAGAATATGCCGTATATCCATCCGTCCTCGTGGGCGGTCAGCCTCATATCATAGATGTTAGTGGCGGGTTCGCCCCATTCCGGCATTACGACCGGCTTGTCGGAGAAACGGAAGTTGTCAACTCCGTTCGGGCTCTCGGCTACGGCGAAGAAGGACTTCCTGTCAGCGCCTTCGACACGGGCTACCACAACATACTTGTCCCCCCACTTTATGGCGCCCGCGTTGAAAACCGCGTGGATGCCTATCCTTTCCATAAGGTAGGGATTGCTCTCTGGATTGAGGTCGTATCTCCAGTCCAGGGGAACGTGTTCCGCCGTAAGGACCGGGAAACGCCAGCGCTCATAGACTCCGTTCCCCTCTATGGCCCGATTCTGCCTTTTAAGGAGTTCCTCGTGACGCTCGCTGAGCATAGCGAGCCTATGTTCAAAAATCATATCAGTCCAGGTTTAGTAGTTCTGTCTTTTCTAATCCGGCGAAAGTCCGGAAATCTTCTTCTGCGGCAAATCCCTTCCACGGGGCATAGAAATGGCCCGGCCTGTCGTGGGCGTTCCTCCAGGTAAGGACGTAGGCGATGGGGAAGTCCTTGATCGCGGGGTAGAGCACCTCGGAGAACCAGTCCGGGTCCTCGAGGCCCTCAAGTCCCGTCTCCGTAAGGGCGATAAGCTTGTGATGGTCCCCGCCCACGGTATTCAGGAATGTAAGCGCCTTCTTCACCTCCGCAGTAAACCTCACTCCGGCTTCCTCCAGGGTGCTGTCACCAATCCATTCATATGAATCTACGCCGATGATATCGACAAAGATATCCCCGGGATACCGGTCCATAAAATCCTTCGGATCAGCTGCTGCGTTGGGGGAGTAGCACCAAAGGATGTTCTCGAGCCCGCGAACCTTCGTAAGATAGCCGTGAGTCATCCCGAAGAGACGCTTGTACTGATCCGGAGTGCACAGGTCGCCGCCCCACCAGAACCAGCTTCCCACGTTCTCGTGATATGGCCGGAAGATGAAGGGGATGTCCCCGAGGCTCTCGAAAAAGTCCGAGAGGCGGTTCAGCCATATCATATAGTCGTTGTGGAACGCTCCCTCCTCGAGGACGCTCGAAACGGCTTCCTTTGAGGAAACGTCCCAGGCGTCGCCCCCGGTGAGGGGATTACGCGCGTGCCAGGAGAAAGTGACTATTCCGCCCCTTTCGACGTGAGTCACGGCTGCCCTTGCAATCAGCTCGAACGGGACGCCGTCAAGGTTGAGGCTGTCCCCACGCTCGATACCTCCAAGGTCGAACCCAACAATCGCAGGATACTTTCCTGTGACATCCTTGACGTCCGAACGGTCGAGGGGATCTGTGGTGACGTCGGTTACGACCCAGTTGTGGCCGTACACGAGATCATCCTGATGCCCATACAGTATTTTCCCGTCCTTCACGGCCGTGAAGAGCCGGTGGATGAGCCGGTCCTTCGGGGTGTCTTCGGGCTTTTTGTCGCCGGAAGAGCATCCGCAGAGGAGCAGCATTGCCGCGAGGGCAAGCGCCGGCGATAATGCAAGGCTAATTGAAAGTAACTTTTTCGCCTTCATCTCCAAGTATGTTATAAGCAGCTATCTGATATTTGTCGGAGGATTTCCCGTCATAGTCAAAGTAATAGCCGGGTACGGTCTTCGGGGTGATCTGCATCTTCAGAAGCAGCGAGCCGTTCTTGTAGATAGCGAAGCCGTCGACGTCGGTGCGGGTTGCCATGGACCACGTCAGGGCCACTCCGGTTCCAACTTCCTTCTGCGTACTGGTTACGCGTCCGGGCTTTCCCGTTTCCGGAAGCTTTCCCGTCTTGAGATAGCTCAGATATGCATTGTGATAGTCCCTACGTACGGCCTTAGGGCTCATATAGTGAGAGTATGCAAAGCAAATCAGGCGGCTCGCAAAGGTCTTTTCCGCACTGATCTGATCGACAAGGCGGGTAAGGGGAGCGGTTACGAACTTTGTCTCCCCGCCCACATTGAACTGGTTGAAGATTTCGATATTGGACCAAAACTCCAGCCCGTCAACGGTCTTTGCCGCCTCAGAAAGCTGATACAGCCACCCTTTGACGTTTGATACGGAAAGGGAGAAACCGCCGACGCAGTCCTGCGGGGCGAAGATGTCACCTTTACGCAAATGGACCTTCGAGAACAGTTCCTTGAAGAAATCGCGGTACTGCGTGGAGGTCCCGAGAACCGGATTCATAAACGGACTGAAAAGAAGGGGCATCGAGGCGTCGATTTCGCTGATTCCCTCAAGGGTGACGTTCCAGGCTGCGGCGAGGTCGTCAATGCGGGATTTCCAACTGATGTTGTCGATTTCCCAGTCCCAGTACCATCCGTAAAGGGTTTCGCCATAGGTGTCGTGGAAGCGTCTGTACGCCTCCTTCGCAATTACGATTCCTTCTTCCATCCGGGCCTTGAGCCAGGAGCCGGTTGCAGTGGAGGAGCTCCACCATCCGTCGTGGAAGTTAGTCCCGACAAAGATTTTCACGCCCTTTTTCTTTGCGCTTCTAAGGCATTTTTCAAGGGTTGAATAATCTGCGGCGGAGCCGTCGTCCGAAAGGGGGGTTAGGATGAGATACTCCAATCCCGCATCGGCAAGATAGCCCATTTCTTCGTCCCAGTCCGCTTCCGTCCATCTCTGGACGTACCACATCTGGATAAAGGACCCGGAGATGCCGTCCACCGTCACTTCGGGCGTAGTTTTGCCCTCGTCCCCTTCGTCACCCGGCCCCGGGTCCGGATCGGGATCTTTGCAGGAGGGGACGAGAAGCAGCAGCAGTGAGAGTATCAGTGAAAACAATCTTTCCATCATTCGGCCTGTGGAGTTGTTGCGCTGATTACGTAGGAGGAAGCCATCCAGGCGCGGAAATCAGCCGTGCTGTTATGAGGCTCAGTCATATGTTCGCCGTACCAGGGCATCCACCAGCTCCACATTGAGCCGTCCACAAGGCACTCGGTTACGGAAGGCATCGCACCGCATTCGCCGAGGGCAAGCATCTTGTGGTTGGAAATCTTAAGCAGGTCATTCCAGTTGTCGATGCCGGAGGTATGATAGAGCTCTGTTTCCTGAGGGTACCAGTCGTAGGCGATGAAGTCCACATAGGCATCCCCGGGATACCAGTCGCTGTCATCGAGGCAGGAGGTCCATACCCAGAGGAGGTTGTGGACTCCGGCGCCCGTGATGTACTCATAGACATACTTCCACAGGGCTACGTAGTCAGCGCCGCTGCGGGAGCCCCACCAGAACCAGCCGCCGGATGCTTCGTGAAGTGGCCTGAACAGGACAGGGATACCCTCGTCCTGGAGAAGCTTCAGGCAGCTGACCAGTTCGTCAAGGTCCGCATTGGCTATTTTGTTCTGCCAGTTGCCGCTGGAGACTGCATCGACGGGGTTGAAGTCGTTTGCATTCGAATAGAAGGCGTACTGGACATCAGCCTGTTCAGCGGGATTCTCCACGACGACCATTGTCAGGGTGTAGTTCTGTCCGCCGATGATGATGCCGTTGGCCTTGATCTCAGCGAGGGTAACGGAATCCAGGGTAAGCGTGTAGGAACCTTCTCCTTCCGGGATGGAGAAGTATCCGTAGTCTGTTCCGTCCTCGGCGACTATGGATCCCCAGCCATGGTTCTTGAACGCCATCTGGGCGTCGGAGGCCGCATCCTTGTAGTAGAAGGTCAGGGTTGTCCCGACAACGGCTTCCTGGAACACGGGCATTGCCACCTTGGAATCCTCGTCACCGTACCAGTCGATCATATCCTGGGTCAGGCATTTGCTGTTTGCCCATCCTCCGGTCTCGACATCGTCGAAGTCGATGGTGACGGCCCCGTTCTCCTTGGGATGGGTTACAATGACATAGCAGATGGTGAAGTTCTGTCCGCCGATGATGATACCGTTGTCCTTGATCTCAGGGAGCGTGACGGCATCCAGGGTAAGGGTGTAGTGTCCGCTTCCTTCCGGGATGGGGAAGTATCCGTAGTCTGTTCCGTCCTCGGCGACTATGGGTCCCCAGCTGTGGTTCTTGAACGCCATCTGGGCGTCAGAAGCGGCATCCTTGTAGTAGACATCGATGGTGGAGCCCACATTGCACTGCTTGAATATGGACATTGCGAGGGTGGAGACAGCGTCTGCGTACCAGTCGATCATATCCTGAGTCAGGCAGATGCTGTTAGCCCATCCTCCGGTTTCGACGTCGTCAAAGTCGATCAGATCCTCAGCGAGTGACGAGTTGGGATTTGACGTAGGAACGAGCCAGTGCCATCCTGCGGCGACTATTCCGCCCAGGCTGACCCAGTCCCTGACAGGAGTGATGTCGCTGTAGTCAATCCAGTCTGAAGGGCTGGAAGGGAGGTGGATATAGTCGAACGCATTGATTGCAGGATACTTGCCCGTCATCTGATGGACTGCTTCCGCGTTTTCGTAGTTCCAGTTGACCTCCGCCATAGTAGCGGAATAGATCTTCTTTCCGAAGTTCTCCTTCATCTCAGCGTATAGAGCCTTGGCGGCATCTGTCGCATCAGGGTCCGAAGGATTTTCGTCGATGGAGAAAGCGTAGTCCTTGAAGTTGTTATGGACAAGGGTCGTGAAGGTAAGGGTATAGTCCCCGCTGAAGTTTCCTTCAGAATCCTTTATGGTAGGGCTTGCGACCTTGACGGTGTAGGTAACGCCGCCGCGAAGCTCGACCGGGATGTACAGGGAGTTGTCCAGGAGATATACGTCCTCGTTGTAGACTCCGTTCACGGAGATGGTCGTGTTGGGGGCGAAGAAGACGGGCTTGTCGTATGTGATTACGATTTCGTCCACAAGGTTTGCCGCAGGGTCGTTGGCCTCCGGAATGGTGGATACCACCTGGGGGGCCTTCGACGGGTCTGAGATCTTGGGCTGGGGCTTCTCCTTCTCCTCAGGAGTACAGGCTGCCGCAATTACGGCAAGGCCCATAAGTATATATAAGAAGCTTTTTTTCATGGCTCATCAATAGTTAGCGGGTTCTATGCGGAAGTTTGCGAATGCGCAGTCCACGGTCCAGTCTGACGGAGGCTGGATGGTGAAGGCAAATCCCCAATAATCGCCGTTTGCCGGCATTTCGGAGACAATCTCTCCAAGAGGGAAGGAGAATGTTTTCCACTGTCCTCCGGTATTGATTGCAGAGCCGCCGAAATCAAGGGGCGTGTTCTCCTTCAGGTTAAGCTGGACGAAGACTCCGTTCGGGGAAGAGGCGTGGGCATCGTACGCAGGAATGGGCATTGCGGTATTCGTCCAGACT
>CALCEJ010000106.1 GCA_937900465.1 uncultured Bacteroidales bacterium | reverse complement strand
CTATACGACGCTCTTCCGATCTGGACTGTGGGCAAAAAGGGGTGATTTTGCACACGAAGGGGGCGAAGGGCGACGAAAGGGGCCAAACCCGGTCACCGCCGGGAAGGGTGCGGGTTCCTGATGGGATTGATTTACACTTCAAAAGCGATAGAGCCGGAACTCCTGCGAGAGTTTCGGCTCTATGGGTCGCTCCTCAGATTATTTCAAGGTCTCCGGAGGCAATCCAGCCCTGGCGGCCGTCGGGGAGTTCGATATCGGTCATTTCTCCAACCCTGTCGAGGATCTTGACCTTCGTCCCTTCGTGGAGGACGAAGAGGTCCTTGGCGGCGTCCCCGGCGGGAGAACTCTTAACCGGGCTGACGCCCTTCATTACGATAGCGGCATTCCGGTGCTCGGCCTCGTTTTTCTGCCAGAAGGCGAACCCGGCGGCGCCAAGGGAGAGAAGGAGAGTGACGATTCCGGCGAAAAATCCCGTTTTCCTCACTGCAGGAGTTGCCCCAAGCACGAACAGAAGCGCAAGAGCCAGTGTAATGGCGAACAGTACCAGTGACAGCGCGGCCCAGGCGTTTGAGCCCATCCAGTGGGACATCTTTCTCATCCACGTTACGAGAATGAACTCAGGGACGGAATCAATCCTGTCCTGGGTGAACTCCCTTGCATAGGCGAGGTTGAATGCGGCATCCTTGTCCGATGGATTGAGCCGGAGGGCCCTCTCGTAGCAGAGGATGGACTTTCCTGTTTCCCCAAGGCGGAACCATGCATTTCCAAGGTTGTAGTACAGTTGCGCAGACTCAAGTCCCGTATCTTCGACTGCGGTCCAAGCATCTGCGGCTCCTTTCCAGTCGCCGCTGGAGTATGCCTCTACACCCGCTTTCCATAGGGAGTCAGGGTAATCCTCCGCTGCCAGCATATTCAGGCCCGGACCAAGGAGCAGAACCACGGCAAGAATGCTTCCTGCGGCTTTTGCGGACGTATGTTTTACTGTTTTCATCGTTGAATCTATTTCGCCCACCAGGCGTACCGCTTTGTCGTAGCAGGCGTTCATGCTTTCCTGGCCGCCCTCGGGGGAGTAGCGGGCCATTTCGCACTGTCCGAGTATATCGACAAATGAGGATGCGGTCTCAGGAGCGACACCGCCATCCGTAAGGACTTTCTCGATGTTCTCCTTGGTCTGGTCCGCCATATCCATCCCGAGTTTATCCGATACAAAGCCCACGAGGGCCCTGTGAAGCTCCTCGTAGAATGCCGTGCTGAGTCCTTTGCGGAGGAAGTCTCCTGCATCCCGGAGACGTCTCAGGGCCATCTTCGTAGCTTTCCTGTTCCGAGTCCCGGCGATATCAGCGCGGCGGCGGGCGGCGCGGTTTGCAAGCAGCGCGACCGCAAGTGCGACAAGCGCCATAAGCGCTGCGATCCCCCAGTAGAGGCCGGTCCCGACAAACAGCTCCTTCCCGGTGCTCAGCTTCGTCCCGGTTTTTATGAAGCGGATATCCTCGCCGATGTTCCGGACTCCGCTCCGGTTCACGGTAAGAGTGCCTTCGGAAGGGCCGGAATGGGCCTCGGAGGCGATGCCGGGGGCGCGGGAAACATTTATGCGGAGCGTGTCGCTTGTTGTTGTGCGGTACTTTCTCGAAGAGATATCGTAGTAGGAGCAGGCGATAGGGCCGATGGTGAATTCTCCGGGGCTTCGGGGGATGAACGGGAACTCGAAGGTCTTGGACCCGGAGGTGCCGCTCTTGTCCACGGAAGAGGTTGTCTTGGTATCATATACTTCGAAGTCCGGAGGGAATTGGACCTTCGGGGCCTCGACGAGCGATATGTTGCCTTTTCCCTTCACCGTGACAATCAGCGACGCGGCATCGTGGGCCTTCAGGGAATCCCTCGTGAGGGAGGCGCTGACGGAGAACTGACCCACACCACCGCCGAATCCGGCCGGGGCGCCGCCGGGAAGCGGCGAGACGTTGATTTTGTAGGAGGGGGTGGTGAGGCGGAGCCTCTGCTGGACATATCCGCTGTCGAAGAAATCGTCGAAGATGGACTGCGGCGTGCGCCGGGGCGCCTTGACGCTCACTACGGCGATTATCTCAGAGGGGTCCACCGTAAGTTCCCCGCTTTTTTGGGGAATAAGGGTCCATTGTCTTAGAACCGCGGCGTTGTATATCTTTCCCCCAACCTGCTCCCTCTGGAAGTTTATTTCCGTCGGGGCCAGGGTCTCGTTGCTCCAAAAGCCGTTGAAGGAAGGGAACCGGGGGGATTCCACGTTGGAAAGGTTTGCCCTGTTGAAGAGTTTGAGGGTCGCTGTGACGGGTTCCCCTACGACCACGTTAGTCCTTGAGAGCGACATACGGATGAAGACATCCTCCGAAGGGGAGGCTGCCGCTGGGGAAGAGGACTGAGGCGTCGCTGCGGCCGCACCCGTGCCGCTTCCGGCCGATGTCTGTCCCTCTTTCACTACCTTGATCGTAACCGGGGAGGAGGAGATGTCTTCACCTTTAATCCTTGCGGTTGCCGCCGGGAGGGTGTATGTGCCCGGAGCTGTTGCCTGGAGAATATAGGTGTAGGTCGTAGTGGAGGAACGGGAGGACTTCCCGTTTATGAACTGTATGCTGGTGGAGGTGCCTTTCTGAGGGCCCCAGACAACGGAGAATCCGTCTCCCGGCTCCCAGGAGAAATTCTGTGGCGATGTGCTTCCGTCCACGACGAAGACAACGTTGAACCTCTCCGAGACGTCCACGAGATTTGGCGCCTCGACTTTCAGGGTCTGGGCCGTGCCGGAAAGAAAAGTTGCAATAAGCAGTAAGATGGAGAGTGCCGCTTTTTTCATAGTCGCTACCAATTTTTGTCTTTCTGACGGGACTTTGCCGCGCGGGCTTTTTCCTCGTTCACCTTGTCCTGTGTCTGTTTTTCCTTATCCTGGATAGCCTGGAGCATCCGCTCAGCCTGGTCCTTCGAAATCTCTACGGGCTGCTCCTGCTGCTCCTGCTGCTGCTCCTGCTGGTCCTGATTCTGGTCCTGCTGGTCTTGATTCTGGTCCTGCTGCTGATCTTCGTTCTGATCCTGCTGATCCTGCTGGTCCTGCTGGTCCTGATTCTTGTCCTGGTTGTCCTCACCGTCGCCCTGCTGTCCCTCGGGAGGCTGATTCCGTAGCATTTCGAGGGCATAAGCATAGTTCTCCTTCGCCTCCAGGTCATCCGGATTAATTACGAGGGCCTGGATATAGGCCTCCATAGCCCCCTTGTAGTCCTTCTGTTGGAGGAGGGCGTTCCCGGTATTGTACGGAACCCTTTCGTCGGGACCCGGCTGGATTTTCTTGTAGTTTTCCACAGCCTTGTCGAACTGCTCCATCTTGTAGAAGCTGTTGCCGATGTCATACAGGGCCACGGTCGATGTCGAATCCGCCTCCAGGGCCTTCCTGTAGCGGATATATGCATCCTCGTACTCTCCTTTCCGGAACTCGCGGTTACCCTTCCTGACGGATTTTCCCACGGACTGGGCTCCGAGCGGAAGCGAAGCGACAAGAAGCATCGCTATAGACGATATGAAGATTGCTTTTCTCATCTTTCAAACAGTTTTCTCCGGGAACCTCTCTCCCCGACGAGCATTTCAATCACAAGGAGAAGCAGCGCGGCAGCGAAAAAGTACATATACTGCTCATTATACTCCTCGAACATAACGCTTGCAAACTCCTCGTCCTCCATTTTGCGGATGTCGCTTATGATGGGGTTGAGGCCGAACTCGTCGCCTTCAGCATGGACATACGCTCCGCCGCCGGCGAGGGCGACTTCCCGGAGTTTCTCCCTGTCAAGGCGTGTTACGACGATATTGCCTTCGCTGTCCTTGAGGAGCTCGCCGTTAAGGCGGATGGGCACTCCGGTGTCGGAGCCCACACCTATCGTATATACTTTGATGCCGTTTTCCGCGGCAAGTTTCGCAGCCTGGACCGGATCATCCTCGTGATTCTCGCCGTCGGAGATTACGATGATGACGCGGCTTTTCTCGCTCTGGGCGCTGAAGCAGCGGATTGCGGTGTTTATGGCGTCGCCCATCGCGGTCCCCTGGACCGGAATGGACCCGGTGTCGATGCTCGAAAGGAACATCTTCGCAGAAACGTAGTCGGTTGTGACGGGCAGCTGGACGAAGGAGGTTCCGGCGAAAAGGACAAGGCCTATGCGGTCGTCCTTGAGCTTGTCCGTCAGGCGGGAAATGGAGAGCTTCGCCCGTTCGAGGCGGTTCGGGGAATAGTCCTCCGCCAGCATCGAGTTGGAGACATCGAGACAGATGACTATTTCAGCGCCTTTAGCCCTGTGCTCTGTAAGCTTTGCGCCTATCTGGGGACGGGCGAGGCCTATTGTGAAAAGGCCGAATGCGAGTGAGAAAAGGATAGCCCTTGTCCATCCCTTCGCACCCGAGTATGACGGCATCAGTTCCGCGACAAGCTCCTGGTCGCCGAACTTCCGGATGCGCTTTACTCTCAGCGCGCGGCCGATTCCGTATCCCACGAGGATCAGCGGAACCAGCAGCAGGAGCCATAGAAATTGTGCCTGGGCAAAAAACAGCATTACGGTAACCTCCTCACTAACAGTTTCACAAGCAGTTCCGCGAGAAGGCACAGGAGCGCCGCGATCGCGTACTTTGTATACAGGTCTTCATAGACGGGGAAGCTGTCCACGGACACCCTCGTCTTTTCCATACGGTTTATCTCCGAGTAGATTTCCTGGAGTTTCGTGTTGTCCGTCGCGCGGAAGTAACGTCCCCCGGTGGTATTTGCTATGGTGCGGAGCATCTGCTCGTCGATTTCGACGGGAACCTTCACAATCTGGGTGCCCCAGGGAGTGATTGCAGGATAGTCCGCCTCCCCCTTGTTGGTCCCGACACCGATAGTGTAAACCCTGATCCCATAAGTCTCCGCAATCTCCGCCGCCATCAGCGGGTCCACTTCTCCGCGGTTGTTTACGCCGTCCGTGAGAAGGATCACGACCTTGCTCTTCGCATCCGAATCCTTCATCCTCGCTACAGCCGTGGCAAGGCCGTTTCCTATAGCCGTTCCGTCCTCGATGAGGCCGGTCTCGACGTCCTTCAGGAGGTTGATAAGGGTAGCCCTGTCGGTTGTGAGGGGGCACTGCGTGTAACTCTCGCCCGCGAAAACGACGATGCCCATACGGTCAGAAGGCCGCTGTGCAATGAATTCAATCGCAATATCCTTCGCCGCATTCAGCCTGTCAGGCTTCAGGTCCATCGCCAGCATACTCGTCGATACGTCCATCGCCAGCACGATGTCGATTCCTTCGGAGTCCACCTTCGACACCTGGTCCATAGAGCGGGGGCGGGCGATGCAGATAATTATCAGCACCAGCGCCGCCGTGCGGAGCACGATGGGCAAGTGACGGACGATAGCGAGGGGGGACCATCCTGCCGCCTTCCACGGCCGTGCCGTAGAGACGCGAAGGTGGGGCCGGCGCTCTTTCAGTTCCCTCCAGATGTATAGCGCCACAAGGAGCGCCGGAACCGCGAGAAGGAGGAGAAGATATGGATACTCAAAGAACATCGTCCACCTCCTTTTCCACCTCGGCCTGATATGTCGATGTCACGAAATTCACCGCAAGGGGGAGTACTGACGCATTCTCCTCGCGGGTTGCCGTGAACTTTGCGAACTTCACGTAGTCAGCCCTCTCGAAGAGGTCCTTAAGCTCGCCCCTCAGCTCCTCCGGAATGCCCTCTTTCCCTTCGAGTTCCTTGAAAATCTCCGCCGTAGTCATCTCCAGGGCGGATACGCCGAAGCGGGCCAGGATGTATTCCCGGAGCGCGTCAGTGACGCCGCTGTAGAACAATTTCTGTTTTTCGGGTTCCCAGAACTTGTCTCCCCGGTAAGCGTCGAGCTTCCGGAGGGCGACGATATGGGCCGGTTCCTCCTCCTTCGGCGCTGTTTTACGCCTGTGCCTTACAATCAGGATAACCGCAAGGGCTACAAGGGCTGCGAGAACGAGGCCTCCGAAGAGCCAGGGGGCGATCTCCCTGAATGTGACGGGGATGGTCATCTGGCCTTTGATATCGTTCATTACGAAGGTTGCAGTGTCAATGGGCATAGTTTCGACGCGGATTGTGCTGGGAACGAATACCAGCGTGTCAATCACTTCGCCGCGGATTCTTGCCGCAGAAAGGGGAGGGAGGCGGTATGTGCCGCTGTCGAAGGCCTGGAGAAGTATCTCTGCGCGGATATCCCTCCTTACCGGGGCGTCCCGGCGGGCCTTGTAGGTCTTCAGGGTGTCCACCTGCCATCCGGGGAGCATCAGGAGATTCTCTCCAAGGTCTCCCTCCAGCACGGGGAGCGCGACCTTTTCCGAATCCGGAACCTCAGTCAACGTAAAGCCGTATGCGAGGCGGTCCGCAATCAGGATGGAATCCCTTTTCGTAAGCTGGCGGATGTGGGTTTCTCCTTTCGGGATCACGTCGGCGGAAAGCGTTACCGCCAGCCCCGTGAGAAATGCCGCTATCACTAAAATCTTCTTTCTCATAATCTTACCTCCTCCGGAAAAGGGTTTTGAGTCCGAGGACGTAATCCTCGTCGGTTGCAATGTCAACCTTGTCCACGTTATGCCTCAGGAGCAGTTTCCCGCTGGCTTCCTCTGAATTCCTCATCCAGTTCTCATAGGCACTCCGGACCTTTCTGGAGCCTGTGTCAACCCATTCTCCCTTCCCGGTTTCGCTGTCCTTGATATGGACTATCCCTACGTCCGGGATGGACCTTTCCCTCCGGTCATATACGCGGATTACGGAGATGTCGTGTTTCCCTACGGCGACCTTCAAGGCCTCTTCATAGGCCGGATTTCCCTCATCGTCCGTGTCCATCAAATCTGACAGCAGGAACACGTTGCAGCGCTTCTTGATGGCCCCTGTAAGGAAGCGGAGCGCTCCGCTGATGTCCGTCCCCCGGCCTTCCGTAGCGTGTGAGGGGTGACGAAGGAAGTGCGAAGAAGTTTTCTGAGCTGAAGGTGCGGGTTCGAATTCCAGAATCTCCCGGATGATGTGGAGGAGATGGCTGCGGCCCTTTGCCGGGGGGATGAAAAGTTCAACCTTGTCCGTGAACAGCAGGGCTCCTACCTTATCGTTGTTGATGATGGCGGAGAAAGCGAGGACTGCGGCGATTTCCGCGATTGCGTCACGCTTTGTCCTTGCCGCCGTCCCGAACAGGCCCGACCGGCTTATGTCCACCATAAGCATCACCGTAAGTTCCCTTTCCTCCTCGAATATCTTCACGTAAGGGGCGCTCATCCTTGCGGTGACGTTCCAGTCCATGGACCTTACGTCGTCGCCCCAACGGTATTCGCGCACTTCGCTGAAAGCCATTCCCCTTCCCTTGAAGGCGGAATGGTATTCACCGGCGAAAATCTGGTGGGACAGGGACCTTGTCCGGATCTCTATCTTCCGGATTTTCTTGAGCAGCTCTTCCTGTGAAAGACGTGGCATTACTAAGGAACCATTACTGCGTTGATGACGTTCTCGATAATCTTTTCGGTGGTGACGTTCTCCGCCTCAGCCTCGTACGTGAGGCCTATGCGGTGACGCATTACCTCCGGGCATACGGCCCTGACATCCTCGGGGATGACGTAGCCGCGCCTCTTGATGAACGCATAGGCCTTCGCCGCCTGGGCGAGGGAGATGCTGGCACGGGGCGAAGCGCCGTAGCTTATGAGGTTCTTGAGGTCTTTGAGCCCATATTCCTCCGGAGTCCTGGTCGCATAGACGATATCGACTATGTACCTTTCGATTTTCTCGTCCATATAGACTTCGCGGACGATTTCCCTTGCGCGGAGGATGTCTGCGGGAGTGACGACGGCGTTTGCCTTCGGGAACTCGCCGGAATTGTTCATCCGGATGATGAGCTTCTCCTCCTCTTTCTTGGGATAGGAGACGACGACTTTCAGCATAAAACGGTCCACCTGGGCCTCCGGGAGGGGATATGTGCCTTCCTGCTCGATAGGGTTCTGGGTCGCCATCACGAGGAAAGGATCAGGGAGGGGATAGGTCTTGTCGCCTATCGTGACCTGATGTTCCTGCATAGCTTCCAGAAGGGCTGACTGCACCTTTGCGGGAGAACGGTTGATTTCATCGGCCAGTACGAAATTCGCGAAAACGGGACCCTTGTGGACCTCGAAGTCTTCCTTCTTCTGGGAGTAGATGAGGGTTCCCACTACGTCTGCAGGGAGGAGGTCCGGGGTGAACTGGATCCTGTTGAATTTAGCGTCTATTGCCTGGGCGAGAGTGTTGATTGCGAGAGTTTTTGCAAGGCCCGGGACGCCTTCCAGGAGGATATGTCCTCCGGAGAGGAGTCCGATAAGGAGATTATCCACAAGGGCTTTCTGGCCCACGATGACTTTACCCATCTCCAGCGTCAGAAGATCCACGAACGCGCTCTCCTTCTGGATTTTTTCGTTTAGCTCTTTGATGTTTACGCTTTCCATATATTTTTTTAATTTTGCATCCGTATGCGCTACAGGCTCACACTTTCTTACGACGGCTCCCGCTTCTCAGGCTGGCAGGTCCAGCCCGGCAGTCCTACCGTTCAGGAGACTCTGGAGGGGGCTCTCACTACCCTCCTGAAGGTCCCTGTCCCCGTTGCCGGGGCCGGAAGGACGGACACCGGAGTCAATGCCAGCGGCTATATAGCCCATTTCGACATCCCCTTTGTCCTGCCTCTGTCGCAGAAGGATTTTTGCTACAAATTAAATGCCATTTTGCCCCGCGAAATCGTGATTCACGGGGTGTTTCCGGCGGATGATTCTTTTCACGCGCGCTTTGACGCCGTCCGCCGGGAATATACTTACTTCATTCACCGTACGAAGGACCCCTTCGTGGACTCCTGGTCCTGGCTCTGCGGATATCCTGACCTCGATTTCGACGCGATGAACCGCGCTGCCGCCCTCCTTCCCGGGCGCCGCGACTTCTCCTGCTTCGAAAAGACCGGCGGCTCAAACAAGACGTCCATTTGCGAGGTGTTTGAAGCCTTCTGGGCCCCGTATGTTCCGTCGCATATCGCGGTGATGGGGTCGTCTGTCCAGGGGGCAAGGGAAGATGCGCTCTACTGGTACTTCAGGATAAGCGCGGACCGGTTCCTTCGGAATATGGTAAGGGCCGTTGTAGGGACGCTTATAGAAGTCGGGCGGGGTAAGCGCACGGTGGAGTCCGTTGGGGAGCTCCTTGCCTCCGGGACCCGCAGCGAGGCCGGCGAATCCGTCCCCGGCCACGCCCTGTTCCTTTCGAAAGTGTTGTATTGACGGAATCCTCCGTAGCCTTCCGTTGCCTTCCGTCGCCTTCCGTCGCTCTCCGTCGCCCTCCGTAATGGGGAAGGTCCCGACTGGTTTTGGGGAATCCTCCGTCGCCCTCCGTAATGGGGAAGGTTCCGGTGATTTTTGGGGAAGGTTGGATTTTACACGGGGGACCTTCCCCATGAGAACCCCATCTCAGCCGCCTCAGGCCCATTTTCCCCGGGGAAGGTCCCGGCCCTGTTTTCCAACCTTCCCCAAAACCAGCCGGCACCTTCCCCAAAAATGGGCTCGACCTTCCCCAAAAATGGGCCAGTTGCAAATTAAATGATTATCTTTGACCCATAATACTGAAACGGCTATATGAGTTCATTTAAAGATCTTCGAATCGTAGATAATTTCTACCAGACAAGTGCGTTCTTCCCGATGCCTACGCTCCTTATCTCCACGCTGGATGAGGAAGGGAATACCACTATGGGCGCGTATTCTCTCTGCTTCCCCTACTACATCGCCGGGAAGGATTATTATGCGATGATCCTGGAGTGCCGTAACTCCAGCAATACGGCCCAGAACATTCTCCGCACGGGAAAATGTGCCATCAACTTCCTTGAGGACGCCCCAAAGGATTTCGCTTCTATCGTGAAGTTGGGCTTCCCCGGAGAGACGTCAAAGGAAAAGATGGAAAAGTGCAAGTTCGAACTCGAAAAAGGACAGGCGGAAGGCGACAGGCCGATGGTGGTGAAAAAAGCCTTCCAGGTATTCGAGTGCACGTGGGACGACTCGCTCGAGAATGCATTCGAAGACCGCGCAAAGGTAGGGCAGCTGGAAGGAGTGGATGGGCCTTATCGCAATTTCAACGGCATTACCTCGAAGTTCGGCTGTCACTTCATCCTGAAGATCGACAAGATACTGATGAAGGAAAAGTACTACAACGCAATCATCGGCGGAGTCAAGGCCGGTTCCTTTCCCAAGGTCCCCGTGGACTACGGCTACCGCGACAGCACATACTTCTGGTACACCCGGTTCCGTCGCCCCCGTAAGGAGCCCATCCCGGAAGGCAAGGAAACCAACCTCGAAAACGTCATCTTCGCTGCAAACCGCATTGACGACAAGATCAAGTTCACGGACGACGCCTGCCGCCTCTGCGTGAAAATCCCCCGCGTCTTCCTCAAAGCAGCCCTCACTCAGATGGTCGACTACGCCCGCGCGGAGGGCTGGACCCTCATCGACGTCCCGCAGCTGAAGGAGATTCAGGACAAGCGTTCGAAGGAGAAGAAAAGTAAAAAATCATAATTAATGAAAGAGCCCATCAAAAACGCTTGGGACAAGATTCTCGATTACTCAAAGATTGCCGGACGCGAAGCGACAAGGATTGTCCTCCGTTTCTACTATGTCCTTAAGGACGGTAATCTTACGAATATTGAGAAGGCCCTCGTGTACGCCGGTTTCGGTCTGGCGGAGATGATCGGCTACGCGCATCCCGAAATGAGTTCTGCGCAACGGATGTTCATGTACTTTGATTCACTATTTCCCTCCGTCCTGATGCCCCAGATGACGCTTTATCTGC
>CALCEJ010000105.1 GCA_937900465.1 uncultured Bacteroidales bacterium | reverse complement strand
ACCTCGCCCTCGACCGTCCTGATCCGGCTGCTGATGAGGCAGGTGTGAAGTACACTGCAGGCTTTGTCCACAACGTGATGAACGAGACATACCTCAAGGACCATGAGGCTCCGGAGGATATCAAGTACTTCATGTGCGGCCCGCCTATGATGGTCAATTGCGTGAACGAGCTCCTCGACTCCCTCGGAGTAGCCCCTGAGAGCATACTTTACGACAATTTCGGCGGTTAAAAAACCACCACACAAAAAACCACACTGCAGGTTTTCACGTTTCCGGGGGATGCCTTTCGGCATTCCCCGTTATTTTTGTGCCTGGGGTCCGCGGCGCCTCTTCGGCTGCGGGGAAAAAAGACTGACACTATGAAAACGAGAATTCTTGCAGCGGTCACGGCCGCACTTTTCGCAGCAGTTGCCTGCGATGACTTTGACCTTTCCAAAGGGGAAGGAGAACTGATTTGGGATATAAACCGGGAAAGCGATATCTTCACCAAGGGCGGTGAAACCGTCCCGGACCCGGATGATTTTCTCCTGACAGTTACTAGTCCTTCGGGAAAAATCCTTTACGAGGGCGCCTTTGGAGACTCGCCGGAATCACTTCTTGTCGATGCCGGGAATTACACCGTCTCTGTGGTTTCGGAAAGATTCACGGCACCGGCGTTTTCAAAGCCCGTATATGGGGATGAGCAGGTCGTAGTAGTGAAGGCCGGAAACAAGGTGAATGTAAAGCTCAACTGCACTCTGGTGAATTCCGGAATCCGGCTCAGGGTCGCATCGGATTTTCTGACATCCTTCCCTACAGGAGTCCTGTACGTGAAATCTTCAGAGGGAAAACTGATGTATGCCTATAAGGAATCGCGCATCGCCTATTTCTCCCCGGGGCAGGTCTCACTTATCCTCACCCAGTCCGGAAAGGCCGATGAAACGCTGTTTTCGCGTACACTCGAGCCGCGGGAAATCCTCACTCTCGGAGTCTCGGCGCCATACGGAGGGACAGCAGCGTCAAGCAGCATCTCTGTGAGTGTCGATACGACGAGGGTATGGACCTACGACTCGCTTGTCATAGGAGAATCCGGAAGCGGCGGCGGGAGTGTCCCGACGGACGCGCTGCCGGTGACGGATGCCGGGGCCCATACGGGTGAATCTGATGTTTGGATCTACGGCTATATCGTGGGCGGTGACCTGTCTTCCGCAGGGGCGACAGTCAAGACATCTGGCATTACGAAGAACACGCACCTTGCCGTCGCAGCCCGCTCCTCGGTGACGGCAAAAGCCTCTTGCGTTGCGGTGGAACTGCCTTCCGGCAATATCCGCGAGGGGCTGAACCTTGTGGACCATCCGGACCTCATCGGCAGGAAAGTGTATCTTCGCGGCGACCTTGTCGAAGCGTACTTTGGCACAACGGGACTCAAAAATACGGATGACTTTGTTTTGAAATAGGATGTACCCCCCGCCCCCAAAAAAAAGGACAGGCGACAGGCCTGTCCTCTTCGGGAGCGGAATACGAGATTCGAACTCGCGACCCTCAGCTTGGGAAGCTGATGCTCTACCAACTGAGCTAATTCCGCAAATTTTCGCAGGAAATCTGCGCTGTTGCCGGCGGCGCCTCGGAAAAGCAAACGGGTTTTCTTTTCGCGCGGCTTGCACGACGGTTCCGCGAAAAATCCGGACTGCAAAATTAAAAAAAGGGTTTCGATTTTCCAAATTTAGAAAGGGATTGGAAAAAAAACGTAGAAAACTATTGGATGTTAATCTGAATAGTGATAACTTTACAAGGTTGTATTACAGAGCATTAGCCAGAAACCAATCCCTATTCCAACACATATGAAAAAACTAATCAGCAGAATCGGCATCGCACTGCTTGCTACGGCTGTTATAGGAGCCGTATCCTCCTGCGAGGAGGAGACGCCGCAGGATCTTAAGATAGACGTGGACAACCTGTCTGTCACGCTCCCTGCGGAAGGCGGCAGTGTCTCCGTAAAGGCGGAGATTCCTCTCGCCTGGAGCGTGGAGACTACCGAATCCTGGTTCTCCGTTTCCCCTTCATCCGGGGAAGAGGGGTCCTACGACGTGGTATTCTCCGCTGAGAAGAACGAAACCGGCGCAACGCGTTCCGGTAAGGCAACTATCAAGGCTGAGGGCATTGACGGCGTTACTCTTTCCGTAACGCAGCCTTCGGTTGAAATCGTAACCCCTCCTGATCCTCCGACGCCCCCGACTCCCCCGACCCCTGATCCTGTGCTCAGCTTAAGCCTGGATAAGATCGAGATGGCAGCGGAAGGCGGAGCAACCCGGCTAACGGTTACATCCAACACGAAGTGGACTGTGACGGCTTCTGCCACCTGGATTACCGTCAGTCCCGCATCCGGTGAAAACGACGGTGTCGTTTCGGTGGCAATTGCAGAGAATACTGAAAACTCTTCGCGCGAGGGATCTCTCGTTTTCTCATATGGAAATGCTTCGGCATCTGTTACCGTGGTACAGGCTGGTATAACCCCCGTAATTACGCTGGCATATACAACCCTTTCAGCCCCTGCAGCTGGAGGTTCCCATACTCTTTCCCTCAGGTCGAATGTTCCCTGGCAAGCTTCTTCAGGAGCTTCCTGGCTTACGCTCTCTCCCTCAAATGGTGGTGCTGGTGATTTCACCATTACCCTTTCCGTTGAGGCAAACTCGTCATCTGACCCTCGTACAGTTTCCGTAAACTTCTCCGGCAGCGGAGCATCGGCCACCCTTACTGTCACCCAGGAAGGGAAGAAGGCTGATGACGCCGGCTTTGACGGTTCGGTCAATGACTGGGAAGAAGGCGGAGAGCTTGAATTCAATGAGACAACTACTTACTAAAGGAGCCCGGCTATGAAAAAGTATTTATTTATTGCAATAGCCCTTGTGGCCGCAGCGGCAGTTTCAAGCTGCAACGATATCAGTGAACAGGACTCCGGGATTATGGCGTCGGCCGTTCAATTCACCTCTTCCATTGGCGGATACACAAAAGCAACGGATACCGCATTCGAAAGCGGAGACCGTATAGGCCTTTTCGCCGGAGAGCCCATTAACGTAAACAACACGCTTCTTACCAGCGACGGTAGCACCCTTACCCCCGCCAACCCGGTTTTCTGGGGAGAAGGGCAGACGGGTAAAACCGTTTTCCGTGCGTATTATCCTTATTCTGAAGAGTGTTCGGAACTTGGAAATTCAATGGAATTTTATGTCAGGGAAAACCAGTCCACCAGAGACGGTTACACATCTTCGGACCTTATGATTGCCTCGGCAGAAGCCGGCCCCGATGACGGCCCGGTCCATCTTGCCTTCGACCACAAGATGTCAAAGGTTTCCATTTCTTTTGAAAACCTCACCGGGGATATCATCAGTGATGTACTTGTGGGCGGGTTTGCACTCGGGGCTGTAGTGAATGGGATCACAGGGGAGATTGTGCGGCCTGTACGCACTCAGGAAGACGCTTCCATCATCACTCCCCGGGTGGAAAAGACTCCAGGTAGCGAAGGCCTGTCCTTCATCCTTCCCCCGCAGGAGGGATATATCGGCGTTATCGTAAGTATGGCTTCAGGCAGAACTTTCGCGTTTGAAACCAGCGGTAGTTTCGTTTCCGGAAAACAGTACCGCGGAAGGATTACCTTGAATGAGTATGCGCCGGAAGGCGAAAAGGTTCAGTTCAGCCTCAACGTCGCCCCTTGGGAAGAAGGCGGTAGCTTCAACTTTACGGACGCGCAAGTGGGCGGCAGGGCCGGCTGGAGGGCAATTTATTATAAGTATTCGGAGGAATCAGGCTATATCCGGGAGACTATCCGGATGGAAGAGATCTCTGCCGGTGTTTTCCGGACAACGCTGCCGGATTACAGGCCCAGCGATTACCTTTTCATTCTCTCAGACAACAATAACTACATATATGGATGCACTCTTGAGATACCCCAGAATCTATCACACGGACAAGAGTGGCCTGTTGTGAACGGAGGCAGTTTCCAGCTTGCGGACTATGAAGGCGAACTTATCCTCACTTTCCTTCCCGACGAAGGTATCCTGCGCTATGACCCTGTCTACGAGAATTGGGATTACATAGGAACGGGGGAAATGGTGGAAGACATCTCCGTGTACACCTCCGGCGCCGTTCCAAGGGTATATGAGGCCGAAGTCTATGAAGATAGAAACCACCCCGGGTTATTCCTCTTCCAAAGCGAAGTGGCTGAAATCAAGGTAAATGCTCAGGATCCGGACAGTGTATGGATGAAGCCGTTCAGCTTTACATCCTACAGGCAGGAAGGCTGGGACAACTGGCTGTCAGAGTCCTTCAAGGTGTTCTCTCCTGTCAGTGAGAACAGAGTTTCGGCGAAGGAAGATGCGTACGGCGCACTTGAGGATGGTATAATCCGTCCCGGAATGCTCCGGAGAATTCACGACGACGGTTCCCTCTATGATTTCTATACAAGTGATTTCCAGCTTGTTCTTCCCGGATACAAGAGGAATCCGGTCCTTGGATTCAACTTCTCATATCTAGGGTATTTCGACTATGACGATCTTATTTGGTATTCCTACGGCCAGGAAGCAATTCCAGCAGGTGTAAGGTTCCAGATATTCCAGTATCCGGACATCGAGAACATCCGCTACATGTTCTTCTCCGGAAAACTCTCCGATCAGGAAATGCGTGGAGATATCATTGAGCGGTTCAGAAACGGTGCGGGCGATGTTCTCGAATTTGAGACAGGACGTTCCAAGGTTTTCTCCCTGCCCGTTTCTCAGACAGGACGTTATACAATGGTTATGTATGCCGATGCGCCCTCTGCAAATCCTGAATACTACAGATGGCAGTACCAGTACTTCACTGTTGAAGTAGAAGGTTCTGACACTCCGGAGGCTTCACTGTCGCTTTCAGGTGCCGCTCCTTACAGTCTGTTCCCGGAGAGTGTCGCAACTGTCCACGTGGACTTCCCCAATGCTTCCGTAGTAAGGCTGAGGGCCGTTTCTCAGGATGCCGCCCAGGAAGCCGGACTCACCGAGGACGATTATTATTCATATGCAATGGACTCCCCCAGCAAGGCCGGATATATGAGTTTCATGGGGGATAACACCGGTATGGATGTCGCCATTACCGGACTTCTTCCTGAAACAGATTATCTGATCATCGCAGCCGGAGACGATGTTTTCGGCAACTCTGTCTGGACATCTGCCACGGTGCGCACCGAAGCCGCTCCTTCCTCCTGGGAGGATGCGGGAACGGGCGAGTGGATTGACAATACCTGGATGACAGGCGGATACCGTCATGAAGTACAGATTCTCAAGGAATCCGGCAAGGAGCGTTACCGTGCGGTGAACCCTTATGCCAATTATTGGACAGAGCTCGCGGAGAACAATCCGGAGGATTATGAGGGCGTTTACTCAGGTAGTTCTACAGACTTCGACTTCGGATTCGTCCAGGACAAAGGCGCTTCCTATATTTATTATGCTCCCTATCTGAGCGGATATCAGCATGCCGGTTATGTCCAGGAAGGAACCGATTCAGGCTGGATAGAGTTCTCCCACTATGACCTGGCGGCAACTTCACCTGCAAGTCATCTTTATGTGAGTAAAAACGTCGAAATGGCTGACGGTATCTACAATATCGCTCCTTATGCATCCATCCTGGGAACGACTTACTACTATAACTGGCTGTCAATTTGGGACGGAGTTGTCCTGGCAATGCCGGGAGCGCAGTATACCAATGAGGCATTCGCCGCTCCAAGGCCTGCAAGGAAGAATTACGTTGAAAGGGAGCCGGGTGCCCCGGTTCGTGCCGAACACAAGGTCCTTCCATTCAAGCGGCAGCCTATTGGCGCGGGAAAAGAACAGAACGACAACCTTAAATAAGACCGGATATGAAACACTTCAGACATATAATACTTGGAGCCCTCGCAATAATTGCGGCGGGCGCCTGCTCGGTCAAGGAAGAGAGCATGCCGGAGTCATCTGGAATCCGGTTTACAACCAATCTGGACAGGTATGTTACAAAGGCGACTGACACAAATTTCGAAAACGGTGACGCCGTTTCCCTGTTCGTTGACTGGCCTGTCGAAATGTACAATGTCAAGATGACCTTTGACGGAAAGGAGCTGGTTCCGGAAGTCCCGGTTATGTGGGCAGAGGACCAGGATCCGTCTGAGATGACCACATTCCTTGCCGTATACCCCTACAAAGAAGATTGGAATGCATTTACACAATCTAACGCCTTCTCCGTCAATGCGGACCAGAGCACTCACGAGCTGTATACCGCATCAGATCTTATGGGAGCGTACTATATGGCTTATTCGGATTGCCAGACAGTTCCCTTGAATTTCACTCACGTGATGTCAAGGCTTAAGCTCCATATTAATTATGAAAAAAAAGGAGATCCCATAAAGGAAGTCTATCTTTCCGACGTATACGGAAAGGCCCGTGTGGTACTGACTTATCAGATTTCTGCCGGATACGTGGGGGAGCGCGGGACCATCAAAATGGGCCGTATTGAAAAAAACGTCTGGGATGGTGACAAGTATTCAGACTGGGTCGCGATCGTTCCTCCCCAGCCAATAGACTATAAGATTCTCGTTGTTACCGAAAGCGGAAACCAGTACACGTATGCAATGGAGAAGTGGTCCAACTACTCGTATATGGAAAAAGGCTGGAGCTATGACGGCAGTATGTATATAGACAGTTATGCGGAGGCTACGGATGTGTCTCTCGCCGTTTCTGAGTGGACGGATGACAACGACCTCCAGTTCGGCCGCTTCGTTCCTGATGAGTTCCATACAGAAGGCAGTTGGGCCCTGAGAGGTTACAATCCTGAAACAGGACAGGATGAATACAGATACTTCTCCTTTGGCTCGAACGGCATTTTACAGATGTACTTCGACAACCGCGAAGGCGGTATTTACGAGTTGATGTACCAGAATGGCGTTAAGCATTACGTTTACGGTTTCGAGGGAGACACTTCCTCGCCGAAGCCTAATGGCGTATACCCGGTGGTCGCAGGAGGAACCCCTGTGAGCTTCGAAAGCAAGGAGGAACTTGTGCTCGAGTTCAATCCCTATGAAATGACCCTCTCCGTCCGTCCTGATAACGACGTATGGTCCCTTATCGGAAATCTGTATGAAGACAACTGGGATATGGACTATCCCATGGTCCGCGACTCTGTTGCCCATTACAGTATTGAATTCGAGTACCGTGGAGGAGAATTCAAGCTTCGCTGCAACAGTTCCTGGGATGTAAACCTCGGTGGTGCGAATTCAGCTTGGTTCCCGCTCAATTACTCGACAATGCCCATCGGCAACGGTTATAGTTTTGGCGTCACTCAGGACGGATCCAATATGAGTATGAATACTGCCGGACTGTACAAGATTGAATTGGATCTTATAAGCCAACGGATTGTACTCCGCCTGCTTGAGAACTATTCTTCGCAGATGTACGGTAATGTCGCAGGTACCTGGATTTACCAGATAGATGACGAAACGTCAGAGACGGTCACTATCTCCACGAGTGACAACGGCGGATATGAGCTTATTATTGAAGATGAGGCTATCCAGGCTGAATTCGACGGAATTACCGGAGGATTCACCGTTAAATTCCAGTGGCTGAACCAGTGGTATTATGAAAGCTTTGGAGGGACTCTCTGGGATGCATTCTATGGTGACCTTATGGATGAGGAAGGTGGCACGCACGGCAGTGTTTACGGTGGTGATGATACAGATGTAGTTCTGTTTAGCGGCAGGCTCTCCGAGGACGGGGAGAGTATTGAGATTTCTCCGGGAACCGTCAACGGCTACAGTTTCGGGTATTTCACTCTAGTTACCTTTGTCCAAGACGGAGATTATGCCGGAAGAGTGTATTACCTGTCCCGTACAGAGTATCCGCTCCCTGCAATCTGGACAAGAGTTTCTGAATAATTAACCATAAGAAGAAAAGGATATGAAAAAGATTATCAACATAGCAATTACTGCTGTAGCGGCCATTGCCGCAGTGTCCTGCTCCTCTCTTATGGAAAAGGACGTGGAATTCGCATCCTCGAGGGAAGTCGTCTTCAAGACAAACCTCAGCGACTTCCAGACTAAAGCCGCTCCCGGAGACTCCGGATTCACAAATGGGGATGAAATTGGCGTTATCGCCACGGAACCCATCAATGTGATGAATGTGAAGTACACCGTTAACGGCCAGAATCTCGTTTCTGACACTCCGGTCCATTGGCTTGAAGGTCAGCAGCAGGAGACCGATTTTGCTGCCTACTTCCCTTATGATCCCGAGTTCAATATGTTTAATGAATACGGTTACAATATTACTGTCAGCCGTGATCAGAGCACATATGAGAGCTACCATAAGTCTGACTTCCTCGTTGCGAACGGTGAAGGCGATCCCGGCGAAACAGTAGTTCTTGAGTTCTACCATTATAACGCAAGGGTGGATATCTCCGTTCCCGAAGATATTGCCGCAAGAGTAAAAACCCTCGCCTTCGGCGGAGTTTACGAAGCAGTCAATGTCGGAAATGAAAGACCTGTCGGAGATCCTGTTACAATCAAGGCCGGACGTATCACAAACGAGGACGGGACCGCGGTCTGGTCGCTCATCCTCCCCCGCCAGAGCGTGACGCCTACCCTTATCATTGAGACTACTGACGGCGAGACTCTCAGTTACACCCTCGGAAAGGAAATCCGTTTCGACTCCGGGAAGCGCTACAATGCTGACCTCAAGATAAAAGAAGACGGATCTCTGGATATGGAGTTCGTGTTCCGTATCTTCGACTGGCTAGGTAACGAATGGATTTGGTTCGAACCTTACGTCGAAAAGTGGTATATGACCGGAAGTGAGTGGAATTGGAGTAGCTGGTATCAACTTGATTATTTGCAGAGCGGTATCTATATGCTTGAACAATCGTTCGGAGAAAGCGCTCTGTTCAAATTCGGTCTCGATGCCCTTTGGACCACCAATCTTGGAGGCGCGGAGAGCAATGCTGAATTCGACGGCGAATCTGTTACAGAGATTCAGTTAGGTAAGCTCATTCCTTTGAGATACGACGGCTTCAATCTCTATGCTCCTCAGAGCGATTCCTACAAATTCACGCTCGACACAAAGAACAAGACCCTCTACGTTGAGCCCAATCGGGATTGGAATATCGTTTCTTATAACGATTCATTCGGCGAATTCAAGCATCTGGAATATGCCGGGGAAGGCCATATGTTCAAACTTGACAGGGTGTATCTCCCTTCAGGCGAACCGTTCTTCTTCGAGGAATGGCGGTTCGGCAGGGGTATGTATGCTGCGATGCCTGAGAGCGGCGCGGAATCACTGCCTGTTGAGACAGGAAAGCCCATGGCAATCACGGAAGGAGGTGGTTGTGAGTTCGTTTCACCTGACGGAGGGTATTATTCTGTCGTCATTGATCCCGATGCAATGACCGTCACCTTCGTGTATCTTGAGGATCAGTCCACACACGTTGCTGACGTGCTTTCAGGCAGCGCTGACGGGACTGCGGTTACAATCAGTGAGACAGCTGTTGTTGCTTCCTACAATGCAGGGTTTGTCATTTCCGATGACGGAACGAAAGGTCTCCTCGTTTACCTTGGTATCGGCTCTGAGCTGCCGGCAGTTGGAGACAAAGTAACGGTATCCGGAGCAGTTGCAACGTACAACAACGTCAAGGAAATCGTTAATGCTCAGTTCTCGGTAGAGGGACAGGCTGTGATGCCGGAGGTCGTCTATGAAGATATCTCCAACAGGTATCTGGGAAATCTTTACTGCTCATATGCCGCACCTGTAACCGTCAGCGGAACTCTTTCTGTGATGGCCGGATATTCGGATCATCTGTATGTCCGTTCGGATGAATGGGGTATCGTTTTCATGATCAATGATACAGGCGGAGATTATCTCAAGTATTCCGGATCCAAGGTGACTGTAACCGGATGGTACAATGGGCTCTATAATGGTTCTCACTTCATTGTGATGGATTCGATAAAGGGCCTGGAGGAAAGCTATCACGGTGCCGGTACTCTAAACGATCCTTATGATGCTGTAGGCGCCTGCCTCTATGGAAGGACTCTTGCAGAAGGAGCAGAAAGTGCGGATCCCGTATATGTACGCGGCCGTGTCCGTACGGTTGACACTCCTTTCAGCATCGCTTCTAACGGGACTGCGACCTTCAGCGTCTCGGCGAATGCTGATCAGTACGAGTGCTATTTCGTAGCGAACATCTCGAACTTCCTTGAGAACAAGCCTTGGCAGTTCGGTAACACACAGATCCAGCAGTGGATGGATGTGATTATCTGCTGCAAAGTCACCCAGTCGAGGAATGTCGCATCCTCCGTATCCGGGACGTGCTACATTTACTCCCTCTACGGAAAGACTTCCGAGACTCCCGAGGAAGTCGTCCTCGAAGGTGACGGTACAAAGGACAATCCTTTCAATGTTACAGCCGCTGTCGCTTATGCCCAGGGAATCCAGCGGAATACCGCCAGCCCTGACATATATGTCAAGGGAATAGTGTTAGATGTCTGGCAACGATTCAGTTATGGTTACAACGCCAATTTCTCTATTTGTGATGATATAGAGAATAGCCGTTATGTCTTGTCCTTCATAGATGCGCAGTATCTTGGTAAAGAAAAGTGGCAGGACGGAGATCCGGATGTCCAGTACGGCAGTGAGGTTATCGTGTGCTGTTCTGTATATGGCAATTCAGAGGACTGGGTTCAGTCTGAATCAGCCTGGCTCTATTCCCTTGATGGGACGGTGAAGGATTATACGCCTTACCTTACGCTTTCAGAGGATAATATTAATTTCTCCTACCAGGGAGGCGAATCATCAGTCAGGGTCCTCTCCAACACAGACTGGAACGTTTCCGCCTGGTCTGATTGGTTTAACGTGTATCGTGACGGAGACGTAGTCTATATCTATGTCTACGAGAACTACAGCGAGGAGACACGTGAGGGCAACATACATTTCTATTACGGAGAAGCTGATGCGGCTGCGAGTGCATCAAACTTCGTCGTTTTAACAGTACGTCAGTCCGGTAATCCAGCCCAGCAGAGCTATGAAGGAGATATAATCTGGGAAGGAAATTTCGGAATCGGGGACTGGGATACGGCGCTCCAGGATCTTGCCTGGGGCAGCTATGACTGGTCGCGGGTGGAGCCCGGAACGGTAGTCCGTTTCTACGTTGAACCCCGTGTGGATGAAAACGAGGGGTGGCAGTTCGTACTTCGCCACGGCCAGGATTGGGGAGAACTTGTTGAGCCCATTGCAATCGATCTTACCAGCACTACAAAATATGTAGATATCGAGATGTCGGAAGCAAACCTTAACGACCTCTCCCAGAACGGCGGTCTTGTCATTTTTGGCTGCTGGTATTACATCAGCGCGGTAACGATTCTTCCCGCTTCCTCCGAACAGTACGTCACGATCTGGGAAGACACCGTAGATATGGGTACAGGCTGGGAAAATGGATTCGTTGTTTCCTCTGATTTCTTCGGAAAATTCGACGCAGGTTACAAACTGAAGATAAACTACACGACCAATTCGGACGCCGATTACTATCAGACCAAGATAACCTACAGCGATTGGAATACCGTTCCGGAGTGTCTTTCCGATATGGTTTCGGAGTGGGGCACGGTCAGTCTTACCGCCGGCTCCAAGTCTCTTACCATCACCCCGGCTGAGAAGGATGTAGCGGAGATGTGGGAGAACGGACTTGTCTTCAGCGGTTACGGCATTACCTATACCTCGTTGGAGATGATAATCCCGGAATAGAGACTACAGCGACGCGGCGCCGGCAAGCGCCGTGTCGGGGTCAACGCAGGAAATGATCCTCAGACCCCTCAGGTTACTTTGATAGAAGAAGCCCTTCCGGAGTTCGCTCCAAAGGGCTTTTTCGAATATGTCGAATGCCCGGGCGATTCCTCCTCCGAATACGACGATATCGGGGTCATAGGCGTACAGCACGGTTTCGACGAGTTTCCCAAGATGCATTCCGAACTGCTCGAAAAGGTCCATCCTGAGACTTTCTGAGGCTTCCCGCGCGGTCGTCCCGTGGGCAGAGAAGAACTTCGACGAGGTGTAATCCTCGATCACCGTTCCTTCGTAGGGGAGGCAGCAGAGCTCTCCCGCTCCGCAGTTGCGGCCGCGGAAAAGATGCCCGTCTGAGACGATCCCGACTCCTACGCCGGTTCCGAGCGTAATGGCGGTAAGGATGCCGCTTCGGCACCCCAGAAGAACCGAAGCGCCAAGCGCATAGCAGTTCGCATCATTGTCCACGGCGACGCGGACACCGAACCTGTCTTCCAGATGTTCCTTAAGGTGCACCTCCTTCCAGGAAGGAATATTGGACGCCTCGTAGACGATACCCGTCGCCGGGTCCACAACCGACGGCGCGCCAATTCCGATGCTCTCTATTTCCGGGCCCATAAGCCGGGCAATCCTCTCTTCCAGTACTGAAAGTGTCTCATTGAGGGGGGCGCCTTCCCTGAAGGATGGACCGTCAGTGCGGCGGATAATCCTGCCGCCGTTTTCTATTCCGGCGCTGATGGTAGTGCCGCCGATGTCGATACCTATTCTCATACTCTCGCAAACTTACGCAAAAATCCTTAAATTTGCGGTAAATGAAGATAAAAATGAAAAGATTTGCGATTTTTTCGGTCATAGTTACTCTTCTTCTCTCTTGCAGCGGAAAGGATGCCCCTGAGACTGTCATCCTCCGTGAAGGATGGACAATGACCCAGGAATCAACAGGCAAGAAGTACAACGTGGAGGTTCCTACGACCGTTGCCGGCGCTATAGCGGGTCCCGAGGGAACGGAACAGCCGGATGCGGGGCTCGTAGAAGGCGGATGGACCTTCTCGAAAAAGTTCAATGCGAAAAAGGGGAGTTACTATACGCTTCGCTTTGAGGGTATCAGTTACCGGGCCGACATTTTCCTTAACGGGACTAAAATCGCCTCCAGGGATACGACAGAGGGCGTTTTCGCCGTAAGGGAATTCGACGTTACAAGCCTTATAAAGGGCAGTAATACCCTGGACGTAAGCCTTGAAAGGGCGAAACCCGGTGAGCTTGACAACGGTTTTGTGGACTGGAATCCGGCTCCGGTTGACGGAAGTATGGGCATAGTGCGAGGCGTGACGCTCGAAAAGACCGGACCTGTATATATTAAAGATGTATATGTCCGTCCGGTTCTGTCCGACGACCTTAAAGTCGCGGACCTCGAAATCTCCTACACCGTCAAGAATCTTTCAGGCAATCCCGTCCAGGCGGAGATAATGGGCAAAATAGGGAAGGACGGAGAGTTCAAGAAACGTTATGAACTGGGGCCTCTTGAGACCAGGGTCATCCGTGACGGCTTCAGGATCCGTAGTCCCAGGCTCTGGTGGATAAGGGAACTCGGGACTCCTGAGATGTACACGCTGAGTATCTCCGCAAAAGTTGACGGCAGTATTTCCTCCCGGAGGGACCAGCCCTTCGGAATCCGGCGCCTCGTGAGCGTAATCGACGGGAACGGCCACCGGAAGTACATCCTCAATGGAAAGCCGCTTCTTCTTCTTGGAGGCGGATGGACAGACGATATCTTTCTTCGTGAGACTGAGGAAAGTATAGAGCACCAGATAGAACTCGTTAAGGATATGGGCCTTAACTGTATCCGTTTTGAGAATATCTGGGGCCGCGATTCGAAGATTTACGACCTCTGTGACAGGAACGGAATCCTCGTGATTGCAGGATGGAGTTGCCAGTGGGAGTGGGACAGCTACTGCGGCATTCCTCACGACGACAAGTACGGCTGTATCGTCAGCCCGGAGGCGATGGACCTTGCCGTCCGCTACTTCCGTGACCAGCTCATCTTCCTGAGGAATCACCCCTCGCTTGCCGCGTGGCTGTCCGGCAGCGACCGGATTCCGCTTCCGGAACTTGAGGCGCGCTATCTCGAGGTCCTCGCCGAGATCAGCCCGGATACTCCCTACGTTCCTTCGGCGTCGTCCCTGAATACCCCGGCAGCCCTTTCCGGCAACAAAATGAGAGGCCCATACGAATATGTAGGACCGGAGTACTGGTACGAAGACAAGCGTCTTGGCGGAGCCTTCGGCTTCAACACGGAAACTTCGATCGGCCTGAATATGCCCCAGCTCGAGTCCGTGAAAAGGATGATTCCGGAAGATGAATTATGGCCCTTAGGCCCCGGGTGGGACCGTCACTGCACCAGCGCGGCGGAAGCGATGCATTCGACCGGGGAGATAGTGAAGGCCGTCTTGCGGCAGTTCGGGCCTTCGGAGAATGTGGAACAGTTCGTCGAAAGGGCAGAGGCGCTCGATTACGAGGGCACCCGCGCGATGTTCGAAGCCTTCCGGATCAACCGTCCTGTCGCGACAGGTCTAATCCAATGGATGCTGAATTCCGCCTGGCCGTCGCTCTACTGGCAACTTTACGACTGGTATGGAATTCCTACAGCCGGCTACTACGGCGTCAAGAAATCCCTCCAGCCGCTGCAAATCCTTTATAACTGGAGCGATTCCAACCTCTACCTTGTATCCTCAGCCCCGAAAGGCCGCACCGTCGATGCGACCGTATGGGTCCACGATGCCTCAGGAGCGCTTCTGGACCGTTATGCCCTCCGCTTCGACGAGCCATCAGGGGAAGAGGCTACGCCCCTTCTGCCGCTCATCTATCCCGGGAAAGACATCTTTGTCTTTACTGAACTCGAGACTCCCGACGGCATTCGCGCTGACAACGCCTACGCAATCCCCTCGAAGGGTAATATCCACGATTGGGCCCATTCTACCTGGTACCAGACGCCTGTTCTCGAATGGGCGGACAAGTCATTCCTTGCGGGTCTCCCGGAGGGAGATTTGTCCATAGCTGAAACCGGAAAGGGTACGGCCACTGTGACTAACTGTGGCAGCACTCCCGCCTTCCAGATTGTACTTAAGCTCAAAGACAAAGACGGGAATCTTGTCCGTGACGCTTTCTGGAGCGATAATTTCTTTACACTTGCTCCGGGGCAGAGCAAGACGGTCACCTTCCGCGGGGAAGGAAAAATTGGATTTACTTCCGGAATCTAGATATGGCACAGCCGAGGAAAATAATACTCCTTATCGACATCGCCAGCGAATTCGACAGGAAACTCCTCCGGGGAATATTCCGCTATTCCAAGGAAAACGGCCCTTGGCAGTTCTATAGGATGCCTTCCTGGTACAGATGGGATGAGGATGGGGAGACGAGAATTCTGGAATGGGCCCGGAGGTGGGAGGCTGATGCGATAGTTGGAAGGTGGAACAGCCCGGACGCTCCGCTGCTGAAGACTCTCGGGATTCCCATAGCGCTTCAGAACTACACGAGCCGGAGCACGGCATACTCCGTCATAACCGGTGATTACAAGGGAACAGGGGAACTCGCTGCGGAGTTCTTTTTCAAGCGCGACTTCAGACATTATGCTTATTTCGGCCTGAAGGGGGTCGTATGGTCCGACGAAAGGGGAGAGGGGTTCGAAAGCAGGATCGGGACCGCCGGATTCGGCGTAGACAAACTCGAGATCGAAGGTCCTGAAAACGAGTCCAGAATGGCGATTGCGCAGTGGTTGACATCCCTTCCGAAGCCCTGCGCCCTTTTCTGCTGCGATGATGCAAGGGCCCTTCTGATTTCTGAAATATGCAAACTGGAAGGTTTGTCTGTCCCGGAGGACATAACCCTCCTCGGGGTTGACAATGATGAGCTTTTCTGTGAGATATCAGATCCTCCCATCTCCTCCATCGAACTTGATGTCGAAAGTGGAGGAGAGACCCTCGGGAGGCTTCTTGATGAAAGGATCACCGAGGGCTCCGGAGAGCCGTTCACGGTAGTGATCCGCCCCCTCGGGATAATTGAGAGGCGGTCTACGAACCGGCATAACATAGAGGACGAATATGTGCTTAAGGTCGTGAACTACCTCGAAGACAATATGGCGTCTGAGATCACAATGGCCGATATCCTTTCGCTTGCCCCCCTTTCCCGCAGAAGCCTCGAGATCCGCTTCAAGGAAGAAACCGGCACCAGCATCTGGCAATACCTCCTTTCGTTCCGGATAGAACGTTTTTCGAGACTCCTTCTGAGCAGCACCAAGCCCCTTAAGGAACTGGCCTTCGAGTGCGGTTTCCGTGATGCGAACAATATCTCAAGGACATTCCGGCATTATAAGGGGTGTTCTCCTCAGGAGTTCCGGCAAAAATATCGCTGATTTGCGTTATTTGAGGGCTATTTTTCGTTATTTTCGCAAAATGAACATTATTAATACCTAACTTTGAAGCATAAAAAACTAATACCAAGTTCTATATGTCAAGTCTATCGCCAAGTGCTACCGGAGGAGCCTTACGCTGCCGCGTGACGGCGGTCCTCCTTGCGGTCCTTTTCGGAGCCGCAACGGCCTTTGCCCAGCAGACGGTTACCGGTACGGTCACAGACCGTGACGGCGCCCCTATTCCCGGGGTCGCGGTTCTCGTCCAGGGTACCGGTGCCGGAACTATCACTGACGCGGCCGGACGCTACTCCATCAAGGCACTTCCCTCCCAGACCCTCGTCTTCAACAGTATGGGTATGGAATCAAGGGAGGTACGCGTCGGAAACCGCACTCGCATCGACATAGAGATGCTCGATGACACGAATATCCTGGACGAAGTCCTCGTCGTAGGTTACGGGACCCAGAAGAAGGTCCACGTGACCGGATCCGTCGTGGCCGTCTCAGGCACGGAGCTGAAAAAGTCCACGGTAACCAATGTCTCGCAGTCCCTTGTCGGTAAACTCCCCGGCCTTATCACCCAGCAGTCGCTGGGCCAGCCCGGTTCTGACCAGGTCTCAATCCTTGTCCGCGGCTATTCCTCGTACAATGACGCCGGTACGGTTCTCGTACTTGTCGACGGGGTGGAGCGCGATATGAACCAGGTCAATCCCCAGGATATCGAGTCCATCTCCGTCCTGAAGGATGCTGCAGCATCGGCTGTCTATGGAATGAGGGCTGCGAACGGCGTTATCCTCGTTACCACGAAAAGGGGCGAGGAAGGCACCGCTACCGTGAACTATTCCGGACGCGTGGTCCTTTCGACTCCCACCGCCCTGCCCCAGATGCTCCAATTTTTGAAAACAAATCTTGATGTCTTAATCCATTATGTAATGCAATATATCCTCCAGATGATAT
>CALCEJ010000104.1 GCA_937900465.1 uncultured Bacteroidales bacterium | reverse complement strand
AGCAGCCCCTGCCCAAAGACAGGCCCGACGACAGCGCATGGCTCGCCGAACGCAGTCCCCTGCCCATATTCGGCGACGAAAGCGTACAGGCCCTGGAAGACGTGCGGCGGGCCCGGGGAGTGTTCAACGGGGTGAACATCAAACTGATGAAGTGCGGAGGCCTGATGGAGGCCAGAAAGATGATGACCTATGCCAGGGCAGAAGGGCTGAAGGTTATGCTGGGCTGCATGACGGAAACCTCCTGCGGCATTTCGGCGGTATCTCAAATTTCGCCCGGAGTGGACTTCGCCGACCTCGACGGCAACCTGCTGATCAGCAACGACCGCTTCCGCGGCATGACGGTCCGGCAAGGCCGGATCACCCTGCCGGATGCACCGGGACTGGGCCTGGCCCTGCTGTGATCGGCACCGGACCCCAAAAAAAACCGCCAGCGTATGCTGACGGCGCGGTGGTAGGGACGATCGGGGTCGAACCGATGACCTCTTGAATGTGACTCAAGCGCTCTGAACCAACTGAGCTACGCCCCTGGGGTTTTTGGGACTGCAAATATAGCACTTTCTTGTTATCCCTCAAAATTTTTGAGGTTTTTTTGAGCGGTATCCTCAATGACGTCCTCGTAGCCGGAAAGGGCGGCAAAGGGAGCGAACTGGGCTGCACGGTCGAGGGGCGACATCCGGGGGTGCCGCTGCGGCTCGGGGTGCTCCATATTGATGATGTCTCCATAGCGCTGGATTACCTCGTCCACGGAATTGAAGGTATCTTCGTGTCTTTGATTGTCCATTATGCTTTATGTCCTCCTATTTGTTTGTTGCGGTCCTTTGCTGTGGCGCCTTCTTCGAAGTTGGTGCCGGTGAGGATGGCGTTCTTGCCGTATTTCCGGCGGATTGCGAGAATGGCCTCCTGACGGCTGCGCTCCCGGGAGGAGTCTTCAGCCGGCTCATCGAAAAGGTCCATCTGGATGCCGTCTACGGAGTCCTCAGGAGTGAGATGATTAGCTACGACAAACATTCTCCGTACGGAAAGTCCTTTCTCCACAATAGAGTCGTAAAGGCTTAGGACCGCGTCGCGGATAAGGCGGGTGGAGGATGTGAAGCGGCCGATATTTGCGCTTCCGTGGGCCGGCTTCGGGACCTCGCGGCCATACCAGTCGCTGACTACCTCTCCGGCATAGGATTGGCGCCGCCCCTCATCGAGAAGATTCTCCGTGTCGTAGCATATTGTAAGGACCATCTGGTCGCATAGCAATTTCTTCTCTACCAGTTCCAGCGAAATGGAGTCAGTCATTTCGGTGACGACGGTACGGGCCTCCGCAAAGGAGTATGGGCGTGAGAGGACCTGGCCGCTGGAGATGCTGGAGGAGGAGGGACGGTACTGCTTTATTTCACGGATGGTGCAGGACTCCCATCCCCAGGCGTGGTCTATGAGCAGTTCCGCACCTACGCCGAACAGTTTGTACAGCAGGTCTTCGTTCCGCTTGTCGTAGAATTTTCCTACGGAGCAGCGGGCGACGTCCCCAAGAGTGTACAATCCGTTTTTTTCAAGCCTCGCAGCCGTTCCGTGGCCTATTCGCCAGAAGTCCGTAAGGGGCCTGTGGTTCCAGTATTTCCGCCGGTAAGTCATTTCGTCGAGTTCCGCAATCCGGACTCCGTCCCTGTCTGCTTCTCGATGCTTGGCCTCTATGTCCATTGCGATTTTCGCGAGGTAGAGGTTCGTTCCTATCCCCGCAGTCGCCGTGATTCCGGTAGTCTTCAGTACGTCCCGGACCATCGTCATCGCGAGTTCGTGGGCCGTCTTCCCGTAAGTTCCGAGATAGGCCGATGCGTCTATGAAAACCTCGTCAACGGAATAGACGTGGATATCCTCGGGAGCGATGTACTTGAGGTAGACGCTGTAAACTTTTGCGCTGACATCAAGGTAGTGTTGCATCCTTGGGGGCGCAACGATATAGTCAAGTTCGAGGGAGGGGTTCGCAAGGAGGGAAGGATTGTCCGAAGACTTTCCGGTAAACCTCCTTCCCGGAGCCTTCCTGAGCCTGTCGCGGTTAATCTCCCGGACCTTCTGGACAACCTCGAAAAGGCGTGCCCGTCCAGGAATCCCGTAGGATTTCAGCGAAGGGGAGACAGCGAGGCAGATAGTTTTCTCAGTACGTGAGATATCCGCTACTACAAGATTCTCCGTCAGCGCATCAAGTCCCCTGTCCACGCATTCCACAGAGGCGTAGAAGGACTTCAGGTCAATGGCTATGTAGCGGAAGGGATCCACGACGAAGGGCGTTACTTCTGAGAATAGAAGCCGTTCTCCGCAGAGGTAGTTATTCCCGGCCGGGCGTTGAGGTAGGGGAGAACCCTTCCTCCGAAAAGGTACCGTCCGGTATTGTATGCGTCGTACTCCGGGGACTCTGGGTCAAAGGATGCGATTTTTACAAGGCCAAGGCAGTGGATAAACCTTTCGTCCCCGAGGTAAAAGCCCACGTGGGATACTCTGGGGGTGTCTCCGTCCATTCTGCCGAAGAATACGAGGTCACCGGGAATAAGGTTCTCCCTGCCGTAAATACTTTCACCGACGAGCGCCTGCTCCGACGCGTCGCGGGGAATGATGATATCGTGCATCCACAGGACCGCCCTGACATAGCCGCTGCAGTCCATCCCCTTCGGGGACATTCCGGCCCATAGATAGGGGAATCCGTTCATTGAAAGCGCCGTGGCAAGTACATCCGGGGCGTCGTGGCTTACGCGGGCGCGCCAGGAGGACTCCGGCTCAGCGTCGCGGCCGGGAATATATCCCGTCCTGCCGTCCGGAAATTCAACTTTCCAGAAGCCACGGCTCCTGAAGTGGAGCTTCAGGCGGTCTCCTCCGACAACGTCGCTCAGGACGGCTCCGCGGGGGGACGGGGTTTCCCGGACAATGGAAAACAGAGCCGTCACGACGACCTTTTCCGAAGCATTCCACGCGCGATAATCCTTCTCAGACATTTCCGTAATCGCGTCTTTATGGACCCATCCGGTATAACCCTCGGGGGTCATCACTTCCGGCCACCCGTAGTCCCCTCCGTGCCGGAGGATATGGACCGGGGTTCCGAGGAGTCCCTGCGAGACCATTTCAGCGCTGTAGCGCGGCGTGTCCCTGAGGTTGCAGACGGAGATATTGACGACGCCGAATCCGGTCTGGGCGTTGAGAAGGGCCGGTACGAGCATAAGGAGGGCACAGAAAAATCTTTTCATACGCTATACGAAAATAAGGATTGCAAGCACCGCAATGGCGAATCCTTCCGCGACAAGGCGGGTATGGATTCCGCGGGCGGAGGACATTTCGACGGGATCGCCCTCGATGAATGCCTTGAGCTTTTCTTCACCTGGAAGGTCTGACGGGGCCCATTTTGCTACGATGTACCCGTCGCTCAGAAGCACGGCGCCGCCGTTTGCGCGGCAGAGCGTGATGAGGGGCTTGTAGTCAGAATAATACAGCGGGAGTTCCAGCGGAACGTCCATCGAGTCTATCTCCTCGGGGGTTGATGCTACGAGCACGACGGGCCTTGCTCCGGCGGCACCGGCGCGGACACATCCGCGAAGTATTCGGTTCCAGTTAGCGGAGGACGGCCGGTGGACCGGGAATACGATGACTTTCCCGGTGGTGAGAAGGGTATCCGCATCCTCGAGGGATGCGCTTCTGACGGGGACGGAAGCCCCGGCTCCTTCGAAATTGTCAAAGTCTCCGACACGGACAAATGTCCAGCTGCTGTCCGG
Source organism: uncultured Bacteroidales bacterium (assembly GCA_937900465.1). GTDB lineage: Bacteria > Bacteroidota > Bacteroidia > Bacteroidales > UBA932 > Cryptobacteroides. The sequence goes on along the minus strand of CALCEJ010000104.1, from coordinate 3,679 downwards.
CAGGTCATCGAGGGTGAATCTCTCTTCGATGCCGTCTTTGGAGTAGATGAATTCAGCTTCAGGCATCGCAGTTTCCGCGGACTCGGAGCATATCTCCGTTCCCGGGGCCATAGTGGTAAAATCCATCGGGGGAAGGTGAGAGTAGCTGTAGAGCAGCGCGATTGCGAAAAGCGGCACAAGTATCCAGAAAGCGACGTACCTCCGGCGCGGAGAGTCCCCGAAAAGGGAGAACGGAACGAAGGCGCCTACGCTGAGTACGAGAAGAATAATGTTTTTAAGGAAGCTCTGGAGGTGAGTCAGATTGACGGCTTCTCCGAAACAGCCGCAGCCCATCTCCGGATTGCGGATAAGAAGAAGAGCCGTCAGGAGAGTGAATAGCCCGAGCAGCGACAGTGTCGTTATTGCTACGGTTTTCCTGTAGACTCCGGTTACCAGAGCGGCACCAAGAGATGCTTCCACAAGGGCCAGCAAGACGCCGAAAACGGGCGCGGCGCCGCGCATAAACCAAAGGTGAAGGAACTTCATATGCTCCGAAACGATAAGTCCCGTTCCTACGGGGTCCATAATCTTAAGTATCCCGGAGAAGATGAAAACCAGGCCGATGATTACGGCGAGAAGGCGCCTGAGCCATCCCACTCTTTTCCCTTCCTTGCCCATCAGAGAATCCCCTCTACTGTTTTTTCCACCTTGGAGAAGATTTCCTCCGGGGAGAGCATTGACCCGTCGGGGGCGGAACAGTCAATCCTGATGAATCCGGGATCGAGCTCGCACTGGCGGAGGTAGATGCTGCGGACGGTTTTCTGGAATTCGATGGATGCTTCGTGGATGTCGCTTCCGCCGGAGAGGTAATTACGGTCATCGCCTTCGCGGTGAGACTTAAGGCTTGCTTCGACGAAGCCGATGGGGACGTCGAGGAATATGTTCAGGTCCGGTTTCGGAAGCTCGAAATTGCCGAATTCGGTACTGAAAATCCAGTCGCTGAGGTCCTCACGCTCCTTTCCTTCCGGAAGCTTGGAGCATTGGTATGCAATATTGGAATAGACGTAGCGGTCCAGGAGGACAGTCTTTCCTTCCGCAAGGGCGGCCTTTATGAGGGGGCCTGCCCCGTGGCGGTCCTCAGCGAACAGAAGGGCGACAAGCTGGGGATGGACGATGTCGTTTGCGCCGAAGTCCCCCCTAAGGAAACGGCTGATAAGGTCCCCGTAGACGGGGGCGTCGTAGCGGGGGAAATGTATGTATTCCACACCTTTCGGGCAGGCGCCTTCAAGGTATGTCCTGAGTTTTTTGACCTGGGTGGATTTTCCGGCCCCGTCCAGTCCTTCGAGTACGATGAGCATAGCGTACAAATTTACGAATTATTTTCTATCTTTGGGCTATGGAAGAAAAACTAATCGCCCTCTTTTCCGGGAAATTCGGTACGGCTCCTTCGGAGGTTGTCGCACTCCCCGGTTCCGCAAGCCACAGAAAATACTACAGGCTCGTTTCCGGGGATATCAGCGCTATCGGCGCCGTCGGAACTGACGAGGCGGAAAATGCGGCATTTTTCGCCGTCGCGAGGGCGATGAGGGAGGGGGGAGTCCGCGTCCCTGAGGTTTACGGGGCGGACGGGCTCTGCTATCTCCAGGAGGATCTTGGAGATACAACCCTTTTTGATGTCGCCTGCAAGGGCGGGGAATTCACTCCTCACAAGCGCGAACTGCTTTTAAAGACTGTCTCCATTCTTCCCCGGATCCAGTTTGAAACGGCGCGTCACCTCGATTTCAACGTCTGCTACCCCCAGCGGGAGTTCGACGCGAGGATGGTCGATTTCGATCTCAATTATTTTAAATACTGCTTCCTGAAGACGGTTGGCGCGGAGTTCAACGAGGTTCTTCTCCAGGATGATTTCGACCGGCTCCGCACCGTCCTTCTCGGGGAGTCACAAGACGCATTTATGTACCGCGACTTCCAGGCGAGGAATGTTATGCTCGTGGGGGATGATCCGGCTTTCATCGATTTCCAGGGCGGGCGCCGCGGCCCGGTATGGTATGACCTGGCATCGTTCGTGCTTCAGGCAAAGGCCGGATATCCGGAGGATCTTCGTGAGGCCCTTATCGCAGCTTATCTTAAGGCTCTTCGCCCTTATATGGACATTTCCCGCGAAGGATTTGACCTCAAGTTCTCTCTCTTCGCGCTTTTCCGTACGCTTCAGGTTCTGGGATGCTATGGTTTCCGCGGGCTTGTGGAGAAGAAGCAGTACTTCATCGACAGCATAGCCCCCGCCCTAAGGAACCTTCGGGGCCTTCTTCCGCTCCCTGAATTCCCGTACCTGAGTTCTGTGCTGGAGGGAATCTGCGACCTTTCCATCGCTACCGGCCGGACCCAATCGCCCGTCCGGCACCGTCAACCTTCGCAGATTCCGCTGACCGTTACGGTAACGTCGTTCTCGTACCGGAAGGGGATCCCAGGGGATGAGAGCGGGAACGGGGGAGGCTATGTGTTCGACTGCAGGGGTGTGCATAATCCGGGAAAGTATGAGGAGTTCAAAAGCCTTACGGGGCTGGATGGGCCTGTGATTGATTTCCTGGAGAAAGACGGGGAGATTACGGTTTTTCTCGGGAACATATATCCTATTGTAGACGCGCACGTGGAGCGGTTCATCGAAAGGGGATTCACGAGCCTGAAGGTCAGTTTCGGCTGCACCGGAGGACAGCACCGGTCTGCATACTGCGCTGAGCATCTTGCAATGCATCTTGCTGAGAAGTTCCCCGTCAGGATACTGCTGAGGCACAGGGAACTCGGGATCGAGAGGGAGATGGGCAAAAAAGCGCTGGTTCTCGCGGCCGGATTGGGAACGCGGCTGAGGCCGCTGACGGATTCGATGCCCAAGGCGCTTGTCCCCTGGAAAGGCCGTCCGTTGATTGCTTCGGTTCTGGATAAGCTCGCCTCCGCAGGATATACGGACATCACGGTAAATGTCCATCACTTTGCGGATATGCTGGTCCGATGGCTGCGGGAGAATCCCATCGCAGGGACCAGGATATCCATCAGCGATGAAAGCGAAGCCCTTCTTGATACCGGAGGGGCCATTGCCTTTGCCGCGCCTTATATTGACGACGGCCGTCCGGTGCTGGTCCATAACGTCGATATCATCAGCGACCTGGACCTTTCCTGGCTCGAGCGCGAAGCTGACCCCTCGGCTGCAGCGACGCTCGTAGTGAGCCGCCGTGAGACATCCCGGTATCTGCTGTTCGACCGCGACGGAAATCTCGCGGGATGGACAAACGTCAGGACCGGCGAAGTCCGAAGCCCGTATACAGGGTCCTCTGATTGCGGCCGATCCTTCGATCCTGCCGCTTGCGAAGCCCTCGCTTTCTCCGGGATTCACCTTGTCGCTCCCGCGTTGTTCCCGCTCCTTGAAGAATATGCCAGGACTCACGGTCCGGCCTTTTCCATCATCGACTTCTACCTCTCAGTCTGTGACCGTGTCCATATCCGTTCTGCCGTCCCCTCAGCCCTTTCTCTCGAGGATGTCGGGAAAATCGAAAAATATTTGGCTGAGTGAGAAATATTTCCTAAATTTGCACGCTTTTTTTGACGGGGTAAGCGCCCGTTACAGTATATAATCAACAAAAAACTCATTGCACTATGGCAGAATATTTACAGCCAGAGAAAAAGCAGGAGATTTTCGCGAAGTACG
>CALCEJ010000103.1 GCA_937900465.1 uncultured Bacteroidales bacterium | reverse complement strand
GATGCCCACGCTGTCGCGAGGATGCTCGCGATGGACTCTGGCCTGTACTCTTTCCATAAGACGGATAACTCCATCGAAGGTCAGTCCCGTGCCGCAAACATCGAGGAACTCCTCAGCAGCGTCGCCATATTCAGGGACGAGCGGCATACGGACTATATCACCGGTCTCCTTGAGGAAGGAACAATCCAGGAGCCCTCCGAGGTCGCGGCGGCGGATCTTCCAAAGGTCCTCCTCCCGGACTTCCTGGAAGATATCTCCCTCCTTTCCGCCGTAGATGTGAAGGATGACGGCAACTCAAACAAAGTGGCCCTGATGACGGTCCATTCCGCCAAGGGACTTGAATTCCCCTATGTGTTCATCACGGGTTTGGAGGAAAATCTCTTCCCCAGCGGCGGGTATCTTGCCTCTGAGACGGATATCGAAGAGGAGCGCCGCCTCTTCTATGTGGCCGTAACGCGCGCTGAGAAGGCCGTTACCCTCTGCTACTCGGAAGGCCGTATGCGTAACGGCAGCTATGAGCAGAATCCTCCTTCCCGCTTCCTGCGTGAGATAGACCCTAAGTACATCGCAAATCCTCTCCGCAGGGAAGAGTCGCCCGTCCGGAATGACCGGACCCCGTCTTTCCGTTCTTTGTCCGGTCCTTCGGCCCTGCGGCCCTCAACTCCGTCCGGACTTCCTACGAAGGCGGATGTCCTCCGCCGCGAACGTCCCCCGGAGATAGACCCCGGGAACTTCATCCCTGACGCTCCTTCATCCTTCAATGCCGGCGACCGTATTGAGCACAACCGCTTCGGGAAAGGGACGGTTACGGAACTCTCCGGTGAGGGTCTTGACCGCCGGGCGAAAGTTTCCTTTGATTCCTATGGCGAAAAGATACTTATCCTAAAGTTCGCCAAGATGCGTCACATCTAAAAAAAGGGTTTATTATTCCGTAAATAATTCGTATATTCGCACGATTTTATTCCAAGCTTAGGAAAACAAACAAACCTAAATTCATAATGTCAGACAATCTCGATTTGAAAAAGGGCCTGGACATACCCGTAGAGGGTGCAGCGGCCCGTAGAGTCATCAAGAAGGTTGTCCCCGGCACCGTCGCCGTTTCCCCCGCGGGCTTCAAGGGCTTTTCCCCGAGGCTCCTCGTCAAGGAAGGAGACCGCGTGCTTGCCGGTTCGCCCGTTCTCGCGGACAAAATGAATTCCTCGATTCTTGTTACATCCCCCGTCAGCGGTACGGTTTCAAAGGTGGTCAGAGGCGAAAAGAGAAAACTTCTCTCTGTCCTTGTGGCAGCTGATACGGAGCAGGAATTCGTGGATTTCGGGACAATCAAACCCGCAAACGGGGAGGATGTCAAGGCTCTTCTTCTGGGCTCCGGACTATGGCGCACCATCGTCCAGAGGCCTTACGGAGTAATGGCAGACCCTTCTGTGACTCCCAAGTGCATCTTCGTATCATCGTTCTCGACGGCGCCCCTTGCCGCTGATACGGAATTCGCCCTCGGCGGCGAAGCAGAGAACATCCAGGCCGGTCTTAAGGCCCTTTCCCTCCTTACTGAGGGAGGAGTTCACCTTGGCGTGAACAAGGAAGTGGCCGCAAAATCCCCCTTCGCAAAGATGGAGGGCGTTATCACTCACTTTGTCAGCGGACCTCATCCTGCCGGTAACGTGGGCGTACAGATCAGCCACATCTGCCCTATCCTCAAGGGCGAGACCGTATGGACCGTGTCGCTTCTGGGCGTTGCCCTTATCGGTCGTCTGATCCGTACCGGAAAACTTGACCTTACCCGTAAGGTCGCTGTCACCGGCCCCGGCGTCGTAGACGAGTCCCTCGGCTATGTGGAGGCACTTCCCGGTACCCCGGTGAAGGATATCACTGCCGTTTTCGACGGTCAGCGCATCATCAGCGGAGACATCCTCTCCGGTGAGAGCGTGGGCACGGAAGGATACCTTCGCTGGAATGACAATCAGCTTACCATACTCTGGGAAGGTCCCGAAAGGGAAATCCTCGGATGGGCAAAGCCTTTCCGTCCCGGTGTGTTCAGCTCGTCTATGTGCTATTTCTCCTGGCTTACCCCCCGGAAGAAGTACAATATGGATACGAATCTTCACGGCGGTCCCCGCGCATTCGTCCAGACGAAGTGCTTCGAGGATGTCACCCCTATGGACATATTCCCCATCTATCTGGTTAAAGCCTGCCTTGCCGGCGATATCGAGAAGATGGAGAAGTTCGGAATATATGAGGTCCTCCCTGAGGATCTCGCCCTCTGCGATTATGTGGATCCTTCCAAGAATGAGATCCAGGCTATAATCTCATCGGGTATCGACCTTATGATTAAAGAAATGGCGTAGAAGTTATGGCAGACGAAACTAAAAAACCCGGCCTGTTTGAAAAAGGCGGCAAGCTGTACTGGCTTCATTCGACCATCGATGCGTTCGACACCTTCCTCCGCGTTCCCGGAACGGTGACCGCGAAGGGTGCCCATATCCGTGACGGTATCGACCTGAAGAGGGTTATGATCATGGTTGTGATCGCCCT
>CALCEJ010000102.1 GCA_937900465.1 uncultured Bacteroidales bacterium | reverse complement strand
AGATTTCAGCCGATGTAGAGAATTTTGAACTTACCATGACCATGACCGCCGTGACCAATGATCTGCTGAATGACCTGTCTTCAGATGAAATTGACAGCGATGAGATTGAGGATGATATCAATGAGCTGGAAGATGCCACCGATAAACTGGATGAAAACCCAGTTCGTAGCCCAGTCCGCGGGAGTGTCATAGTACCACCCGTCTCCAAGTCCGACCGAATTCCAGCTCCAGCCTCCGAAGGTCCCGTTGAAGCGGAGGAAACGGTATCCCTGTGAAACGGGATCGCCGGAGGCGGAACCGTCCGTAAGGTGCTTGGCCTTGAGGTCTTCGCTCCAGAACCCGGCTGTGTCAAAGTTCCCGAAGAAAAGGTATGAGGTGTTTCTGTAGGGAATCTTCTTTGTCTGGGCTCCAAGGGTTACATCCTCCCAGGAGAAGGTAATGATTGAATTGTCCGGAGTATCCTCGGGGATGACGATGCTCATATAGGTTTCTGACACGGAGTCAACCTGGACGGGCGTATCGCCAATCTTCACGGATGCCGCGGATCCTTCCACGCCGAATCCGAACAGGTCGAAGAAGTCGCCCTCGACCTTGACGCTGGAGCCGGCCGCGGCAAATTCGTTAGAGAGTCCTGTAAGGACCAGCTGAGGGATGTTTACGGTAAAGTCAAAGCTGGTACGGCCTTCCTTCGTGACGTATTCAATGGTGTTGGAGACGTCGCTCGGGAGGACGCGGGGAATGACGACATAGCTGTCTTCATTCTCGCAGTAGCATTTGTCAAGGTCAGCCTCGATGCCGTTGAAAGCGATCTTTTCAGGCTTTGCAAGGTTCTTTCCCTTGATGTGTATTATCTGGGCAAGAGAGCCTTCGGTAAGCTTCCTCTCGAGTTTGCCGTCCTGGATGTCGAACACGGAGTCTATCACGGGCGCTCCCTCGTTTACGAAACGGTCCGGAAGCTCATCCTTGTAGGTCACCACCTTGCTGCAGGAGAAAACCCCTGCAAGAAGAGCTGTAGCAATTAATATGTGTCTTGTTTTCATACTCTAGAACTGATTAATTCCATCCGGGGTTGTTTGTATTTATCTCCGAGTTGGAGTTGATTTCCTCCTGCGGGATGGGGAAGAGAAGGTGCTTGGCGCTCCTTTCCTTGTTGATTCCGGAATCGTCGTACATCACGGCGTTCATCGCATCCACATAGATTCCCCAGCGGATGAGGTCCCAGCGACGGTCGCCCTCGCAGGCGAACTCCTTGGCCCTTTCCTCGAAGATGGCGCTTCTGAGGGCATCCTTGCCTGCAACAGTTGTCATCTCGGTCGCATTGGAACGCTTGCGGACTATGTTCAGGAATTTGACGGCCTCGTCCTGGTATCCGAGTTCGTTTTCAGCCTCTGCGTAAATCAACAGGACATCAGCGTAGCGGAGGAAAGGCCAGGCGGAATCTGTGTAGTTTGCGGAATTGTCCTTGACGTCGGAGTACTTCGTTGTGAATGCGAGGCACTGATAGTCAGCGGAATACTGGTAGAAGTTGCCGTCGGAGACCGTTGAATAGTAGCTCTTAAGGCTTTCCGGATAGTAGAAGTACCCGTCGTAGTCAGTCTGATAGTAATACTGCCACAGATGGCGCACACCCTTCGTGATACGGTAGTCGTCCTCGTCGAAGAGGCGGTACCAGTTATAGGTACATCCGATCCATCCGCCGGACTGGATTGTCGTGGAGGATGCCGATGCGGAGTAGCCTGCATAGTAGGTATGGATCTGGGTGCAGTAGACGGTCTCGCCATCGAGTGACTGGACGTTGAAAAGGAACTCGGAAGCGTCACGGTTCGATGCCTTCCAAAGGTCGTCGTAAGCGGAGAGCTCGACTGTGCCGTACTCGCCGTCAATTACCTTCTTGGCCCACAGCGCGGCTTTTCCGTAGAGTTCGTCAGAATCGAAATCCTCGTAGCCGGCGACATCAGTTTTAAGGAAGATGTTGGTGTAGAGGGGATTGTACTTGTAAACCTTTGAGCCGTCCTCTTCAGTCTCGTAGCGGGCGTTGATACCGTTACCGGTACGGACAGTCATCGGAGTGTTCGCAGGCATCGCCGCGGAAGCCATTGTGGCATAGACCTTCGCAAGGAGACCGGCTGCTGATGCTGCGCTGACGTGACCGGCCTTGTGGCGGGAATCACTGGCGGAATACATCATTCCTGCGGCGTCCTCCAGAAGCTTTGTGATATGGGCATAGACTTCACTGACGCTGTTCCTTCCATTGTTGTATGCTCCTCCGTCCATCACATCCTTCTCGATAACGGGAACGGGACCGAATGCGCGGACCATCAGGAAGTATGCGAACGCTTCCTGGAAGTAGAGTTCTCCGAGAGCGTTGTCCTTGTAGTCATCGGAGACGTTTTTCATCTCAGCGACCTTGCGCTGGGCGAGGTTTGCGTCCACGATAAGATTGTAGGGTTTTTTCCAAAGGTTCATTACACCTTCTTCGCTCTGGAAGTTGCCCGCGCCGAGGTTACCCATCAGCCAGTCCGGACCGGAGATATAGTCACTGTCCAGTTCCAGGACAAAAGGGAATCCGCTCCAGCGGAACATATCGTCGAGCCAGTTGCTATAGACACCTGCAACCCAGACATCGACTCCGGCTTCGGAATCTTCGATGCTGTCCGGGCCTATGAAGGATGTCGGATTCTCAGAGAGCCATTTTGTGCAGGATGCCGCTCCAAGGGAGATGATGGCAACTGCAAGTATGGAGAGTATAATATTCTTTTTCATAGTCATCCGGATTTAGAAGATGCAGTTGATTCCAAGGGAAACAGTCCTGGAGGCGGGGTAGGAGTAAACATCCACGCCGCGCCTTGAGGAATCGGAACCAAACGCGTTCACGTCCGGATCGTATCCGGAGTAGTTCGTAATCGTGAACAGGTTGGATGCGGAGAGGGAAACCAGGATCTGTTCCACTCCCTTGAAGGGCTGGGGAATCCTGTAGGAGAAGCTGAGGTTCTTGAGCTTGAGGTAGCTTCCGTCTTCTATGTAACGGTCAGAAAGGAGGAAGGTCCTGTTGTAACCTGCGGTAGCCTTGGGCCACTTTGCCCCTTCCTTGTTCTCCGCGGTCCAGCGGGTGTCGTATGCATCGCGGGTGATGTTACCGACGTTGCCCAGCTTGATGTCCCAGAGAGTTCCGTTGAAAATGTCGTTTCCGTAAGAGCCCTGAAGGAGGAAACTCATTGAGAAGTTCTTGTAGTTGATGGTGTTGGTGAGACCATAGACGAAATCCGGGTTCGTATCGCCGATGACGGTACGGTCGTCAGCAGTGATGTCGCCGTCACCGTTGAGGTCCCGGTATTTGATTTCACCTATCATTGAGAGAACCTTGGTTGCGGTTGCGTCCCTGTATTTGGGGTCCGCCCGAACCTCTGCCTCATTGTCGTAGAATCCGTCCTCCACATAGCCGTACATTGCGCCGATGGGGAGTCCGTTCCTCTGGATAAAGACATCGTCCGCCGCATACCAGAGGCGGTTTGCGAACTGGTCACCGCTGAGGCCGCCGATCTCGTTCTTGTTGAAGGAGATGTTGCCGTCGACGGTCCAGGAGAAGTCACGCTTGGAAACGGCGACCCAGCGGCCGGTCAGCTCAAGACCGGTGTTGGTAACGTTTCCGCTGTTGACGAGCATATTGGAGAATCCCGTCGAAGAGGGAATCTGGATTTCCTGCAGAAGGTCGCGAGTGACCTTTTTGTAGTAGTCAACGGTGAAGGTAAGACGGTCCTGCATGAAGCCCATATCGACACCGAGGTTGTACTGACGTGTGGTTTCCCATCGGATGTCCTTTGAGACCGGGCCTCTCCAGCTTACGAGAGCGGAACCGGAAGCCATGCTGCCTCCGTAAGGGTAGTTGGCGGTGGAGAGCATCGCTATGGACCTGTAGGATCCGATACCCTGGTTACCGGTTTCGCCGTAGCTGGCGCGGAACTTAAGGTTCGAGAAGATACCCAGTCTCTTGATGAACTCCTCCTCGGAGGCCTTCCAGGCTAAGGCGCCGGAAAGGAAGGTCGCCCATTTGTTGCCTTCGGCAAACTTGGAGGAGCCGTCGGAACGGACGCTTGCGGTAAGGAGGTATCTTCCAAGGAGCGAGTAGTTTACGCGGCCGAGGAAGGATGCGAGAGTCTGCATTCCGTCGTCGCTGGTCACTACCGGCTTGTCAAGCGCGCGGGAAAGGTCGTTGTCCTTCGTGAGGTCGTCCGGGAAGTTCGATGCGAGGATCGAGGAACTCTTCCAGGCGCTCCGTTCAGCGGTGAACCCTCCGACGGCATTTACCGAATGGACCCCGAAGGTTTTGTCGAAGGTCAGGAGGGATTCGCTCGTGAGGCTGTTCCAGGTGGAGATTCCGCGGCTTGCGATACCGTTACGGGGAGTGAAGCCTTCCTGCGTGTGACGGTCATAGTATGATCCGCGCTCCTGGTTGCTGTAGCCGATACCAAGGTTCTGACGGAACTTCAGGTAGGGGAGAAGCTTTATCTCCAGGTAGGAACTGTTATAGAAGTTGATGGCGCGGAGCTGGTCCTTTGCGTTGTTGACGTATGCCGCGGGGTTGGCGGCCAGCCAGTTCACATTGTCCATCGTGTTAGTGTCCATATCCGCTCCGTACACGGGAGGGAAGATGATTGCGGAACGGATGATACCGGTGTTGTAGGAAAGGGTGTTCGCGAAGTCCGTGAGGGAGTTCGTGAAGCTGGAGTTTGTTCCTATCTCCATCCAGTCGTTGATGTGACGGCCGATGTTGGCGCGGAGGCTGTAACGGGAGTAACCGGAATTCTTGATGATACCGTTCTGTCTTGCATAGTTGCCGGAATAGGCGTAGAAGCCCTTCTCGTTACCCCCGCTGACGGAGAGGTTGAAGTCCTCCGAAAGGGCGGTCTGGAAGATTTCGTCCTGCCAGTTGGAGGATCCTACCTCTTCGTAGTTGCCGTACTCGTCATAATAGTAGCCGGGATTCTTGAAATCCTCCGGGGAAGGGGAGTAGGAACCGAGACTGTAGTTGGGATGGCCGTCAGTGTAGTTCTGGTAGGACCAGGTCCCGTTGTACTGGTAGGTGTTGAACATACGCCCCTCGTAAGTGAGGGAGTTGTCGTACTGCTCGTTGATGTAGAGGGCATAGGTGTAAGCGTCGAGAACGGGAATCTGACGGACGATGGTAGATATGCCGGTAGTCGCGCTCAGTTCCACCTTGGGCTTTTCCGTCCGGCCCTTCTTCGTGTTCACGATAACGACACCGTTAGCGCCTCGGGAACCGTAGATAGCGGTTGCAGAGGCGTCCTTCAGGATTTCCATGGACTCGATGTCGTGGGGGTTGATAAAGCTCAGGGGGTTCGATGACTGCTCCGAGGTGAGGGCTCCGTTGGCAGGCGTGGTGCCGGTCTCAAGCGGAATTCCGTCGACGATGATAAGGGGCTGTGAGCTGGTTGTGAAGGAGTTTGCGCCGCGGACGACGATACTCATACCGCCGCCGGGGGCGCCGTCACTCTGCTGGATCATGACGCCGGCCATCTTGCCCTGCATTCCGTGGGCAAGGTCAAGGGCGCCGCCCTTCATAAGGTCTTCGGCCTTGATCTGGCCTACAGCGCCGGAGAGGTCGCTCTTCTTGACGGTTCCGTAACCGACGACGACGACCTCGTCGAGGAATTCAGTGTCTTCCTCAAGGACCACGTTGATGACGGCGCGGCCGCCCACGGGGACCTCCTGGGTCTGATAGCTCATACAGGAAAAGACGAGGAAGGAGCCGGGGGCCACCTTGATTTCGTAGTTTCCGTCAAGGTCTGTGATGGCACCGCTCGTGGTGCCACGCTCCATTATGCTCGCGCCTACGATACCGTAACCGGCATTGTCCTTGACGGTACCGGTGACGGTGATCTTGTCCTGGGCCTGGAGGGCTCCTGACAAGGCAAGGGCGAGAGTCACAATGGCGAACAGCTTCTTGTGTTTCATGCTACTTGATTTTAGTTTTTATTATAGGTTATAATTGTATCGATTGTGGTGTCGGTGATATATACTCCGTTAAGGCCCTGGGCCTCCTGGGCGGGGTCTCCGGAGTAGGGGTCTCCCTTTTCCCACTGTGTATGGGCCGGCACTGCGAATCCGCTCCAGCCCCAGAAGTTTACTCCCTGGAGCCTTTTCCCCACCTCGGAGAACATATATTCATAGTACGCGTCACGCGCGCGGGTAGTTGCGTCCATCGACGGGCTGAATCCGTCACGGGGGTATCCGAACTCCTCAACGACTACGGGAAGCCCGAATTCTGAGGCTATCGCGACGTTTGCGGTGATATACTCGTCTGTCTTTGCAATCGCTTCCGGGAGCGCCTCTTCAATCCTATCTTCCGGGGCCCATCCCCAGTTATACGGCCAGATATGGACCGTCATATAGTCTATCTCCGGAATTGCGGAGATCCTCCGGAGAAGCTCCGGATCCCCTTCACAGCCCATTATACCCTCGTTTCCGGTGGAAAGAAGATGATTCCGGTCGATGGATTTAACTATTCTCGCCGCCTCCGCGATCCAGAGGGCGAAGCCGTCCCTCTCCTCGGGCTCGTCGGAAAAACACCGGGGCTCGTTTCCGATCTGCCACGCGAAGATCGCCGGATCCTCGCTGTAGGGTTTCCCCGTTACGGTGTTGGTGCGGCTGACCATCGTCCTTACGTGATTGAAGAAGAGTTCCTGCGACGCCTTTGAGGTCTGGAACTTACGCATCTGCTGCATAAAAGGCCAGTACCCGTCGATAAGGGGAATCAGCGCCTTCTCTCCCGTAGCCCATTCCAGGTATTGCCCATATCCGCCGGACCATTCCCAGGAATTGTTCAGATACAGCACCGCCTGCATATCCCTCTTGCCAAGTTCCGCAAGGAATACATCGAGGCCACGGGCAAGGGTGTCGTTGTAAACCCCCGGCGCCTCCTGAAGGGTAGGTTCCACGCGGGAGAAAACCCCGCGGGGACCGTCTGCACCGGCCAGGACGCGAAGGTTGTCGAGCCCGAGGGCGTGGAGCGTGTCAAGTTCCGCCCGAAGACGCGCGATGTCTCCTCCCTCGCCTTCGGAAGCAAGGATGGGCCCATACCAGAAGTTAGTGCCGATGAAAGTCTGGACCTTGCCGTTACGGTAGAATTTTCCGTCCCGGACGGAGGTGAATCCGCTCTGCCTGGAGCAGGAAATCATTGACGGGACCACAAGTACCGCCAGCAATAGTTTCAGTGTCAGAATCTTCTTGTGAGAGATCATACCGCAAAGTTAGCGTCGTGGTCAGTGCTAAACAATTAAAATAATATCCAAGATTGATATTTTTTTATCATCTCTTATACAAAAACCTTATTCTTTTTGAACAGGGCCCGGAAATCCCTCGGGGTATAACCCCGCCTTGACTTGAAGGTCCGGTTGAAGTTGGAGAGGTTGTTGAAGCCGCAGGCGAAGCATATCTCCGAAACGGACAAAGTCGTATCCACAAGCATCCTGGCCGCAACTCCAAGCCTTGTATCGATAACGTATTCCATAAGCGTACGTCCCGTGTGCTGCTTGAAAAACCGGCTGAAGGCGGACGGAGTCATCCCGGCGATGGCGGCGCAGTTTTCGAGCCTGATGTCCCCCGGATAGTTCTCCGCCACGTAGGATTTCACCTTCTGGATCCTCCTGCTGCTGGCTTTACGCTCGTCGACCTTTGCGAAGGTGCTTGATGCAAGGGTCCTTGAGTCCTCCGCGCGGGAAAGGTCGTAGAGTATCTTAAGGAAGTGGAGGAACTGCTCGAAGCTGTCTTTTTCCGTCGAGAGGCTGTCCAGGCGGTCGTAAACCTTCATTATGGTCTGAAGGGAAAAGTTCAGTCCGAGTTCAGCCTTGTGGAGCATCTCCTTAATGGAGGCGAACTGGGTCCGGGTGAGAAGCTGCTCCGGAAGTATGTCCCGGGAGAACTGGATAGTTACCTCCCGGACGTCCGGGGATACGCAGCGGCCCTGCTCCCAGCTATGCTCGAGGCCCTTTCCGGCGATCAGCGTAAGGTCGTAATCCCCGATGTATTCTATCGAGTCCCCGACAACCCTCTGCACGCCCTGGCCCTTTTCTATGAAGTTAAGCTCGCATTCCGTATGGCAGTGCAGCGGAAAGGTGAATTCGCTTTTGTGGCGATCTACGATGTAGAAGCAGTCTTTGTCTGAGAGGGGAGTGGATTCCTGAAGTATTTTTCTCATACCTGCAAATATATGATTAATTTGGAAAAAGATAGAAAAAATGATACTTTTTTTGCATTTTTCGCGTCAGATTTGTCTGGAATCTATTTAATTAGTAGATTTGCAGAAACTCTGAAACTAAGAATGAACCTACTCAAGCAGCCGGCATACAAGCCGGAACAGACCGGCCCCGAGGCCGATGCAAAGTACAAACGCCTGCGTCTGCAGGTCTTCATTGGAGCCTTTGTCGGATATGCCGGCTTCTACCTTGTGAGAAAGAATTTTTCGATGGCGATGCCCGCTCTGGAGCCTCTTGGCTTCGTGAAGACGGAACTCGGTATCGTCCTGTCGATGAACGCGATCGCGTACGCCCTGTCGAAGTTTCTGATGGGCAGCGTATCGGACCGCTCGAACGCCCGCGCTTTCCTTCCCCTCGGACTTATCCTTACGGCAATCTCGATGGCATTTATGATTGTCCCGATCCAGTTCATCGGCGCGGAGCACAAGACTCTTGCCATCGTGGTGATGGCGGTCCTGAACTTCCTCGTGGGATGGTTCAACGGAATGGGCTGGCCTCCGTGCGGACGTGTAATGACTCACTGGTTCTCAGTAGGGGAGCGCGGTACTATGATGAGCATTTGGAACTGTGCCCATAACGTTGGCGGCGCCCTCGTAGGGCCTATGGCAACTTATGGCGCGGCCTGGTTCGGAAGCTGGTTCTACGGTGCCCATACCGAACTGTATTTCCTTATCGGAACGTTTGCATTCCCGGCTGCCGTGGCGCTTTTCGTCGCCCTGTTCGCCTTCGTGATGCTCCGTGATACGCCCCAGTCCTGCGGCCTTCCTTCCGTCGAGAAATGGCGTAACGACTATCCCAAGAAATACTCTGAAAAACAGGAAGAGACCCTTTCCACGAAAGAGATCTTCTTCAAATACGTCCTGAGCAACAAGTTCCTCTGGTTCATCGCCCTTGCGAATGCGTTTGTCTATATGGTCCGCTACGGATGCCTCGACTGGGCACCTACTATCCTTACTGACAAGGGAATAGACCTGAAGTCGGCGGGATGGGCCTATTTTGCCTATGAGTTCGCCGCGATTCCGGGTACGCTTATCTGCGGATGGGTGTCGGACAAATTTTTCAAGGGGAAGAGGGCGCTGCCGTGTATGATATTTATGGCGCTGGTGGCTGTTTTCATCGGCCTGTACTGGGTTTTCATCGACAATCTGACGGTGGTTATCATCGCTCTTATCGGCATCGGGTTCTTTATCTACGGGCCGGTGATGCTGATCGGGGTGCAGGCGCTGGATCTTGCTCCGAAGAACGCTTCCGGCACCGCTGCCGGGCTTACGGGCTTCTTCGGCTATTTCTTCGGTACGGCGATTCTCGCGAACATCGTCATCGGCGCGGTCGCCCAGTCCGCGGGATGGAACTGGACTTTCGGGCTGCTGATCGCGGCGTGCTTCCTTGCGATTTTCTTTATGGGCCTTACTCTGAAGGAGGAATCTTACAGGAGGTAGCAGATGAACAGTAATGACAGGAAGGAGCTCTGGAACTCGATTCTGGAAAAATTCAAGGATGCGCTGCTGTCGGTTTTTCCCGTCAGTGCGATTGTGCTCGTTTTGAGCTTTACTCCGCTGATTCCGCTTTCCGGCGCTGAAAGGATCGTCTTTTCGGTTTCTTCGCTTGGGCTTATCGCAGGTATTGCCCTTTTCAACCTTGGGGCTGATATGGCGATGACTCCGATGGGCCAGTATATGGGCGTAGGACTGGCAAAGTCCGGGAAGGTCGGGCTTCTCCTTGTGGTGAGCTTTATAATGGGCCTTCTCATTACTGTGTCGGAGCCTGACCTTTCGGTTCTCGCGGGGCAGGTGAGCGCTGTTATGGATGATACGCTGCTGATTGTGACGGTCGGAGTCGGGGTGGGCCTGTTCCTGCTTCTGGCGGTGCTGAAAATCATTTTCAAGAAGGATTTGACGTCGATGCTGATGTTTTTCTACCTCGTCCTGTTCTCGCTTGCGGCGCTCTTGATCCAGCAGGGAAAGGGTTCGTTCCTTCCTCTTTCGTTTGACTCCGGCGGCGTTACCACCGGTCCGGTGACGGTTCCGTTCATAATGGCGCTCGGCGTTGGAATTGCGATGACGGTGGGCGGCAGGGATGCGGCTGAGAACAGTTTCGGCCTCATCGCGCTGTGCTCCATCGGCCCGATTATCGCCGTGATGGCGCTGTCGCTCGGCGCCGGGGGTGATCTTACGTACTCTGTGCCGGATTATTCGGGGCAGGCGCTGACGTTTGAGACGGTGCTTATCGTGATGGGCGAAGTAGGGAGGTCGCTGCTCCTTCTGACGGCGGCGTTCCTGGTGCTGCAGTTTACGGTTCTTCGTCTTCCGTGGAAGCATCTTCTGAGGATTTTCGTTGGCATCGTATATACTTTTGCGGGCCTTGTGCTCTTCCTTTGGTTTGCCACGGCGGGGTTTATGCCGGTGGGATATAAGATTGGCGTTTCGCTTGCTGGATGGAGCCGGTATGTCCTGTTCGGGTTCGGACTGCTGATAGGAATGGTTGTCGTTCTGGCTGAACCGGCGGTTCACGTCCTCAACAATCAGGTTGAGGATATCACCAACGGCGAGGTGACGAGGAAGGAGATGATGATAGCCTTGTCGGTTGGCGTAGGGGTATCCATATGCCTTTCGCTTATCAGAATCCATTACGGGTTCTCGTTGTTGTACTACCTGATTCCGGGATACCTGATTTCGCTGGGGCTGTCGTTCTTCGTCCCCAAGATCTACACTGCGATTGCATTTGACTCCGGTGGTGTCGCTTCGGGTCCGTTGACTTCGAGTTTCATCCTGCCTTTTGCCATCGGCGCGTGTGTCGTTCTCAGGGGGGATGCGGCTGTCCTCGATTATGCTTTCGGTGTCGTTGCTATGGTCGCCATGACGCCTCTGATTACTATCCAGGCGCTTGGTTTCAAGTCCGTTGTGAGTGTCCGGATGAGGGACAGCTTCGCCATGAGGCGGATTCTGGAGGCGGATGATGATCAGATTATTTATTTTGATGTGTAGAGGGGTGACGGGGTGGTTGGATTGTTGATGGGTGGTTTGATGGGTGGTTGGTTTTTTGATGGGGTGGTTGGTTCTTTGATGGACTATGTTGATGTTTTGATGGGCTTTAGGGATGGCAAAAAATGAATATACAAGAAATGTAGCTCCGGGGAGGCTCGAACTGCTGATTACGATAGTCGAGACTACCAGGGCCCAATACTATATCGGCCTTATCCAGAGCGCGGGGGCGAATCTTCAGGTTTCGACGCTCGCCAAGGGTACGGCTGAGGCGGAGATTCTCTCCTATCTCGGTGTGAATGAGACGTCAAAGACGGCGATTTTCAGCATCGTACGCGAGGATGCCCTCGATTCTGTCTTCGGCCTCCTCGAGGAGAAGTTCTCTACGGCGCGTCATGGCAAGGGGGTTGCGGTCAGCATTCCCTTGACTTCAGTGGTGGGAACGCTGATTTACGGGTTCCTTTCGGATGATAAACGGATAATAAATGATAATGGGTATGAGTCAGGAAAGCGGATATGAGATGGTTTTCTGCATTGTGAATGCAGGTTTTTCACAGAATGTCATGGAGGCGGCAAAAAAGGCCGGCGCCCGAGGAGGTACTGTTATCCGTGGCCGTGGTACGGCTGACCCGGAGGCGGAGCAGTTCTTCCACCTCGCCATCCAGCCTGACAAGGAAATCCTTATGATCATCGTCCCGGCCTCCATCAAGGACGATGTCCTACGTTCCATCTACAAAGAAGCCGGCCTCTCCTCCGAGAGTAAAGGCATCGCCTTCTCCCTCCCCGTCTCCCACGTCGTCGGGCTTTCATAGCCCTCCACGGCACTGCGGCGGCGGCCCTGCTGCGCGGTGAAATTATTTTTCCGGGCGGTGCCGGAAAAACCAATTTCCCCGCTCCGCACTTCC
>CALCEJ010000101.1 GCA_937900465.1 uncultured Bacteroidales bacterium | reverse complement strand
CGCGGTAGGTGTCACCTCTATCAGGACACCTACCGCAAGCTATGGGCACAAAAAGAGGCTGACCCAAAATTTTTGAGTCAGCCTCTATTTATTGAGAGGGGCAGGGCCCCCTTTTCCAAGCAGTAGATTAGATCTTGTCAAAGATCAGGCGGATAACACTGTGAACCTTGAAGGATATTCCGTCCTCATCCTCTTCCTCGTCGATAGTATACTCCATAACGAGTTTCTTCTTTGTGAGGGTCACAATCTTGGTTGTTACGTCCACATCGCGGCCTTCCTCATCCTTTTCGGTAACTACAAGGTTTCCCTTGGAGTATGTGTAATCAGCAGTGCTGGTAAGGGTCCACTTTCCGTCCTCGTCTTTTTCATATGTCTTGAGATCGCTCTTTCCGAACTCGAGGCGGAGTGTTCCGACACCCATTTCTGCCTCCATCTTTGCAGCATCGGCATCAGAAAGGGTAAACTCGGAAGCGAGAAATTCGCCTACGAGTGGAATCTCTTTGAGCTGATCGGCGAGGGCGCCATAGACAGTCTTGAGATCTCCTTCTGCAGAGAAAGTCTTGTCATTGAGTGACATATCCTGCTTAATCCAAATGTCAGTGCACTCCCAGGAGCCTTCAATCTTGTCAGTCTTGAGACCGGCGTCAACATCATCATCCTTGGTGCAGGAGCTCACGAACGCAACAGCAGCAACAGCTGCCATCATGAAAGCGAAAAACTTTTTCATTGTGTTAAATATTAAGTTAATGGTTGTTTCGGTTTTCGGGGTCCAAAAGTAGCAAAAACCCAGCTCTTTTCAAACCCATCTCAACAAAGATGCAATTAAAGGGGAAAAAGTTTCAAAAAAGTTGTTATCTTTGCAACCCCGCAAGGAAGTGTGGCCGAGTGGTCGATGGCGGCAGTCTTGAAAACTGTTGTACGGCAACGTACCGGGGGTTCGAATCCCTCCACTTCCGCAAACGAGAACGGCATCGCAGCAAAGCTGCGGTGCTTTTTTGATGGGCGGCCGTTGAAAGCATGCTTTCATAAGGTCCGTCCAGCGAAAAAGCACAGAGGGCCGAAGGCCCGTGATGCCGTTCCGTTTAAGCCTCCCCACCAGGGGATGTCGGAGGGCGCAGCCCGACGAAATCCCGAAGGAAGCGGAGGGATCGCGGGCTGGAATGGGATGTCGGAGGGCGCAGCCCGACGAAATCCCGAAGGAAGCGGAGGGATGTCCCCCACCCCCACCTATTTACTTCAGCTTTCCGCGAAGATAAGCCCTGAATGTATCGAGGTCGTAAGCGCGGGCTGAAGGATCCAGGTCTCCGTCCACGATGAAATAGACCATCGGGAGCGCGCCCAGACCATAGAGCGGAAAGATCGGGGACTCAATACCGCGGATATCGCAGACGCTGGCCCACGGAAGTTTCTGGGAGCGGACCACCGAGGCCCAAGCTGACTTGTCCACGTCGAATGAGACCTGATAGATGTCAAACCCCTTGGAGTGGAACTCATCATAAAGGGGCTTCAGGGCCTCGAGGTTAAACATCGCAAGTTCAGGTGCCGCTGTCCAGAAATATAGCATTACCACCTTCGAAGAAGCCGCGACATCAGAAAGCCGGACTTTAGCGCCATCTATACCGGGAAGTTCAATGTCCGGGAAACCTGCCTCAGAAGCATTCTCGACCATAATTCCAAGCTCCATCTCACGGGTACGGCGGAGAGTCTCCGCCTCAAGAGCCTTAAGATATGCGGATTCAGGATAGACCGTACGGAGCGAATCACAGATCATCCTGAACAGGATAGCATCCGAGTTACGGCTGAAAACAGGTAAACCGGAAGGGAGATCCTGTGACAGCACAGGGACGGTCGTGAGAGACTTCGAGTGAGACATCACATAATTGACACACTCACGATAGTATTTTACGTATGTATCGTTGATGACCCGAACAGGCGCATCAGACGCCTCAAGAGCGACCATCTCCCTCATAAAGCGGTTATACGACTTCTCGACCTGTTGGAATGAGAGAGTCTCGTCCGAGCCCATAACCTTATACATAATAAGGGTATCAGACTCAATCCGGATATTGTCTCCGGGACAGACAAGAAGAGTTCCAAGCTGACGTTCCCCGAAAAAGAGCTGGATAAATTCCGGCTGTCCCTCCGGGATGTCGAGCTTATACGTGAAAGAGCCGTCCTTGACAAGAACAGTGTCAAGAACGGTAGGATGATTCACATTGAGAGCCTTGAAAATAATCTTGTCAGCGTCCTCAACCTTACCGGAAATAACGGTCTTGGGGCCGCAGGAAACAAGGGCGGCGGAGGCTAAAACAACCGCAGCAAGGGCCCTGACGGCACGGGAGGTATGGGCCTTAAGCGAGTTTTTCATATTCACGGAGAATAGAGTCTGCAATTTCCTTCATCCGCTCCGGGGAGGGATGGAGCTTTTCCCTGCGGAAGTCCATATCAGCTTCGCTCTGCATAGGGACGAGATGAATATGAGTGTGGGGAACCTCCATTCCAAGGACGGCGACGCCAACCCTCTTGCAGGGAATTGCAGCCTTGATCGCGATTGCGACCTTGCGGGCGAATTCCGTAAGACCGGAATAGACTGAAGGGTCCAGGTTGAAGATATAGTCATCCTCCACCTTGCGGGGAATCACGAGAGTATGCCCCTCCGCAAGGGGCGAAATGTCAAGGAATGCATAGAAATCCTCGTTCTCCGCACACTTGTACGAAGGAATCTCGCCTGCTGCTATTTTCGAGAAAATCGTCATTACAGTGCAATATCAAGTATTTCAAACTTCATCACGCCGGAAGGAACGGTAGCCTCAACGACCTCGCCTTTCGAATGGCCGATAAGGGCCTTCCCGATAGGAGTCGATGAGGACAGGAGTCCCTTTGAAAAGTCAGCCTCAGACTCACCCACAATGGTGAATTTCATCTCCATCTTATTCTGGAGATTGCGGACTGTAACCTTTGACAGGAGCTGGACGGAGTCCGTGGAAAGCTTGGACTCGTCGATTACGCGGGCATTAGCAAGCTTATCCTTAAGGCGGGCGATCCGGACCTCGAGAAGTCCCTGGGCATCGCGGGCCGCATCGTACTCAGCGTTCTCCGAGAGGTCTCCCTTCTCACGAGCCTCCGCAATAGCGGCGGAGATTACGGGGCGCTGGGAAAGCGCATCCGAAAGCTCCTTCTTGAGCTTATCGTACCCCGCCTGTGTCATATATTCAAAAGCCATATCTTTGTGTTTTATAATAATCTGGTTATCAGCGTGCTGCGTGACTAAAAACGAGTACTGCCCCTTTCACGGCAGTACCCATAAGTCTCTTTGCAAATATAAACCTTATTTTTTAATTATGCAATCTTTATCTTCCTGAAGCTGACGCGAAAGCGCCTCAAGCGAAGGGAAATGACGCTCCTCACGGATGCGGCGGATGAACTCGATTCTCAGAGGAAGCCCATAGATATTCCTGTCGAAATCAAATATGTGCGTTTCAACTGTCCTTGTCGTCCCTCCGACCGTAGGCCGAAGGCCCACATTACACATCCCGCGGAACCACTCTCCTTCCACGAGGACAGCCACCTCATACACCCCGTTCTCCGGAATCAGCTTCAGCGGTTCGTACTCCCGTATATTCGCCGTCGGGAACCCGATAGTCCGTCCAAGCCTGTTTCCCGGCACTACGGCTCCGTCAAGCCCATATCTATACCCCAGCATCGCATTCGCCGCCTCTACTCTCCCCTCTTCCAGCGCCTTCCGTATCTTCGTCGAGCTTACAGTCATTTCGGAGGAAAGGACGTTCCGTACCGAAGCCTGCTGTCCGAAGGCGACAACCTCGACGCCATACCCGTCAAGGTCCGCGGCAGTGAGGCCGTCGGAGCCGATACGGTTGTCATAGCCCATAAGCACACAGGAGACGTCAAAACTCTCACGAAGAAAGTCAAGGTATTCCCGGGCGGTCATCGCCGCGAAGCTGCGGGTGAAAGGAACGACCTCCACGCGCGAAATGCCCACCGAAGCTATGAGCGTTTTTTTCTCATCCGGCGAACTGAGGAGCTGAAGCTCACGGGCATCGTTTTGAAGGACGGCGCGGGGATGGGGCCAGAATGTGACCACAAGCGGATCCTCCCCCCTTTCACGGGAAAGGGAGATGAGCTTTTCAAGCACGAGACGGTGTCCAAGATGGACACCGTCAAAGAATCCACTTGTAGCAATCATAACTTAAAGCCACTTGACACACTCGAAGTCCTGACGGTGAGGAAGGAGCGGGTTCTTAGCGTAAATCCTGCATCCGACCTGGTATGCGCCGGTCTTTTCCGGGAGGATATCCACTTTGTAAACACAGGTTCCGTCAACGAGCTCTCCGGGAGTGCACTCCTTGACGTCGCTGATGTGGAGCCTGTCGTGGGTATCCTTCTGGGCAAAGATCACCTCCACGCCGATATCCTCTCTCCCAAGGTCTCCCATAGTAACGGAAATCTCAGCATGGAAAGGCTTGTTGACACCGAGGTCATAGGATGCTTCGGATTCGGAAGTCGCCACGGCACGGATGTTCTCCCACTCACGGCGGACGTGCTTCTTCCAGGCCGCGATGCCACGCGCAAGAGAGAAGTCGTCTGCGACAAGCTGGGCACTCCGCTTTGCCTGAGGCATATAGTACTGGTTCATATAGTCCGTGAGCATACGGTTCGTAGTAAAGTCGCAGGCGACACGGGCTATGGTGTTCTTGATATAGCCAACCCACTCAGCGGAACGCTGGGTAGTACGGTCCAGATTGTAGTAAGCAGGAGCGATATCGTTCTCGATGATAGCGTACTCGGTCGCTGCATCAAGCTCGTTCTGGTAGTTGTTATCCTCATACATCTGCTCCAGAGGAAGGGCCCATCCGGCTCCCTCCCTGTAGCCCTCAACCCACCATCCGTCAAGTACGCTGAAGTGCATCGTTCCATTCATCGCCGCCTTTTCACCGGAAGTACCGGAAGCCTCCTGGGGACGGGTGGGGTTGTTCATCCAGACGTCGACACCCTGGACCATCCTCTTTGCCAGAGTGATGTCATATCCGGGTACGAAGACGATCTTTCCGATGAAGCGGGGATCCTTGGAAATGTCGACGATACGCTTGATGAGGTCCTGGCCTGCGCCGTCAGCAGGATGGGCCTTGCCGGCGAAGAGGAACTGGACCGGCTGGGCTGGGTTGTTGACAATCTTGTCCAGACGGTCGAGATCGCTGAAAAGCAGCGTCGCCCTCTTGTAGGTCGCAAAACGGCGGGCGAAGCCTATTGTAAGCACATCATCGCGGAGGGTGTCCATAATCGTGACAAGCTCCGAAGGGGAATAGTGGTTGGAGATGCTCTTGTCCTGGAGGCGCTCGCGGACGAAGGCGATGAGCTTCTTCTTAAGAGTCTTCTTGGTCTCCCATACTTCCTCGTCAGGAATCTGGTAGATTCCCTCGAAGCAACTGCGGTCGTAGTGATGGGTCTGGAAATCAGGGCCGAACACGCGGGCGTGGATGGGCTTCCATTCCGGAGCGGTCCAGGTCGAGTAATGGACCCCGTTCGTAACATAGCTGACGAAGAGTTCTTCCGGAAGGTATGCCGGGTACATATGGGCAAAGATGTCCTGCGAGACCTTGCCGTGGAGCATCGAAACGCCGTTGACATTCTGGGAGATGTTCGCGGCGAGGTTACTCATCGAGAACTTCTCGCCGGGATCGAGAGGATTGTCCTTACCAAGGGACATCAGAGTCTCCCAATCTATCTTCAGACGGGCAGGATAATGGCCGATATACTGGCGGAGAAGACCTTCCTCGAAGGCGTCGTGACCGGCGGGAACGGGGGTGTGGGTAGTAAACAGGGAACTTGACCTGACAACCTCAAGGGCCTCAGTAAAGTCGAGGTTGGAGTGCTCGACGTATTCGCGCAAGCGCTCGATGCCGATGAATGCGGCGTGGCCTTCGTTGCAGTGATAGACGCTGGGGTTTATTCCAAGCTTCCTCAGGGCGCGGATACCGCCGACACCAAGAAGGATTTCCTGCTTGAGACGGTTCTCCCAGCTTCCTCCGTACAGATGATATGTAACCTCACGGTCCTCTGCAATGTTAGCCTCGAAGTCAGTATCCAGCAGATACAGGTCCGTACGTCCAACGGCGACCTTCCACAGCCTTGCGGTAAGGGTACGGCCGGGGAATGGAACGACGATGCTCATCCAGGAGCCGTCAGTGTCCATCACCGGGGATGCCGGGATGCGGGTAAAGTCCTGGGCGTCATAATTCGCGACCTGATAGCCCTGTCCGGAAATGACCTGGGTGAAATATCCATAGCGATACAGAAGGCCCACGGCGACAAGGTTCACGTTCATATCTGAAGTCTCCTTCAGGTAGTCGCCGGCAAGAATGCCAAGACCTCCGGAATAGATCTTCAGCGAAGTATCCAGGCCATATTCCATACAGAAGTAAGCCACCGAGGGCTCAACCCTCTTATCCTTGAGAGCCATATATGCGTTGAATTCGTCCAGCACCGCATTCATCTTTCCGACGAACTCCTGATCCTCCGAAAGCTGACGGAAGCGCTTGAGGCTGACCGTATCAAGGACGACGAGGGGGTTGTGACCGGATTTGTGCCAAACGGCCGGATCAATAGTCTTGAACAGTTCCTTCGCGCTTTCATTCCAGCACCACCAGAGGTTCTTTGAGAGGACCTCGAGGGGGGCAAGCTTTTCGGGGAGGTGACGGGTCACAAGAACCGTCCTCCAGCTGGGGTTGATAACGTCTGTCTGTGTGTATTGCATAGTCTTTTCTTTAGCTTTGTAACTGTCGAGGTTCGACTGAACCTTCCCGATTGCGAGGCCGTAAGCCTCCTGGTAATACTTGATCTGATTCTCCCAGAGGGCTATGGACGCGACATCGCGGGCATTTGCCCTGTACTCGTTCCTCGTCGGGAGATCGAGGGCCGAAATCTCTTCGATACGGGCGGCGGTACCTTCGACGACTTCGTCGTAGTTATCCTCTCCGCGAGAAAGAATGGTAATCCCGGGGTGGTCCTTCGCGTAATGGTCCTTGACCCAGAGGCCGAAGCCGGCAAGGCTCGTCGTAAGGGTAGGAACACCGAAGGCAAGCGCCTCCAAAGGAGTATAGCCCCAGGGCTCGTAGTACGACGGAAACATTGCAAGGTCCAGCCCGCAGAGAACGTCGTAGTACGTGATATTGAATATGCCGTCGTCTCCGTTAAGATACGAAGGGATGAAGTAAACCTTCACCTTGTCCGCAACGGCATTGTCCAGTTTCTTTTCGCGGAGTACACGCGTAATCGTGTCATACTCCGGGGACATCAGGTAGTGGGACGTCCTTGTCGTGTAGAAGGGGTCTCCGCCGCCGGAGAGCTTCGCGGCAAGTTCCCTGTCGGGTCCATGGTGACCGGCAGGAATCATAATGAACGCCTGGATGCTGCGACCTTTGTACGAATCCGATTCGTTGATGCGGCGGAGGGCGTCAATGAATATGTCTATTCCCTTGTTCCTGAACTCGTACCTTCCGCCTATGCCGATGAAGATCGCATCCGAAGGCACTTCCTCGCCGGACATCGCCGACGCAACCTCCACAAGGCGCTTTCTGGAACTGTCGTGACGGGCTGAATACTCCTCGTCGGAAGCGGGGGTGAAGCTGTTCTCGAAGCCGTTTGGCGTCACGATGTCCACCTTCCTGCCAAGGAATCTCTCACACTCCTTCGCAGTAATTTCGCTGACAGTCGTAAAGACATCGGCCATACGGGCGGCGGTTTTCTCGAGCGAGTGGAGCGCGACGACGTTGAAGCGGCGGGCCATCTCGTCTCCGTCCATCGACGCCATATTGTCGTAAAGACGGAGGTTGTTTCCGGCGATGCACCGGCCTATGCAGGTAGCGTGGGTAGTGAACACCGTGGAGACCGGGATTTTGCACTTCTTGATGTAGAGGAGTCCGGCTCCGGTCTGCCACTCGTGGAACTGGGCGACGACCTTCTCGCTGCCGGAGAGGTTGTAGTTCCAGAAACTCTCTATCACCTTTCCTGCGACAATGCCGAACAGCACATTTTCCTTATAGTCCCAGTTCCCGCTGATGGAATCCACGCCGAAGTCCTTCCACATATTACCCATAAGGGTGTCAGCCTGAGGGAGGAACTGCTTGAAGTCCACGAGGATAGCGAGGGGCTTTCCGGGGATGTTCCATTTTCCTATCCTGATACGGAGACCTTCCGATGCGGCCTTCGCCTTCCAGGTGTGATACATAAGGGGGTCCTCAATGAAGTCCGGATTGGATTCGCTGTGCATCCAGACGTCCGGGCCTATGAGTATGTGGCGACGCCCAAACTGCGACTGAAGGTGCAGCGCCTTGGTTGCTATCACCGTATAAATCCCGCCTACCTTATTGCAAACTTCCCAGCTTACTTCGAACAGGTAGTCAGGGGTCTGTCTGTTGTCTTTCATTTATTTTCCAAGTTCTTTCTCCGCAAGCTCTTTCACATCCAGCGCAGCACGGGCTTCGTCCAGGCGGATCTGGAAATCCGAGAGTACGTTCATATAGTTGATGAACGCCTCGTAGGGAGTATCATAAGGGTTAAAATATTTGTGGACTTCTCCGTCGGAGAAGAATTTTGTGCACATATAGTAAAAATGGTCGCTTTCCTGCAGGTGACCGAAGTCCTCCCACAGTTCAGGGCTGTTGACGATGGAGAGTTTCTCCGTCATCGCATAGACCTTGTTGAAAGCTTCCTGTTGGAGTTCGTTTCCAAGCCAGGCGGTTACGTCGCGCTCTTCGTCGGCCCAGGAGATGGGGTCCACGACTTCGAGGTCCGCGACAGCCTTGTATTTCTTCACGACCTCCGAAGGGGTAGCGAAGTCGAAGGTGCCGTCCTTCAGGACGACGCCTGGGAGGGCCTTCATAAACTCGAAGATGCCGCTGTCTGCGCTCTGGTGCTCGCCGAAGGTCTCATAGTCCATAAAGAGGTTGACTACATCGTCATCCTTTGCTGACTCCTTGACCCATCCGAGATACTTCTCAGCCGTGAGGGGCCACATTTCCCAGCCCTTGTTGGAGAAACGGAAAGCGATGTCGTCAGAGAGGCTGTAGTTACGAAGGAGGAGCTTGAGCTTAGGATTAAGGGCATTCGAGTACACGAAGTTAGGGCTCTTCCAGCCCATAATGTGGCGCGCGCCTTCAGTAAGCATCGTCTTGAAGCCCAGATTCAAGACCTCCTCGCCGATTGAGTCTGAGTAGATAAGCTCTGTGTTGCGGAAAGCCGTGGGGGTTACACCGAAGAGGTCTTCGATGGCGGCCTTGTGCTTGAGGACCTGGTGAGAGAACTCGGATTCCGACTTGAGCGAAGCGAGGGAATGATTGTAGGTCTCCGCGAGGAACTCGACGGCACCTGTGGCGGCGAGGGCCCTGAAGGACTCGATCACCTCCGGGGCGAAGCGCTTGAACTGTTCAAGGGCGGAGCCGGAGATGGAGAACGCGACGCGGAACTTGCCCTTGGACGCCTTGATCTCCTGGAGCAGAAGGGCATTCATTGGAAGATAGCAGCGCTGGGCTACACGGCGCAGGATCGTCCTGTTCGCAAAGTCGTCATAGTAGTGGGAGTCCTTGCCGATATCGAAGAAACGATAGAGTCTCAGACGGCAGGGCTGATGGACCTGGAAATACAGGCATATGCTCTTGTTTGCCATATATGGTGTTTTTTATTTTACAACTGATTCGTAGACTTTCTTCAGTTTCGCGGTCGCGCCGGTCCACTTGAGCGAATTCACCTCGTCGAGGCCCTCCTTTGCGGAGAAGGATGCGAGGGCAGGATAGTTCAGAAGGGCATAGATGTCGTCCGCCATCGCATCCACATCCCAGAAATCGATCTTGAAGGCATAGCGGAGGACTTCCGCCGCGCCGGACTGCTTGGAGATAATGGAAGGGACGCCGGTACGCATTGCCTCAAGGGGCGAGATTCCGAATGGTTCTGAAACGGACGGCATTATATAGACATCGGAAAGCGCGAACATCTTCTGGACGTCCATTCCGCGGAGAAAGCCCGTGAAATGGAAGCGGTCCGTGATACCGAGCCTTGCGGCGTGGCGGATGCAGCGGTTCATCATATCGCCGCTTCCGGCCATCACGAAGCTGACATTCTTGGTCCTCTTGAGGACCTTTGCCGCGGCTTCGATGAAGTATTCCGGACCCTTCTGGAAGGTGATGCGCCCGAGGAAAGTGACGGTCTTTTCGCGGACTCCCCTTTCGACCTCGAGGTTCTCGCGGCCGCTGAAGTCCACGGCATTATGGACCGTGACTACCTTGGAAGGCTCTATTCCGTACTTGTTGATTACGATATTCCGGGTAAGGTCGCTCACGGTAACCACCCTGTCAGCCTCGAGCATTCCCCTCTTTTCGATTGCGAACACGCGGGTATCGATGTTGTCAGCGCTGCCGCGGTCAAACGATGTGGCGTGGACGTGGATCACGAGGGGCTTTCCGGTAAGCTGCTTTGCCGCAATGCCGGCGTAGTAGGTAAGCCAGTCGTGGGCGTGGATGACGTCGAATTCATCTTTGTACCGGGCGGCGATCGTCCCGCCTACCATTGCATAGCGGGCTACCTCTTCCATAAGGTTTGCGCCGTACTTGCCGGAGAACTTGTACTTCTGGCCGTAGGAGACGCTGAAATCCTTCACCTGCCTCTGCCTGTCTTCCTCCACCAGACGGGAGAACTCTTCCGGAGAAGCATAAGGGACCATATTGGTTCCGATGTGGATGAATTTCACCTTGTCAAGGAACTCTTCCACGGACTCCGATACGGTATCCACGGCAACGTCACTTGCATTGATGATTCTGGTGTAAGTCTGGTCCTCGTCTCCGGAAGCGGAGGGCATTACGAAGATTGTCTCCACTCCGTTTGCGGCGAGACCTTTGACTATTCCTTCACAAGCGGTTCCGAGACCTCCTGCGATATGGGGAGGGAACTCCCATCCGAACATCAGGACTCTCATATTCTTTCCTCCTTGTACTTTTCAATCAGCCAGTTAATGTTCAGCAGCGCGCCGGTAGCGACAGCCGAGGAGATTGCCCCGTGAGCCTCGTGGGGCGGATCACCGTCATAAAGCTCAGAGAAGGTGCCTACTCCGTGCTTGGAGAGGTCCTCGTAGAAGCCTTCAGTCAGCCATTCGGCCCTCTTGATAAAGCTTGAGCCCATCATCATAAAGCTCGCGTAGCAATACTGGGCGAGAAGGCCTGGGAAGGCGCAGCCGTTGTGATATGCGAGGTCACGGTCAGTCTGCGAACCCTCGTAGACACCCCTGTACTTGACGTCGCGGGGAGACAGGGAGCGGATACCGCGCCGGGTAACAAGCTCAGCATTCACAACTCTCATAACCTGGCTTACGATCTCGTCGTCAACTGCGATGTGGTCGAGGGAAACGGCCCACAGCTGATTGGGGCGGAGGTCCATATTCTGGCCGTAGCCGTCCACATAGTCTGCGAGATAGCCGGCTTCCTCGTTCCAGAAAGTGGGCTGGAAATTCTTTTCTATCAGCTCCTTGACCGCAGACCACTTCGGGATGAAAGGATCTTTCCTGTCGCCGAAGCTTCCGCAAAGGTCGAGGGTAAAGCAGATGCAGTTGTACCAGATCGCGTTCACCTCCACCTGATAGCCGGGCCTTTCGGTAACGGCGCGGCCGTTGATGTAAGCGTTCATCCAGGTAAGGGCGATGCCGTCCTTCTGGGCCCACAGGAGGCCGTTGGGATGCATCGCGACTTCCTCGCGGCGTCCGGGGGCATAGCTCTCGATAATCTTCTTGAGGGTTTCACCGTACTTTTCCCAGACCCGCTTCGCCTTACCCGTATAAGCGATATACTGCTGGAGGGTAATTGCAAGGTAGAGGGGGGATTCGACCTGGGTTGTACGGTAGAAAAGGCGCTGGGTATTGTCAGCGATAAGGTTGTCCAGAATCTCTTCGAATTCCTTGGGATCATCCTTTCCGTAGAGGGTAAGGCCTGCCAGGGACTCGAGGGTTTCACGGAGAAGTCCGGTATACAGCCAACTGTATCCGGCGACTATCTGCTTCTTTCCGTCCGTAACGCGGATAAGGGAATCCGCCGCCTTGACGAGCTGGTCGTGGAAGGAGGTGATGGGCCCGATCTTTTCGACGAGGGCGGTGTATTTTCGCTTGAGGCCCGCGGGGACGGCGGGTTCTCCGGCTGTTGCGGAGAAAACGACGGACGAACCGGGGCTGAGCGTAAGTTCGAAGGCACCGGGGACGAGCAGGTCCTCCCTGCAGTCGAATCCGCGGCGCATCTCATCAGAATATGTGATATTGTCGTACCAGTATGCTCCCCCCTTGAATTCCGCCTTGGAGCTCAGCTGGAGGTTAAGGTCAGGAAATCCGTCATAGAGCTTGAATGCCATCCCTCCGGGGATTTCGCGGCCCTCGCTGCGGGCGGCGGCGTTCTTGTGCGTCAGGTCGTGGACCCGGCGAAATGCGAGGAAAGGCTTGAGCGAGAGGGTGACTTTTGCGGGCGAGGCAACGAGTTCGTACTTGATAAGGAGCTGGTTCGAATCAGGGCTCAGCACAAGCGACTTACGGAATACCATCTCGCCTATCTTGTAGGTTATCGTTGGGACGGGGTCTGCGTCGAAGTCCACGATATATTTGTGGCCGCGGGGCTCGTAAATGTCACCGTAGCAGTGGATTCCAAGGTTGAAGCGCTTACCCCTCAGGGAAAGGCTCTCGTCCAGGGAAGAGAGCAGAAGGTGACGATATCCGCCGAACTGGGCTACTGGTACGGCGAGAAGGCCGTGGTAACGCCGGGTGTTGCAAGTCACGATCGAGGTGTTGCAGTATGCGCCGCTTTTGGATGCAAGGATGATCTCGCGGCGCAGCGAATACGACAGATTGACAAGCTCCGACTTGTTGAATTTCAAAAATGCCATATGTTCAGTTCTTCTTTTTCAGTACAATTGCGCTCCGGGCCGGAAGATACAGATAGAGGGTATCATCATAGCAGACGGGGCCGTTCGGGGATTTCTCGCTGACTGTGAAGTGACTCTCGAGGGCACGGAGCCTCGAAAAACCGTCGTATTCGGGCTCATCCGTGTCAAGTACGTTCACCCACTCTCCTCCGGGGGCCGCGAATCCGTAGTCCGCAAAGGATCCGGTGGGCGAGAAATTCAGCGCAAAGATACAGTTTTCCCGCCTGAAAATCAAGACTTTTTTCTCTTCGTCCTGGACAAGCAGCTCGGGGGCGCTGCGGAGGATGTTCTCCTTGCGGAGAAGATGGACCATGTCCTCGTCGAAACGGCGGAGGTAGCTGTAGCGGAGGTAGTCCGGTTCCGAGAGGGACCAGAGCCTCCTTGCGTGGGCAAAAGACCATCCGTTACCTTCCCGGGGGAAGTCAATCCATTCAGGATGGCCGAATTCGTTGCCCATAAAGTTCAGATAGCCGTCACCGGCGGTTGCAGCCGTGACAAGGCGGATCATCTTGTGAAGGGCGATTCCCCTGTCCACAATGGGCGACTGCGAGTCCTTGTTCATCGAGAAATACATCTCCTTGTCCATAAGGCGGAAGATGATTGTCTTGTCGCCGACGAGCGCCTGGTCGTGGCACTCCGCATAGGAGATAGTCTTCTCGTCAGCCCTCTTGTTGGTGAGCTGCCACCATATTTCGCCTACGGACCACTGCTCGTCGGGAAGGGTCTTGATCCACTTGATCCAGTTGTCCGCGATGCCCATCGACATACGGAAGTCAAAGCCCACGCCGAACGCCTCGAAGGGCGCTGCAAGGCCGGCCATCCCGGAGACGTCCTCAGCGATGGTGAATCCGTTGGGGTTCATCTCGTGGACAAGCTGGTTCGCGAGGGCCAGGTATGTCACCGCGTTTTCGTCCACGCCGCCGTCGAAGTAGTTCTCGTAATTCCCGAAATCCCTCCCCAGGCCGTGGTCCCAGTACAGCATCGAGGTCACTCCGTCGAAGCGGAAACCATCGATGTGATACTCCTCAATCCAGTATTTGACGTTGGAAAGAAGGAAGTACTTGACCTCGTCTTTTCCGTAGTCGAAGCAGCGGGAGCCCCAGGCGGGGTGATGACCCTGGGGACCGCTGTAGAAGTACAGGTCATCCCTCCCGTCGAACTCGCTGAGCCCCTCAGCCACGTTGTCCACGCTGTGGCTATGGACAATGTCCATCACAACGGCGATGCCTTTTCCGTGAGCGTCGTCCACAAGGGCTTTGAACTCCTCCGGGGTCCCGAAACGCGAGCTCAGGGCAAAGAAATTCGATACCTGATAGCCGAAGGAGCCATAGTAAGGATGTTCCTGAAGGGCCATAATCTGAAGGGTGTCGTACCCGAGTCTCTTCACTCTCGGGAGGACGTCGCGGCGGAATTCCTCGAAGGTCGCAACGCCTTCCTTCTCGCCGCTCATTCCGATATGGCATTCGTAGATGAATGGATGGGGACGCTTTCCCGCGCGGGGATGTTTCCACTGATAAGGCTCTTCCGGGGCCCATACCTGACCCGAGAACAGCTTTGTCTGAGGGTCCTGGACGGCGCGTGTAACATACGCAGGGAGCCTCTCCCCTCCTCCGCCGGGCCATTCGATGTAGAACTTGAACAGGTCGCCGTGAGAGAGGGCGAAGGCGGGAAGTTTCAGTTCCCAGTTCCCGTTCCCTACCGGATTCAGCCTGTATGCGTCCGTCCGCTTCCAGTTATTGAACTGGCCGATGAGATACATCCTCGTCGCGTTCGGAGCCCATTCGCGCACCACCCAGCTGCCGTCCCCGCAGCGATGCAGCCCATAGTACAGATGATTGTTTACAGCCTCGGGGAGAGGGCGGTCTCCGGCGAGTTTGCGCCTTGCCTGCCAAATCCTTTCGTGACGGGCGTCGATTGCGCCCTTCAGCGGCATAAGGTATGGATCCTGTTCGTATATCTTTTTCATACCCACAAATATAATAAAAAAATCCGCGGAGTTTTCCGCGGATTTCAAAAGCTTACATCGCTTTCCTTTCGCCGTCCCACTGGACTGCCTTGAATTCGATGTTGCCGGTGTCAATGGTCTCTCCGCCGCCCGTCTTTGCAGGAAGTGTGAATTCCGAAAGGTTGGAGAAGTAGAGCATCTGCCCGTCTGACTTGCGGTAGACCTCCACGGCAACCGCCTGGGAGTAGTCCGTAATGGTGACGTTGCGTCCGCTGAGCGTGTACTTCGGGACCGTAGTCATATTTACCTGGTCCTTGAAAGTAGTATAATAGCCCATCCTGATATCCTTGTTGTAGCCGGGATCCGAGCTCGAGCGCGTGGACCTTGTACGGTCTTCAATGTATTGGATTGCAGGCGCCTTAGGATAGTTCTTCGCCGCAACCCTGGCCTTGCTCTGGGAAATCATCGAGGAGGAAACGCTGTAAAGGATTCCGCTCTGGTACTGCCCGTAGGTATCGGAGACCTCACGGAAGAATCCCCAGGTGTCGAAGAACTCGGTAAGGTCCATCTTCGCGGCATCGCAAACGTGTTCATAGAACATCAGCTGGCAGGTCCCGGGATCCTCCTTCGAGTAGCCGAACAGCGAGTAGTACATACCCGGGGCGGGATTCTTCCTTGCCTCCGCGAATACGCGGGGCCAGAAATCTTCGTCCCCGAGGCAGCGGTGGAAGTAGTTCCAAAGCTGCCAGTTCATCCTCAGATGCAGTTCCGCATCCTCATTCTGGTACTGTCCGGTATTGCCCAGCTTGTACCAGGGAAGACCGTACGAGTTTGCGAGGGAAATCAGCGAATGGCCGCGGGATTCGGTCACTCCGGACTTGTAGATGCAGTAGTTGGAGAAGAGGTTGTTGGAGGACTCGATGGTACTCTCCCAGCATATTGCAGGCTGGTTAACGTGGCCAATCTCGTGGGCAAGTCCCCAAGGACCTGCGCCTCCGTTGTCCTTCATCATCTCCGCGGTAGCATAGTTGGACACCGTCGAAGCGCCAACCCTGACGCGGCGGTCGCTCGCATCCATATAGGCATTCTCTGCTTCAGAGGAGATTATCATAATGTGATTGTTGAAATCCGTCTGGCCGTTCAGGCCCATAAGATCCCATTCCCATTCCACCAGCTGGCCCATAAACCACAGTCCGGAGGACATTCCTCCGGCCGTTGCGGGTTTACGGAGCGCAGAAGTATGGAAGACAACCACGGTCCTGCTGCCTTTCTGGACGAAGTACTTGTAAGGATTCGCGGCGAGCATTTCTTTGAAGCGGGCGTCGTCGTGGCGGGACAGGTCAAAGTAGCCCACGACGGAGCAGGTCCCGGGAAGGATATGGACCTTGACCGGCTGCGAGGAAGGCTTCAGGTCAGAATCCGTATGGATGATGAATACGAGACCTTCCTCTATCCCGCTGAGCGAGACCGGAACGATGTTGACACCCGGCTTGAGCGTCTGGGAGAACTGGGAGGTGGAGTAGTTGAACTCGTTGCCTGAAGACTGGTCTCCGTTGACGGCAAACTTCACCGTATGCCCCTCGGGAATCCTGTCCACGCACACGACGACACTCTCCCCGTTCTTAACAAGGATACCGGTAGGATTGTCCAGCTCCGTATACAGCCTTACGTTGTACTTCTGCTTTGCCGTCTGGGGGTTGCTGTAAGCCTCGTAGGAATGGGCCCGGAATTCGAATTCCGCCTCGTCGTAAGTCTCCTGGTACAGAGGCATCGCAACATTCTTTGCAATGTACGGAACTACGGCGGCCATCTGGTTGATGAGCTTTTTAGTCACGCCGCCCTTGAGCTCCGTGCAGGAGAGGTCGGAAAATACCTTGAGAATCCATTCTTCCACGTCCGCCTTGTTGGTCGCGTAGAACTCGACTTCCGCGATGCGGATACGGTTGCTGGACTCGTAGGCCTCCTGTATTTCGAGGATGATGTACTTGGAATTGGAGATGGTCTGGTCGAAGTAGAACATCTCCT
Source organism: uncultured Bacteroidales bacterium (assembly GCA_937900465.1). Taxonomy (GTDB): domain Bacteria; phylum Bacteroidota; class Bacteroidia; order Bacteroidales; family UBA932; genus Cryptobacteroides. The sequence continues at coordinate 8,924 of CALCEJ010000101.1, read as the reverse complement.
TGTCCGTGCCGGAGGAGGAACAGCTGAACGTACCGCAGAGGACGGGTTCCGAGGATGCGGTCTCCTTGGTGTACACGGCGAACTTCTTCACTCGCCCGCTGCTTCCCGTATGGCTTAGGACCATATAGTCCGCCTTGCCCTCGTCAGCCATCTCAAACTCGATGGTGAAAGGCAGTTCGGTACCATACTCCTTGTACTGGTCCGCAAGTTCCTGGGCAGGATAACGGGGCGAATGGAAGTAAGTCTCGACGTCTCCGTCGAAAAGCAGATCCGGCGAGCCGCTTCCGGTCTGGAGGACCTCCACCTTGCTGTAGTACTCCTCGTTCTCGCCTCTCACCGCCTTGGCGCTGAGGATGGCGAACTTCTCAGTGCCTCCGATCACATCCGTAGAGGAATTATCCTCGTAAATGCTCTGGGTTATCCTGATGGTGTCATCGACTTCCTTGAGGGAACGGTCCACGGCGGTAACCGGAATTCCGGCATAACGCTTTCCGGCAGTGAAATTCGGAAGTACGTCAAAACTGTAGGTTACAGTAGCCATCGACTTGGTAAGGGAAGACTTGGTAAGCCAGGCATCCTCTCCTTCTTCGATGTCTTCGCTGTCAAGGATCGGGTCTCCAACCTCATACGCAATGTTGGAAGTGACGGAAACGTCGATCTTTCCTCCGGCAGGATCCACATATGCATCCCTGACGATAATTGCCGGACCGTAGCCAAGCTGGACTATGGTAAGGGTGACGCTATTCTCCTGGGCCTTGACGAACACCTTCGCGGTACGCGCCTCCATCTCCTGATTCTCAGCGACGCTGATCATAAGGCCCCTGGAGCCGGAAAGGCTGGTTCCGGCGATACACCACGAGGCGGAGGAGGTCACCTCCCACGAGGCTTCGGAGATATTGCTCACCACGGGGACGAAAATGTACTGGGCATCCTGGGTGAAATCCAGTGACAGGTACTCATCCTCCACGCGGAAAGTCCCTTCGGGGAGCGCTTCCTCGGAAGGAGTGCAGGCAAAAAGCACTGCTGCAGCCGCAAGGGCGCTGATTATATGATAGTATATCTTTTTCATTTTCGCGCTAGTTTTCTGATCCGTAAAGCTTGAGCTCCGCAACCTCGCAGGTCATATCGACATCAGCAATGTTCAAAGGGTAAACCGTATCATTGATGTATGTCTCCAAAAGGCCCATACGGATGTAGGAGAATTTCGTATCGCTCTTGACAAGAGGAAGGGCGTGCCATCCTACGAGAGCCCGCATATCCTCTGTCGCGACATCCTTCACGAGCGTATAATTCACGCCGTCGTCGCTTATTCCAAGTTTGATTCTTGTGGGACAACGGACAGCTGTGGGGGATGCGCAGTAGTTCATCACGAACACTGAAAGAGGCGTGGTGAGACGGATGTCGAACCAGAAACCCCACTCTTCGTCTCCGGGGATTCCGCCCCATTTGGCGGAGCCGGGCGAGGACCAGAACGTGGATTCGTCTCCGTCAAACATATTGCTGTACTCGTACCCGGTCTTTCCGTCATAGAACGCAGTGACCTGGTCAGCCGTAATGGTGACGGGAATATCGCTGGACATAAGGACCTGGACCAGGAATACACAGTCGTTTGCCTCACTGGAAACGAAAGGGACGAATTCCTCCTTGGAGCACGACTTGATTGCGACCGGAATCACCAGTTCACGGAGCTTCGGCATCTCCTCCCCGGTATCTTTGAGGATTCTGTTGACCGTTATGCTGAAAGGGACTTCCTTGACACCCTTGGGGAAGTCAAGGGCCTTTGGCATCTCGTAGAATTTCGATTCGAGAAGGTCGTAAGAGGTGCCGTGATCGGCATTGTACTGGTCCAGCCAGGACTGGTCCTTGACCTCAAGTTCGCAGGTGAACTCCCACCTGTTCGAGTCGATCCCGAATTTTACCCTGTTGTCATATGTTGTGGATTCGGCGCTGTCGCTGTCATAAGCGTCGGAACGCAATCCGGTAGTGGAAAGCGTCAGGTATGGGACCGTCACCTCCGGAATGAGGACGAGGATGTTGATGTCGTCGCTGACCTTTTCCTCGCTGAACAGCTGGAACCCCATCACATATGTCTTGTCCGGATTTGCCGCGATAAGGGCCTGGACTTCGCTGGTAAGCATCTTAAGGTACACGACCTTGACGGATTCTTCCGCAGTGAATTCCAGGGAAAGGGGATTCGAAGTGACAGGAGTCGACGCATCATCCTCCAGGAAGGAGAACATCGACTGTGGCAACGCCGTATAGGAAGTGTAGTTCACTGCATTGTAGAGTGCCATCTTGTTGTCGTCGAAAGGGACGATCTCGACGGTGGCTGTCCCTGAGAGGTTCCTGCCACCCTTGCACACAGGGATGGCATACAGGCCGTCTTCGCCGGTGGAATACAGGGCAAGTTCCTGTTCTCCGCCGTTTCGGAAATACATCAGGGTGCCGTACTCCTGGAGCGAAGCATTGCGGTAATCATCGCAGGAAAGCAACAGCAGGCCTGCGACCGCAGCGGGAAACAGTATTCTGATTAACTTTTTCATCTGAGTCTTCGTTTTTACCATCCATAGTTCTGAACAAGGAGCTTGTTGCGCTCGACTTCTCTCTGAGGGAACGGAAGCAGGTAATAGCTCTTCTTGAACGTACGTTTCTCATAGCCGTAGCGGGCCCATCCTTCTGCGGGGACGACCCCTTCCGCCTGGGAATCGACGTTGACGACGTTAAGGCCGTACATAGTTCCCGCATCGGTCTCTGTGGCGATCATCCAGGTACGGGTGTCGAAGTAGCGGTGGCCTTCGTGGGCCAGCTCTACACGGCGCTCCCTGCGAAGCAGGTCCAGAAGGTCTTCCGCAAGGGCAGCCTCAGGATAAACCGCGGTGATCGAAGGAAGTCCGGCGCGTTCGCGGAGCTCATCCCAGTACTGCATCGCCAGCGCGTGGTTGACTGCGGAACCGGAGACTCCGTTGATTTCGCATTCCAGCACAGCCTCGATGTAATTGAGGTAAATCTCTCCCAGACGGAATGTCGGGAAAGTATAGTTGCCGCTGGAACCGTTCTGGTAGTAATTCAGGGAGTGGTCGTAGAACTTGTTCACGATATAGCCAGAGCGCGGATAGAACTGTCCCCTGCCGGTTCCTCCGATTGCGAAGGTCGCCGCCTTTCCGGTGCTTCCGCACTTGAAGTAGCTTCCGGGCCAGTACACATTGACATAGAAACGGGGTTCCCTGTCTTTGTACATAAGGGGCGAAGATGAGCTTGCATCTGATCCCGTCACACCCAAAGCCTGAAGATAGGGGTTGGTGACGGAGGTGAGATTGAACTCTGTCGAAGCGGAAGGATATCCTGATGTGTTGTCCACGCGGGGAGTACCGTCAGATTCATAACCGGTAACAGGATAGCGTCCGCTTGCCATCGCGTAAGCATCGACCTGCTGCTGGGTGGGCGCGAAACTGCCGCTTCCGTTATAGGAACCGTTGAGAAGGCGCGTCGGGGCGGTATGTCCGGCGAACGAGGCCTTGGAAGAATAACCGCCGCTGCAGAAAATCAGTTCTTTGTTCCAGGTCTCCTTGAAGATTCCTGAAAGGTTCAGGTACGGATTGGCGGGATTGTCCGAATCCTTATAGAGCTCGTACATCCCGGTAGCGATTACAGCCTGGGCCGCTTCTGCGGCGTCAAGCCACTTGGAAGCGTCATATTGGGCCGGGAACAGGTCCGTGCCGTCAGCATTCTTCAACGTCCTGTACATAGGATTACCGTTGAAAAGGTCGCGGGCGTTGTACAGCAGAAGGCGGGAAATTACGGCCAGGGCCGCTCCCCTTGTAGGAAGTCCCAGATACTGGTCTTCCCACTGCTCTGGCAGGTTGTTCGAACACCAGGTCATTTCGTCCACGACATAATCGACGCATTCCTCCCAGGAATTCCTCTGGCGGTAAAGATCCTCCGTCGAGGCCGTGAAGTCGATGAGTTCATCTCCGAGCAGGAACACTGGCCCCCATTCCCTCATAAGGAGGAAGTACAGGTACGCCCTCGTGAAGCGGACTCCGCTGTACCAGCGCTGCTTGTCAGCGGCAGTCACCGTGGGATCGGAACAAGTCTCAACATTCTGGAGAAATATGTTGCAGTCCCTGATTCCTTCGTACCACGTGCTGAAATAGCCGTGGGGAAGGGTCTTCGAATTCAAGGACCCTCTCATAATGTAGTTGTGGCCGGAAGTCTCGTCAAAGATAGTAGCTTCGTCCGTCGCGCAAAGATATGCGTGACCGCCCTGATTGATGATTCCTCCGTCAAAAGGAAGATAGCCCATACAGTTGTAGAAATACTGCTGGGTGTATGTGCGCTGTTTCCATATTTTCTCGAAAGTCATCTGCTCGTCTTCCTGACGGTTCAGGAAACTGTCACAGGAGGAGACCGCGAGAACAGCAGCAGAAAGGATCAATATTGTGTAAATCTTTTTCATATCGCGAATCCTCCGTTAAAAGTTTGCATTAAGTCCGAGGGTGATGACCCTGTTGTTCGGATACGTGGACCCGTCTCCGCTTCCGGTCTCCACGTCCCACAGGTCGAATGCGCTGAAAGTAAGCAGATTGGACCCGGAAAGGTAAACCCTGAAACTCTGGACGAATCCGGTCCTTGCGACAAGGCGCTTGGGGATGGTATATCCCACCTCCGCATTCTTAAGCCGCATAAAAGCGCCGTTACGCTGCCACCAGGAAGAAGTCTGGGTGTTGTTGTGATAACCGGCGTTTCCGCTCCACGACAGACGGGGATAAACCGCGTTCGCATTCTCCTCAGGAGTATTGTTCACACTCCATCCCTTCTCGTAGCGGTCTTGCTGGAGGGCTGACATCTCGAGGGTGTTCGTGGCTGCGAACACCTGCCTCATCGAGTTGCCGCTGATGAAAAAGTTCACGTGGTCCACGCCCTGGAAGAACAGGTTGAAGTCCCAGTCCTTGTAGGCTGCCGTGAGGCCGAATCCGTAGGTAATTTCAGGAAGGGTCGTGTAACCCAGGTAAATCTGGTCATTGGAATCAATGACACCGTCTCCGTTTATGTCCTGGTATTTGATGTCTCCCACACGGTACTGGCCGAATGTCTGGACCGGAGAGTTTTCGATTTCCTCCTCGCTCTGGAACAGGCCTATCGCAAGGAGTCCGAAGGGCTGTGAGCCTCCGACTCCGTAAGGCTTCCCGCGAGGGTTCATATAGTTATATTCGTAATCGGGTTCATCCTTGTTGACCAGCTTGTTGCGGTTATAGGTAAAGTTGCCGCGGGCTGACAGGGTCCAGTCCCCAACTACTTTATTCCATTCCAGTGACAGGTCTACACCCTGGTTCATCGTTTCACCGACGTTCACGTACGGCAGCTTGCTGGAATTCTGCAGACCGGCAATTGCGGGAAGTCCCGCACGGGTCATCAGGATTCCGGTACGGTGGGAACGGAAGTAATCCGCCTGGATGCGGAGGGAACGCCACATTTCAAACTCGACACCAAGGTTGAGCTTGGTTTCCTCTTCCCAGGAGAAGTCAAGGTTCTCCGGACGGCCCACAGCGATTCCTGAGCCGCCGTCGCCGCCGGTCTTTCCCAGAGTGAAGCTGTTTCCGTCGATGATGGTTGAAAGATACAGCCAGCGGGTTCCGCTGATCTGGTCATTACCTACCTTTCCGTAAGAGCCTTTGAGCTTGAATACGTTCACGACATTTTTCAAGGGTTCCCAATAATCCTCTTCGGACAGCAGGTAACCCGCGGAAATGGCGGGGAAGAAGCCGAAGCGGTGGCCTGGAGCGAAGTTCTCGGAGCCGTTGTAGCCCATATTGAACTCCGCGAGGTAACGGTCCCTGTACGCATAAGTGACACGGCCGGCAATACCCTGATTCTTATAAGGAATGGAATTGGTGGCTGACCATCCGTAGGTGTTTCGCCGGATCTTGTGGTTGTAAAGGAGCATCGCGCCTATCCTGTGATTCCCGATTAGACGGTTGTAGTTGAGGGACGCTTCCATATAGGTCACAAGGTAGCTGTATGCGCTGGAGGAGAAGGAGAGGGTTTCGCTACCCTCGTAAATAGGATTTCCGAACACAAGGTTACCGTCGGCGTCACGTCCGCTTGCGTGGAACTGGCGCGGAGTCTTGGAACGGACCTGGCTCTGGGAACCTGTGGCATCCCAGGAGAACTTTATCGTTGCATTCAGGCCCTTCACCCACTCGTCAAAATCCTGCTTGAGGCTGATCAGGGACTGGGCGGAGTTCCAGAACTGCTCGCGGTATCCTGAATGGACCAGAAGGTTGTAAGGGTTGGACTCACCGGCGGTCGACGGAGCTGCAAGGGTCCCGTCTGAATAGACCTTGGGGAACGCATTGGGGGAAGTACGGAAGGCGCGGTACCAGATCTGGCTGGTATCGGATCCCGGGGCGAAACGGATTTCATAGATGTTCGCCATATTGATTCCCAGCACCGTCGAAGGGGTGAGATTGATGTCCACGTTCGCCCTGAAGTTGAACTTGTCATAATTGATGGACGAATCGTAGTCGTAAGACTTGTCCTGGCGGAAGATTGAGGACTCCGTGAAATAACTTCCTGAAACGAAGTATTTCACGACCTCGGTACCTCCGGATACGGAAATGTTCACCCTTTCATTGGACGCGAAAGGCCTGTAGAGGGCCTTCATCCAGTCCACGTCGGGCCACAGGTCAGGGTCATCCCCGCTTCTGAAGTGTTCAAGGTCCGCATCCGTGTAGGGGTATGATTCATACGCGGAGTAGTAAGCCTCGTTTGCCATCGTCGCGAACGTATAGGCATCCACGAAATCAGGAAGTTTCGTAGGCTGTGTCAGACCTGTTTCCGCACGGACGTTTACCTTTGGCCGGCCAATGTCACCTTTTTTGGTGGTAATCAGTATGACGCCGTTAGCTCCGCGGACACCGTACACGGCGGAAGCGGATGCATCCTTGAGGATTGAGAATGAAGCAATGTCGTCCGTATCCACAAGGTCGATGTCACGCTCGATGCCGTCTACCAGAACCAGCGGAGTCACCGTTCCCTGGAACGAGGAAACGCCCCTTATGTAGAAATCCGCCGCAGAATTCTTTCCGGGCTCACCGCTCCGGTTCATCGAAACGACACCGGAAAGCTGTCCGGCAAGGCCCGTTGAGAGCTGGGCCGATGATACTTTCAGGTTCTTCGCATCGACAGTGGAGATAGAACCCACGACGGATTCCCTCTTCTGGGTTCCATAACCGACGACTACCACCTCTTCGAGGATTTCCTCCGAGAAACGCATCGTAACATCGATTCTTGTCCTGTTGTTGACGGGGATTTCCTGCGTGGCATAGCCCAGAGTGGAATAAACGAGCACTCCACCGCCGCCAAGGGCGTCGACCGTGAGTGTGTAGTTTCCGTCAAGGTCTGTGATCGTACCAGTGACGGTGTTCTTTAGGAGAACTCCTACGCCAATCATCGGCTCGCCCGTGTCATCATAGACTGTTCCCGTCACCGTAATCTTGCCTTCCTGCGCGTACGCAACTGCGGAAAACAGCAACGCAGCGACAACGGCAACACCTGCGGAACGGAAAAGTTTCGTAAAAGTTTTGCCCATTAGTGTGAAGTTTTGTTTTAGTTTTGTTTAGGGTTAGGGCGTAAATGTATGGATTTTTTTGCTAATACTCAAAAATTTGTTTTTTTCCGTTATATTTGCGGATGAACAAATCGCGTTTTTATACAATATGAAAAGATTCCCTCTTATCCTCCTTGCGATCGGAGCCCTCTCCTTCGCATCTTGCAACCCTTCTGAAGATGACAAGGGAGAAGAAGTGACCGTCGTAAAAGTAGGTGACTCCACTCTCACGCTTGACGGAGAAGCAACCGTCATCCTTCCGGCAAAGGGAGGCATCTACAGTATCGGTTACACCATAAGCAACCCCGCTCCCGACGGCTATGTCGATGCGAGCGCTGACGCGGACTGGATCACCGAAGTGAACGTCACCAATTCCGCCGTTTCCTTCAAGTTCTCCGACAATGAAGTCTTCGACGTGGACCGTGACGCAACCCTTACCGTTACCTACAAGTCTATGTCTGAGACCGGCCCCTCGAAGACCGTTTCCATCAAGCAGCTCTCCAACGCCCGTCCTGAACCAGTCCTTACCGTTGACACGAAGACTGTTTCTGTCCCTCGCGAGGGAGGAGAATTCGCCATCGAATATACTCTGGAATGGCCCGTAGATGGGATTGAGGTCACAGCTACAACAGAGGCGGAATGGATAAAGGATATTGCCGTCGGGGAAGAGTCCATAACCTTCAAGGTGGAGGCCAACAACACCCTGGACGAGCTTTCCGCAGTGATCAAGGTTGCCTATGCAAACCTTTCCGAAGAGGTTCCCGTAAAGCAGGCGGCGGCTCCGACGCCGGTACTTACCGTAGACCAGACCCCCTTCGAGGTTTCCGAGGATGAGTATTCCGGCTCCATAGCCTACTCCATCGAGAATCCGCTTGAGATTCTCCAGCTGGTGGCCGTAGCCGATGTCGACTGGATTACTGATCTCCAGACAGGCGAAACCGCTGTTTCCTTCAAGGTACTTGAAAACACCGTAGCCGAGGAGCGCGAGGGAATCATTACAATTTCCTATAATAATGAAGAAAAGACCGTCTCCGTAAAGCAGGCTGCCGCAAGCGCCTACGCCGTGTTCAAGACTACGGGATGGAACTGGAAGGAGGGCGATATCGTAACGGTTCAGCTTATTTCCGCTGCTGAAGCCTCTACCTATGATATGTGGAAGTTCAAGGCCCGTAATGACGGTGAAGGCGCAAAGCTTGACATCGTGGACGGCGACACTTGGACAGGCATCGCTGACAACTGGATGTTCGGTCAGTTCGCCTTCTTCCCCAAGGAGACTTCCGGCGCAATAACATACAATAAGGCCGCCAATACGATA
>CALCEJ010000100.1 GCA_937900465.1 uncultured Bacteroidales bacterium | reverse complement strand
GACAGAACTTCATAACCGTCTGTCTTACCTTTTCGTTACGGGTGATGAGCATCCCGATGCGTATTCCGCACTCGCTGTAGCGCTTTGAAACGGAATCCACAAGTATGACGTTATCATCGATCCCGTCAAGATGGAAGGCTGAGACATACGGCTCCCCCGTATAGATGAACTCACGGTAAACTTCGTCGGAAATAAGGTAAAGCCCGTGCTTTTTCACTATGTCCCTGATCCTTGTCATCTCATTCCGGGAATAAAGATATCCCGTAGGATTGTTGGGATTGCAGATAAGGATAGCGCGTGTACGGGGGGTGATACAGGCTTCGAATTCCTCGACCGAGGGGAGGGCGAACCCGTTCTCGATCGAGGTTTTGACGCTTTTGATTACTGCGCCGGCGGAGATTGCAAAAGAGATATAATTCGCATACGAAGGATCCGTCACGATGATTTCATCGCCCGGGTCAAGTATGGACATAAAAGCGAAAAGGATAGCCTCCGAGCCGCCTGCGGTAATTATTATCTCCGAGGGGTCAAGCTTGATACCATAGCCGGCATAGTAGTCACAGAGCTTGGTGCGAAGCGAGAGAAGGCCTTCGGAGGGGCTGTATTCGAGGATGGACCTGTCAATTTTTTTCAGGGCTTCGAGGCCTGCTTCCGGCGTTTTTATATCCGGCTGGCCTATATTCAGATGATATACGTGGATTCCCCGCGCCTTCGCTTCCCGGGAGAACGGGACAAGCTTACGGATCGGGGAGCTGGGCATAATCTCGCCCCTTTGGGAGATCCTTTTCATCGCCTGAGGAGATTTACCGCCTCCGGAGCGGCAGAAGACTCGACCACGATGGAGATGCTCTTCTCATCGCCGCCCTGGGCATAGGAGACGACGTTGATTCCGGCATCGCCAAGAACGGAGAAGATCTCGCCGGAGATGCCTTTCCGGTGGACCATATTGACGCCGATTACGGTTACGATGGAAACCTCGAGGCGAAGCACGGTGGCAAGGCCGAACCAGAGCCCTGCGGTAACGCTTTCGACGGCAGCGGCGGCCTTGTCAGCATCAGCGCTCCGGACAGCGAAGGAGATGCTGAATTCGGAAGAAGGCTGGGCGATGAAGCGGATGTTGATTCCACGCTCCGCGAGGGAAGAGAATATTGCCGATGAGATTCCGACATTACCCTGGAGGCTGTAGCCGGTCACGGTAAGAAGGGTAAGGTTGTCCTCCCTGGAGACGCCGGCCCATTTCCTGTCGGGCGCAGGCGAGTTGTCAATCCTTACGCTCCTGTTATCACCGATAAGGTCGATCGGGATGCTGTTCTCGACGGCAAGCGCAAGGGCGCTTGGATACAGGCCCAGATGGCCGGCGGAGCACAGTGCCATTGCATCGCCGTAGTTCATCCTGTCCTCCTTGAACTCGATGAATTCTTCCGTATGGATTGCGATGAGCTCAGCCTTGAGGGCTGTTCCGATTACGGAGGCGAAAAGCTGGCCTACGCTGCTTCCGATCGAACGGACGTATCCGTCGGAAGCGACATACTGTCCGGCGGGAACGATGGACTTTCCGGAGATATGCTCACGAACGCTGACTATTGAGGCGGCAAGGTCGATGCTGGAGCCCTCAGCGATAAGGATAGCGCTTCCGGGGACAACCGCGGCATCCCCAACGAATTCCTTCACGAATGCGGTGCAGATACCGTAACAATAACGCATGGCGTATTCCACGGCCCTGTCGCTCCTGTGGAGAAGCGCGGTGTCAAGATAGGTCTCAAGGGCCCTGAACTGCTCGAAGACTTCGCTCTTGCACCTGTCGCTCGTTGCGAGAGAGTCCATCCTCATCTTAAGGGCAGTCATCCTTGACACCGCCTCCGGGCTTCTTGAGAGCTTCGCTTCAATAGCGCCGCGGAAATCAGCAGCAAGGACTTCGCCGGGAGTGAATACGAGGACATCGTTCTCCCCCATCTCAAACTTTTGCAGCACGCCCTCGGGCGTGCTGCCGTCGATAATGATCGAATGGACAGTCATAGCCTATAGTTTTATTCAGTCTGTTGCCGGGATTCTAAACCACTTCCTGGGCAGCAGCGAGTTCAACATCTATCTTCTCGTAAACTGAGTTATTGCTCTTATACTCAGGGACTATCTCCTTCATCTTCCGGACGGTGTCCATATCGTTGAACTGCTTGGAGATATCCACAAGTTCATCAATCTGGGCCGCCACCTCGTCGTAGTCGTATTCCCGGACCTCCGCGATACGGATTTTCTCGTGGAAGGTGGGCTTTGTATTTTCCTTTTCGTTGAGGACTTCCTCATAGAGTTTTTCGCCCTCACGAAGGCCTGTGTACTCAATTTTGACGTTATTTGCGCCGGAAAGGGCGATCATCCTTTTTGCAAGGTCGGAGATCTTGACGGGCTGGCCCATGTCGAACACGAAAATCTCTCCGCCGTTACCCTTGGTGCCGGCCTCAAGGACAAGCTTACAGGCCTCAGGGATAAGCATAAAGTAGCGGACGATGCGCTCATCCGTGACGGTCACGGGGCCGCCGTGCTTTATCTGCTCCTTGAAAAGAGGAATAACGGAGCCGTTGCTTCCAAGGACGTTTCCGAAACGGGTTGTGACAAACTGGGTATATTCGGGAACCTTTTCCTTCAGTTTCTTTTTCTCGAGGGTTTCGAGTTTGAGCTTGCGGTCAAGGCTCTGGACATAAATCTCACAGATACGCTTCGAGCAGCCCATCACGTTCGTCGGGTTCACGGCCTTGTCAGTTGAGATCATAACGAACTTCCGGACACCGTATTTGACGGACATATCTGCAATTACCTTCGTGCCGTAGACGTTGTTGAGAATTGCCTCTGAAGGGTTGTCTTCCATCATAGGGACGTGCTTGTAAGCGGCGGCGTGGAAGACGTAGTCCGGACGGAAGGATCCGAAGATATAGTCCATCCTGGTACGGCGGCTTATGCTGGTGACAACCACCTCGCACGGCACGTCCGGGAAGTCCCTTGCCATCATAAGGCGGACGTCGTGCTGGGGCGTCTCAGCCTGGTCGATTAGCATAAGGCTTGCGGGCTTGAAACGCGCAACCTGACGGACGATTTCCATACCTATCGAGCCTGCGGAGCCGGTGATAAGCACTTTCTTTCCCTTCAGCTGTTCCTCAACCGAATCCATATCCACGCGGATCTCAGAACGGGGCAGAAGGTCTTCTACGGAAACCTCTTTGATTTGCAGGTCCCCGAATTCATCGTCAGTAATGGTTCCGTTTTTGACGGAGGCCTCGCTGGCTTCGTGGGCCATGAAAATCTTTACGCCGGCGGCGATAAGGGTATCCTGGATCTTCTGGTTCTCGCGGAACTCGTTGACGCGGAGAGGGCTTACAAGGACGGCCTCGATGCGCTCCTTCTTGATGATGATGTCAAAGTTATCGTCGAGGGTATATACCGGAACGCCCATCAGCTTCATATCCTTGATACGGTGCTCGTGGGTGATGAAGCCTTTAAGTTCGAACTTGACAGGATGCTGGGAACGGATGTTCTTCGCAAGGCCGATGCCTCCCGTAATTGCGCCGTAAATAAGGACCGGCATAGCCTGGGAGTCCGAATTCGTGGCATCGAAAAGAAGCTTTACGAGAACTCTCATGGCCCACATCACCGCCGTTGCCAGAAGGAACGCGACGAGGGTATTCAGAGGAGTCAGAGCTGATACGATAGCCCATCCCTGCCACTTTGCAAAGAGCGAAACGGCAAGGGCAATTGCTAAACTGACCCCGTTAGCGTAGAGGAGCTTGAGAAGGTCCACGAAGCTGGAGTATCTCAGCACCCCGGAGTAGGTCCTGAACATCCGGGCGCCTATCCAGCTCAAGACCGCATAGAGCGCGGACGTTACGAAAACGGCAGTATGATTGTCGTATGTAACCCGTGTGTTGTTTGTAATCCAGTATGTGAAGACGGCGGATGCAAAGACAATTACGGCATCTGCAATCAGAATAACCCAGTATGGCAGCACTCTCTTGCTGAAATACCAGTTTGAAATAGTTTTTAACAGGTCGTTGTTACGTGCCATAACTCAATAGTCAGGACTACAAATATAGTCATTCTTTTTTACAAATGAACAATAGTATTTGTATTACAGTGACTTGAGACAGTCAAAAGCCGTCGGACCGTACTCCCGATATTGCCCTGTGCCACAGCTTTTTTCATAGCTTCCTCGAGGGCGATGCCGGAAGGATTGATGCATTCAACACAGGAAAAGCCTGCGCGGAGGAGTTCAGGACGGTCGTCCACCTTGCCGGCAATAAGGAATACGGGAACTCCGGCGGAGTGTCGAAGGATACCCATCGGAAGCTTTCCAAGAAGTGTCTGAGAGTCAGCCGCGCCTTCGCCGGTGATAACAAGGTCAGCGTCAGCTATCTGAGCATCAAAGCCGATGGTTTTGAGAAGAAGCTCCGTGCCGGGCAAGCATTCGGCATCCAGATACTGAAGGAAGGCATAGCCCAATCCGCCGGCGGCACCGGCGCCTTCCATTTTTGAGCGGTCATAACCGAAGCGTTTTGCGGAAGCGGCGGAAAACTCACGGGCCCGCTCATCCAGAAGGCGGACCATCCCCTGCGTCGCACCCTTCTGAGGGCCAAACACACAGGCCGCGCCGTTTTCACCGTAGAGCGGGGCATCCACATCGGTGGCGATGGTAAAGCGAGCGCCGCCAAATGCTTCCTGGGGGCCAGTATGCACACCGCGAGGGACCTCAGGGCCGTCGTGGCCGAACACGTCGGAGAGCGCCTGCAGCATCCCCTTCCCCGCATCGCTCGTGGCACTTCCGCCAAGGCCCACGATGATATGGCGGGCTCCCCGCCTGAAGGCATCGGCCACCAGCAGGCCTACACCGTAACTCGTCGTGGCAAGCGGATTCCTCTCCTGAGGGTCTAGCAGCGAAAGGCCGATGGTCTCCGCCACTTCCACCACCGCTGTTTCCCCATTCAGGAGGTAGCGGGCCCGGATGTCCCGCATAAGCGGATCCTTCACTTCTGCCTCCACCATCTCGCCGCCGATGGCAGCGTGGAAGGCCTCCAGAAAGCCTTCGCCGCCATCGCTTACGGGCACTTCCACAATCTCCGCCTCCGGACACACGCTCCGTACGCCTTCCGCCGCCGCCCGGTTCGCCTCTTCCGAACTCAGGCAGCCCTTGAATGAGTCGATTGCTATGACAACTTTACGGGGCTTCATCGGCTATCTCAATTAAATATCCCGGCCGAAGAGAAGGGTCCTGAGCTCCGTGACGCTGCCCGCATAGCGGTACTGCCCGGCGGCACTCATAGGCCTGTAGCCCCAGCCCACGGCGATTCCGGCAATTCCACCGTTAGCCGCAGTTCGCATATCAGTCCCGGAATCCCCTATCATTACTGCGTCTGCTTTTTGCAGGCCGCTGGAACGGAGGACTTCTTCCACTATCTCCGGATCAGGTTTCAGCGGGTACCCTTCCCGGTTCCCGAGGATGGACACGAAAGGAATATCCGGGAAAAATTCCCGTATGAGATGCTCCGTCCCCGCCTGGAACTTGTTGGAGGCTACCGCCATCTTCACCCCCGCGGCGTTAAGGTCCCCTAGCAGCTCCGGGATGCCGGGATAAGGCCTGGTATGGACGTCGATGTTAGCGGTATAATAGGATTTGAAGTCCTCCAGAGCAGCGTCTTCGAGGGCTTCGGCGGAACGCCCCAGCGCCTGCCCCACAAGGTTCCGCACCCCGTGCCCCACCATACCGCGATATTCAGTAAGGCTCGGGAGCGGCAGCCCCCGCAGTTCCAGCGCATAGTTCACCGCCGCCGCCAGGTCCTCGATTGTGTCTATCAGGGTACCGTCCAGGTCCCAGAGGATCAGTTTGTATTCTGTATCTGCCATCTCTGTCGATGCAAAGATACGTTTCCGTGGCCGTTTTTCCAAAAAGTGCTTCCAGTGCTGAAGGTGGGACAGTTTTAAACCCACCTTCAGCACTAGATAAGCGATAGGCAAGGCGGAATCCGGGCAAAGGATTCCGGATATATGGAATCAAGTTCGTAGATTTGTGGAGACAAAAACCGACTTATTATGCGCCCGACTACCGCTACAACAACAGGTCTCAGCTCCTGGTCACCACGCACTACGATCCGCTGCTGGACGTGCTAGATGACCTCTTCGGTAAAGACTCTGTCTGGTTCACCGAGAAGAAGGAAGATGGTAATACAGAACTCTTCCCCCTGACTGATTTCAAGGGGTTGAACAAGTTGTCCTCCATACGCAAATCCTACAAGAACGGCCAATTCGGCGCCGTCCCTGAAATCTACTGTTAAACATTATTTCGTTGAAAGATTGCTTTTTGCCGGGCTTGCTCGCGCTTGTAGGAGAGCGTCTCTGAGGGATCGAGGTTAAAGGCGTGGCAGGCGAAGTCGAGATTGCGGGGAGAGAGGTCGATTGCCTCGTCACGGACAATCCGCCGGAAACCACGGTAGCCGCCATAAAGGTCAAAAGCGGCGTAAAAGTCCGACAGCCTTCCCAGTGAGACCACCCGCTCTACCACGATACGACGAAATTTCTGCCAGTCAAAGGTGTCCAGGTTATACTCCCAAAGGAGCCCCGGGTTGATCCGGTGCTTGCCCTTTTCAATCGGATATGTGGTAAAACACTTCATTATATGCCTAAGAAGTCTGGCTAAGCCAAGCAAGAGGATCATCGCTCATAAAGCCCATGCAGCCGTTTTCTGGTCGTTCCGGCTCCTATCGGCAGTCGTTATGATTATACCTCAAAACACGCTTTCCTGTCAAAATTTTCCAACAGGTGGACCGCGTACCCGGCAAAAACATCCCCTCAACGCCCCTTATGCGTGTTATTCACCTTCCGGAACGCTCCCAAAGTGCTTCCAGTGCGCTCCCAAAGTGCTTCCAGTGCTGAAGGTGGGTCTCTTTTCTGCCCACCTTCGGCGTTTTACCCCCTTTTTTGCGGGTGGTGGGACAGTTTTAAACCCACCTTCAGCACTTGATAAGCGATAGGCAAGGCGGAATCCAGGCAAAGCGCTTCCCGTTCCTGATGTCCAGCAGGTGCAGCACCATCTCCAGTGCCGCCGTTGCCGAGTTCAGACACACCGTCTTATCCGTGCCCACGTATTCAGAAATCAGACCTTCCAGTTTCTTCGTTCGAGGACCCGTAGTAATCCACCCCGAAAGAATCGCTTCACGCACTTCCGCAGCCTCTTACTCCGTCATGTCCGGCGGCGAAAAAGGGATATTCCTTAATTGTTTATTTCTTTTCAATAACATAATATCCACCCGTCTTTGCAGACCCACGATGCTCAATCATATCCTTTTCCATAAGAAATGCAACAATGCGTTTTACAGTAGACTCGCTAACTCCCAATTTCTGCATAATGAAAGGACGTCTTATACCTTCATTGTCTTTGATTACAGCATAAACCCTCTGTGCCATTTGCGGCAACGCTTTTACTGGGTCATTTCTGGTATCTTTCTGGACCACATCAGAATCACTCTGAACCGTTCCAACCACTTCCCGTCTCCACATCACCACCGTGAAATTCTCATCCTGACGGAACTCCGGCTTACGCAAGCCAAGTTCCACACACCTGTCTATCACATCATTCGTACCCGTGCCCACCTGCTCGATATATCCTGCCAGATACACAGGATTCGCCAACAACGGATTCACCGGTAGCGAAGCATGCTCACCCGCCAGTTTCTCCACCGTCATGCCCTTGGGCAGCCGCCCGGGGTTCCACACCTCCAGCCTGTCCTTGAACAGCATCACCTGCACGCTCCCCGTGCTCAGATAGTCGCGATGTACACAAGCATTTACAATTGTCTCAGTCACCGCCTGCACTGGCAGTTCATACGACACATCTACCTGTGCCGATTGTGTCCGCTCGCCCACCCTTGCGTCGATGTGCGACATCACAAACGCCACAGCCTGGTCCACCACCTCAAATACACTTCCACCGTATATCTGCTGATATGCCAGCGGCTTCTGCACCTTCGTTCCGTAGAACTGCACGCACATCACCGTCGATGACACAAACCACTTCTGCGGATCCTTCGCAAACAGCAGCAGTGCCGCATTCGTCACCCTCATCCATAAATCCGAACATCTTATCCAGCACATCCGTCTTGATAACCTTGCTCCCCCACCCTGGACCGCGGTCCCTCGACGGCTTCAGTTAAACAACGCCACCATGTCCTTCTCTGTAGCTTTATATCGATTCTCCAGCAAATACACAAGTACATTCTTTAGTATTGCACACTCTCCGCAAAGCCTCAGGTCCTTGAATAATCCCACAAGACGCGCATCTTTGCTCGAAACAATACTCTTGGTAATCTTTTTCAAATTATCCAACTCTCCAGGCAAATTATAATCTTCCATTGAAAGGCCAGCTTGTTGAACAACACTGAGGACAAATCCTTCACACGCGGGAGACAATACTATAATATAATGATTCTTTTGGGGATGTTTCAATAATTGAATGTGCGTGCTACTCGCCACGCAAGTAAACTCATCCAGATATCCGGGACGGCGTTTATCATTATCAATGATACCTACAGCAAAACCATCTCCAAATTTACCACGCATCTTGGCGACCACATTATTGCAACTTTTTTGATGATTGACGCCAATTCCACCAAGAAGGGCCGATACAAGAGTCGTATCAACAAAACACTCAGGAATAATCTCCAAGGCCACACCCATAACTATACAAACGCCTCATAGTTAAAAAACACATCAACTCCGCTATCGTAGATTCTTTGTATATCTTCCTCGGGTACGCTCTTAACTATTGAAGTCCCATCACTTTGCGGAGCTGTAATAAGAAGATTAAAGTCCTTCTTCTCCCTTTCAAGAAAACAATTGACAATATAAGGGCTATGCGTAGCCAAGAACATTACATTCTTCCTGAATGGTTCTGTCCCCATTTTAATAAGCCACTCCGTCAAAACGGTCTGTTCTGGCGGGAAAAGATTATCTTCCGGCTCCTCTAGATATACTTGAGTATTTTTCACATCCATATAATTACTATATAGTCTGGACTGTCGAATCTGATACTCTAACCCAAAGATATCTTCTCTGGCCGGCTTAGATAAATTCAAATCCCGCAATGCTTTTTCCGGTAAATGCTTTTGGGATAGCTCATCTACCAAAATCTCCAAAAACTTCATATTTTCAGATTTTGACAGATAATTCTCCTTCTTATAACGAACTTGATATTGGCCTTTATGTAAATAGTACAAATTCACGTAAAGGGGAATGAGAGATTGCAGTCCGCTGGATGTCGACGACAAATCAACACCCATACCATTATCCAGAAAAACCCGGTCCTCATTCTTATCAGCATCATAAGAATATTGGACGCCCAGATTCAGAACCTTGAGCGACCGGACGCGAGACTTCCTGGCAATATCCCATTCATCCATAAATTCAAGTATATTCTCTGCGGCTTTTACTTTCTGCCAATTATCAAGAATTGAGACGATATTTCTTTCCGCAGGAATATACGCGACTTTCGGACGCTTGTATCCCCACCGCCCTTCTTTCCATCTAGCTGACACGGACTTATAGCGTAATTCTACGCACAGGCAGTCCGTTTCATAAGTAATAACAGTAGATGTTCCAAAATAACCGGGAATATTGTAGAATGCTATCAAATGCTCCTCTACATTCTCCCAAGAAGCAAATGAAAGGTTCTGTGTAGTTTCAATCCTCTTTTCCAGCCAGGCACAATATGCAGCCACTTTTAGGATGCTACTTTTACCGGAACTCTGCGGTCCAACGATAACATTTAGCCTCCCTATTTGCACATTCGCGTGACTAACAGGTCCGAATTTCTCTATATACAAGTGCCTCATATAAGCGCCTATTTTTACTCAACAGCAAAAATACAACAATATTCACAAATTGTGAATATCCTCAGTTGTCTTTTTTCTAGATTATAATACTACCCCACCAGAACCACCGGTCCCAACTCTACAAGTTGCCCTTCTTACACCCGAATACTACCGACTCTTCCTTTGTGAGATGTCGGAGGATAGGCACCACCGTCCCCGACTCCACGGCCTTGAGCATCCTTTGGCAGCATTTCATCCTCAGGCGGGCCGATGGCTTGACTTTGACCGATTCCTTTCCACCTTGATATATGATGAACGGCAGGCCGTCACAGGCGGCCACCTCAATCTGAGCGGACGTCACCTCTTGATTCCGGACACCGAAAAGGGAATGTGAAGCAAAGTCGTACCAGAAGATGCCGACAGAAGGGTTAACTCTATTATTTATCACTTTGCTGGAAGACAACTCTCTTTCGAGCTTGCTCGCGCTTGTAGCAGAGCATTTCGGTTGGGTCAAGGTTGAAGGCGTGGCAGGCGAAGTCGAGATTGCGGGGTGAGAGGTCTATGGCTTCATCGCGGACGATCTTCCGGAAACCACGGTAGCCGCCATAAAGGTCAAAAGCGGCGTAAAAGTCCGACAGC
>CALCEJ010000099.1 GCA_937900465.1 uncultured Bacteroidales bacterium | reverse complement strand
CCATCACAAGCCGGAACAGCGTAGTCTTTCCCGCGCCGTTCGGGCCGATGACACCGACGATTCCCGCCGGCGGCAGTTCGAACGACAGGTGCTCGAACAGAAGCTTGTCCCCATAGGATTTGGAAACGTCGTTGAAACGTATGACCTTGTTCCCGAGGTGCGGTCCGTTCGGGATATAAATCTCGAGGTTCTGCTCCTTTTCCTTAGAATCTGCGGAGGCGAGCTTTTCGTAAGCGCCAAGTCTCGCCTTACCCTTTGCCTGACGGGCCTTCGGGGCCATCCTGACCCATTCCAGCTCTCTCTCGAGAGTCTTCCTTCGCTTGGATTCCGCCTTTTCCTCAGCGGCGAGACGCTTTGATTTCTGTTCCAGCCAGGAGGAGTAGTTGCCCTTCCACGGAATACCCTCTCCGCGGTCCAGCTCCAGAATCCATCCGGCGACGTTGTCGAGGAAGTAACGGTCGTGGGTAACCGCGATGACGGTTCCTTTGTAGCGCTGGAGATGGGCCTCAAGCCACTGGATTGATTCGGTGTCGAGATGGTTCGTGGGCTCATCCAGAAGGAGGACGTCGGGCTCCTGCAAGAGGAGACGGCAAAGCGCGACGCGGCGCCTTTCACCCCCTGAGAGTTCGCTTATCTTCTGATTGGGAGGCGGGCACTGGAGGGCGTCCATCGCGCGGGAGAGCTTCGACTCGATTTCCCAGCCGCCCAGCTGCTCGATTTTTTCCGTCAGCTCAGCCTGCCGCTCGAAAAGTGCATACATAACCGTATCGTCTATCATTTCCCCGAGTCGCTCGCAGACGCGGTCGTACTCGGAAAGAAGGTCCATAACCTCTTTCACACCCTCCCTGACAACCTCTATTACGGTCTTGTCCGGGTCCATCCGGGGCTCCTGCTCAAGGTACCCGACCGTATATCCCGGGGCCCATACGACCTCGCCGCGGTAGGATTTCTCTACCCCGGCGATAATTTTAAGGAGCGTAGATTTTCCCGCGCCGTTAAGGCCGATGATACCGATCTTTGCGCCGTAGAAAAATCCCAGGTAGATGTCCTTCAGGATTACTTTATTGTTGTGTGGGAGGATCTTTGTCACCCCGTTCATCGAGAATATTACCTTTTCGTCGGCCATAGGGAAAGTCGATTATCATTTGATTTCCGTAAAAGTAAGGATTTTCCTTTCAGTTTGCAATTTTTATCGAATCTTTATATTTTTGCACCTCATAGGAAAGAGACAACAAACTACTTACCAATATGAAAATCGCAAAACGCATCGTGGCAGCCGCAGCGGCCCTCGCCCTCACTTTCTCACCTTCTTGCTCGATTCTTTCTAATATGTCTGCCGACGGAACAGCATCAGGTATAGCAACAGGCATTGCCCTGTACAAGATCTACAAGGCCCTCAAGGGCAACAACACCGCAACTACGGCCCAGTCAACCGCAACTACGCCCCAGACTACTAACGCAAACACCCTCGACCTCTCCAACGTCGAGAACCTCATCAACCTGGGTCAGATCCTTACCGGTGCCGGCACGCTCCAGAATGCGACGACAACATATACCAACCAGTTCTCAAACGGTCTTATCGACGGTTCCTCGAACCTTGTAAACAACGACAATGTCTCGAGCATTATCGGAAGCCTCCTTGGCCTGAACAACATTGACACATCCGCCCTCGTGACCGCTGCCGCGAACGCAGCCATCACCGCAGCGGCGAATTCTGCAAACACCAATACGACAACCGCTGCGACAACGACAGCCCAGACGACTCAGACAACGACACAGCCCGTAACAACGAGCACAACCGGCGTCGCAGAGACACTGAACACCCTCACGTCTATTTTCAATCTGTTCAAATAGCTCCCCGGATCAGAGCTTTCCCCGGGCTTTCCGGTAGAGCTCCCAACTGTTGAAAAGATTCTGCCAGATGGCATAAAGACCCCCGGCTACGGAAGTAACGGGGGTCATATAATTATACCCCAGCCAGATAAGGAATCCCGTGTTCTTCTGCCCAAGCGCCTGCCCTGCGGTAATGCTTGCCTCCGGGCTGTGACCGGCGTGGCGGCCGGTTACGAACTGGAGGGCGCAGGCTCCGACAGACACGATTACGATACACGTAACGGCGCCCGCCGTCAGATGGCTGTTCACGAGGGCTTTGGTTGCAAGAACCATTGCAAGCGTCAGGCCCACTCCCCATATATAAAAAGAGTACCTTGTCCATCGCATCAGCTTCCGCTGGAGCTTTTTCGTCGTATATCTTATGGTCCAGGCAATAAGTCCGGGGAGTATCAGAAGGGGGAAAACCTTTAAGGCGATATGGCCCACGTAGGCCCAGAACCCAAGGTTTGCGGATGGCCTGACAAGGGGAATAACCAGCGGGATCAGGAACGTCGCAACGAGATTTGACACAGTGACATAAGTCACGGTTCCGGCGATCGAGCCGCCGAGTTTTTCGGTTATTACCCCGGCGGCAGCAGCCGTAGGGCAAATAAGGCAGAGCATCGCGCATTCGAGGATAATCCGGATTTCCCCCGGTCCGGTGAATGCCGTGACGGCGGCAAGGGCGAGGAATGAGAGCACCTGGAAAAGGAGTGCGATGAGGTGCCAGCTACGGAAGCGGAGGTCGTGGGGGGATATCTTCACAAACTGGAAGAACAGCAGGAGGGCGATGACAAGCCTCTGTCCTTCGGAAGCGGCGACGGAAAGGGTATGGCCGTAGGCGTGGAGCGCGGGTATGGACCTGTAAATGAAATACAGGCTGATTCCGAGTACGATTGCGCCCGGCAGCATCCAATCCTGTATTATTCTCTCAGCCTTTTTCACTGCGGCTGCAAAAATACGGAATTATTTGCTAATTTTGCTCCTATGAGAAAACTTGCACTGTTATTGTCACTGGCGCTGGGCCTTGCCCTTTCCGGATTTGCCCAGGAAGAAGAATTCATCGGAAGCAACTGTACGAGCATAATGGTGGGACGGCAGGCCTCGACTGACGGCTCTGTAATTACCTCGCATACCTGTGACGGCAGGTACAGGACCTGGGTCTATATGGAACCGGCTGAGGACCACGCGCCGGGGACAATGCACAAGATACTCCGGGGAACGATGCATACCGCCTTCCGCGGGGACACGACGGGAGTCAGGCTGATAGGAGAAATCCCGGAGGCGGCCCATACCTACGCATATCTGAACACGGCATATCCCTGTATGAATGAGAAACAGCTTGCGATAGGGGAGACCACCTTCGTAGGCCCGGATACGCTTATCAATCCTGCAGGATGGTTTACGATAGAGGAACTCGAGAGGGTTGCGCTGCAGCGCTGTGACAATGCCCGCGATGCGGTGCTTCTGATGGGCTCCCTGGCTGAAAAATATGGCTATGGGGACAGCGGCGAGTGCCTTACGGTTGCTGACAAGAACGAGGTCTGGCAGTTCGAGATTGTGGGTGTCGGAAAGAACAAGATCGGGGCGGCGTGGGCTGCGGTAAGGATTCCGGATGACCACGTTGCAGTATCGGCAAATATCCCCCGGATCGGCCGGATTGTCCGTCCCCCGAAGCGGAAACCACGGGGGTACGTCCCGCAGTATGAGATGCTTGCTTCCGACAATGTAGAGCAGGTTGCCCTCGAGAACGGCTTGTGGGACGGTAAGGGGGAGTTCATCTTCTGGAAGGCCTTCAATTCGGATTATGCAAAGGGGCGTAACTTCAACGACCGCGAGTTTTTCATCCTGAATCACCTTGCCCCTTCGCTAGGCCTTACGTTTGATATGCCGGAACTGCCTTTCTCCGTCAAGCCGGACGGGAAGGTAGATGTAAGGGAGGTGATGGCCCTTTACAGGGAGACATATGAGGGAACAGATTTCGATATGACCAAGGATATCCTGATGGAAATCCCTTCAAGGGGAGAAACCCCTGCGAGAAAGGTTAAAAGTCCCGTTGCAAATCCCTGGCTTACGACCCAGATGAGGATGACGCTTAACACGCTCGCTCCGGGAACGGTGGAGTTCCGCCGTACCGTTGCGGTGGCTTGGTGCTCATATTCACATATTACTCAGCTTAGGAACTGGCTTCCTGACAGTGTGGGGGGCGTATGCTGGCTCTCTGTTGACAATCCCGGACAGAGCCCCCGCATTCCAGTTTTCTCCGGATGTACCAGAGTCCCGGAGGACTATTGGCGCTGCGGTCAGAAATCGTATGACGCAGAGTGTGCCCTGTGGAGATTTCGCCGTGCGAACAAGCTTGCGACGGTGAGCTGGCAGGCGACAAAGGAGGAGTTCCTCGGAAAGGTTGTGGAAGATGAGTCGAAGGCTGTCGAAAGAGTATCCGGGATGTCGGCTTCGGGGGCTACTCCTTCGATGCTGGATACTTTTACGGAGAGCATTTATCTTGAGGAAGTTAAGGCCTGGAAGGAGCTGGAAGAAAAAATGTGGCTCCGTTTCGGGATGGGATTCTGATTTTTCGCTATATTTGTACCCGCTTTCAATATGGGTATGCTGGAAACGCTTGAGCAGACAGACAGAAGCGTCACGCTTTTTTTAAACACATTCCTGGATACGGCCTGGTCCGGTCCGGTATGGGCTTTTATCACAGACAAGCATACGTGGTATCCGGTTTATGCCCTTCTGATAGTGTTTCTTTTCTGGAAAATGGGCTGGAAAAGGGCTCTCGTGACTCTTGGTGCGATTGCGCTGACTATCCTTGCTGCGGATCAGCTTGCGAATGTGGTGAAGGCGGCGACAATGCGCCTCCGCCCCTGCCACGACCCGTGGATGATAGAAAACGGCATCGAACTCCCTATCGGGAAGGGCGGCGGAAAGTATGGTTTTTTCAGTGCCCACGCCGCCAACTCGTTCGCCCTGGTCCTCTCGATCTGGATACCGCTTAAGGCACTTTCTGACGGGGCACGGCGCTTCCGCTGGTTCATATGGACCGGATGCATATGGGCTACGGTGGTTTCGCTGAGCAGGGTCTGTGTCGGGCGGCATTTCGCGGGGGATATCCTTGTCGGCGCGGCTGTGGGTCTTCTGATCGGATGGGCCTTCGGGCTTCTCTCGCGGTGGGTGTGTTCCCTTATGGATAAAAAAGTATGACACTTCTTATAGTATATCTCCTCCTTACGATGGGGATCTCGTTCCTGTGTTCGCTGCTGGAATCGGTCCTCATGTCAACGCCTATCTCCTTCATCACGATGAAAGAAGAAGAGGGGGACAGGGATGCGTCGCGCTTTATGAAACTGAAGATGGAACCGGACAGGCCCCTCACCGCGATACTTTCGCTGAATACGATAGCGAATACGCTTGGTGCGGCTGCGGTTGGCCATCAGGCTACGCTTCTTACCGGTGAGCACTGGTTCGGAATCATAAGCGCCGTGATGACGCTTCTTATCCTCATCTTCTCCGAAATCGTCCCCAAGTCCATAGGCACGTCTCACTGGAAAAACCTGCTCTGGCTCTCCAGGATTATGAACTTCCTCGTTTACCTTCTGTACCCTGTCGTGTGGGTTGTCCAGAAGCTTCGCCACTCCATCACGGATGACGCTCCGGATATGGGCATATCCCGCGAGGAGGTGTCTGCAATGGCGAATATCGGAGAGGAGGAAGGTGTCATCGACAATTCTGAAAACAAGGTTATCCAGAACATAATGAAGCTCGACGACATCAAGGCCTATGATGTAATGACACCCCGTGTCGTTGCTGCAATCGCGCCTGAGAAAATGACTCTCAAGCAGTTCTACAAGCAGGATGACCTGTCCCATAACTCCCGTATCCCCGTCTATGCGGAATCTCCGGAATTCATCACCGGATACATCCTCCGCTACGATGTATTGGAGCAACTGGCTGAGGACAAGTTCGATACGCGCCTTGAGTCCATCAAGCGGGAAATCGCGGCTTTCCACGAGGAGACCTCCGTCTCCGACATATGGGAATCCCTCCTCAAGTCGAAGGACCAGATTGCCCTTATCATTGACGACTACGGCTGCTTCCAGGGTATCATAACCCTCGAGGACATTATCGAGACCATCCTCGGGATGGAAATCATCGACGAAAATGATACCGTGACCGATATGCAGCAGTACGCCCGCGAGAGGTGGAGCAAGCGAAAGAACCAGTACAAGCAGATTGTCTTCCCTGACGATGACGATTCTGCCCCCGGAGACTCCGAGGCTGGGAAGGAAGCCTGATAGCGGATGCGGAGACTTGTCATAATAGGTGCCGGAATATCCGGTCTCACGGCGGGTGTTTACGCTGCGAGGTCCGGATTCGATACTCTGATTCTTGAGCGGACAACATCTCCCGGCGGCGTTTCCGCGTCGTGGAAGCGCAAGGGGTTCACATTCGAGGGCGGAGTCCATTGGGTCACCGGCTCCGGTTCCCATCTCCCCCTTAACCGTGTCTGGCGTGAAACCGGCGCCCTGGGTGCCGGGAATCCTGTCTATAACAAGGACCCATATTTTGTCCTCGAACTTCCCGGCGGCGGGGAACTGCCTCTTTACAGGGATCCTGACAGAATGTACAGGACATTTGTGGAGTTTGCTCCGGAGGACAGGAAGGTCATTTCGAGGCTTCGCCGTCATATCCGCGAGTTCCGCTGGTTCCACACCCCGGTCCTGGACCTTGGCGGCCTTAAGGCGACAAGGCCCTCCCCGTTCAGGCCGATGGAATTCCTCCGGATGTTTCCAGCGCTGATCCGGACGCCATATCTGTGGTCTGTTTCGGTGGAGGACTATGTCTCACATTTTAAGAATCCATACCTCAGGGCCCTTCTCGGGAGCATAATGAATACGAAGCACAATGCGCTCTCGTACATTGTTACCCTCAGCTCATTTTCATATGGCGACTGCGGCTATCCCCGTGGAGGGTCTGCCGTGATGAATGAGAATATGGCGGAGACTTTCCGGAAGGCAGGGGGGACCATCCGGTATAATACTGAGGTCTCCGAGGTCCTGATGGAAGGTGGCCGCCCTGTCGGTGTCAGGGTTGGGGATGAGGTGATCGATGCAGACGCAGTGCTTGTCTCTTCTGATGCCAGAGTTGCCATGGACCGGTTCTTTGCGGAGCCGCTCGGTGACGGATGGGCCCGGAAGATGAGACGCAAACTGGAAGGGGCGCAGGCTATTTTCATCGGTCTTGGGGTGAAGGGGGATCTGCGGGACCTGCCGCGCTCGATGGTGTTCCCGCTCAAGGAACCGTTTCGCGCCGCCGGTCTCTCCTGGCCCACTCTCATCATCCATAATTATGCTCTCGACGGCTATGCTCCCGAGGGATGCACCACGCTTTCGACTCTGCTGCTCGGGAATACGTACGGGAGATCGGAAGAGCA
>CALCEJ010000098.1 GCA_937900465.1 uncultured Bacteroidales bacterium | reverse complement strand
GCCGTTCTCCAGAGGGAGACTTCCGCCCCGGTTTGGGGGTGGGGCAAGCCCGGCGCCAAGGTCGCCGTAAAGGCGTCCTGGAGCGGCCGGACCGTCAGGACGACGGTCGCTCCCGACGGGACCTGGAAGGTCTCCGTCGCGACGGACCAGGCCGGTGGGCCGTACACTCTCCGTATCTCCTCGGGTTCTGAGAAAATCACCCTCGAGGATATCTGGCTCGGGGAAGTCTGGGTCTGCAGCGGGCAGTCTAATATGGAAATGCCTATGGGCGGATATGGATTCCAGCAAGTGGACGGCTACAGGGACCATTTGCTCGAGGCCGCGGCCTACTCCTCCCGCGTCCGTGTCTTCGACATCAAGGCCGATACGACTCACGTAGCGCAGACGGATGTCGACGCAGCGTGGGCCCTCACGACGCCGGGGGTTATGACACGAACCTCTGCGGTGGGCTATATGTTTGCAAAGCGGCTTGCGACGGCTCTGGATGTACCCGTGGGCATTATCGTGAAAGCCTGGGGCGGAAGCCGTATCGAACCCTGGATGCCTATGGAGGCTGTCGAGGGCGCCGGCCTTACCCCCTCTCAGCTTTCTGAGGTAAAGGCGCTTCGCGAGAAAACAGGCACATATCCCCTTTCGGTCGCCACCTGCTGGAACGGAAGGATGAAGCCTGTCGCGGGGTATGCGGCACGGGGATTCCTGTGGTATCAGGGCTGTTCAAACATAGGCCAGGACTATTACGACAAGCTGCAGGCCTCGATGGTACGGTACTGGAGGAAGGCTTGGGGAAGGGATGATATGCCTTTCATTTACGCGCTTTTGGCTCCTTATCACCACGGCGACGCTGACGGGAGGTGGAGACCCCATTTCGTCCGTACCCAGATCGCCGCTCAGGGCATCACTCCCCTGTCTTGGGCCGTATGTCTTGAAACTCTTGGAGACCCCGGCACCGTCCATCCTTCGAGGAAGCAGGAGGCTGCGGATCTGATGTGTATGAGAGCGCTCGCTTCGGTGTACGGGGTGGACCTTGGGATTACGATTGATTTCCCGGAACCTTGGGCCCCGGAATATCGCGAGGACGGGCACGTCCGGATTCGCTTTGGCAATGTCTGGAGTAACTTCGAGATGCTTTCCGACGTCCGCGGATTCGAGCTTGCCGGCGAAGACCGGCAGTTCCATCTTGCAAAGGCTGCCGTTGACTGGGATGGCCAGACGGTCGATATCTGGTGCCCTGAGGTGCCTCATCCGGTTGCTGTCCGTTACGGTTTCCGTAACTATATGGACGCAAATCTCCAGACTACCTTCGGTATAGCCGTTCCGCCTTTCAGAAGCGATGACTGGGAGTATTGACAGGCGGCGGCTTTCCGCTGAACTTCGGGAGGAGGTCGAGAATAACATCCTACGGTGGTGGATGGGCCTTGAGGACCCGTCGGGGGGATTCTATGGCGGGACAGACGGCTTCGGAAGAATCCTTCGGGAAGAGCCTCGCGGCACTATCCTGAATGCCCGGATCCTATGGGCCTTCTCCGCTTCGTTCAGGGCGCTTGGAAACCTTGATTACCTGGACGTTGCGACGAGGGCGTACGACTGGTTCGTATCCCATTTCATTGACCCGGAGCACGGCGGCGTCTACTGGTCTGTCTCTCCCTCTGGCGAGCCGCTTGAAACGAAAAAGCAGCTCTACAGCCAGGGCTTTGCAATCTATGGTCTGTCGGAGTACGCCCTCGCCTGCGCTGACGCCGGCCGGGCTAGTGACTGCAGCGGCA
>CALCEJ010000097.1 GCA_937900465.1 uncultured Bacteroidales bacterium | reverse complement strand
CGGTGCGGACGAGGCTCGAACTCGCGACCCCCGGCGTGACAGGCCGGTATTCTAACCAAACTGAACTACCGCACCAACGGGAATGCAAAGGTACTACAATATTTTTTTTCTCCAAATATTTTCAAACGTTTTTTTCAAAAAATCTTTCTACCTTTGTGAACCTTCCACGTAATACACTGATGCAGGACAAGGTAATCAATGAGTGCTGGTATGCCGTCAAGGTATTCTGGAACAAAGTCTTCGAAATGGAGGCGGAGTTCCGGGAAGCCGGAATAGAAACGTATGTGCCCGTAGAGAACGTTCTCCTTAAGGGCGAGGACCATATGAAAGCCGCAAGAAGGCTCGCCACACCGGATGACACCAGGGACGATTCCCGCTATTTCAGGGAGGGTCCCCGCATCTACTACAAAGAGCCCATCCTCCCCTCCCTCCTTTTCATCCACACTGACGGTTACGGCGTCAAACTCGCAGTAGAGATGCTCCAGGGCAATGAAGACCGCGGAGCCCGCGGATTTGTCTATGGAACCGCGGAGAAGTGGTCATCGCCCGCCGTGATCCCGGACAGCGAAATGAGGATATTCCGGATGGTGCTTGCATCGGCAAGAAAAGAAGTTTCCGTTATAAACAACCTCTCCGCGTTCAAGCCCGGAACCCGTGTCCGCGTCAAGAGCGGGCCTTTCGAAGGTGCGGAGGGTTATATCAAGCGCATAAAAAAGCAACGGCAGCTGGTCGTTGCCATCGAAGGCATAGTCGCAGTAGCCGTTGCTGATGTTCCTCCGGAACTTCTCGAGCCCATAGCGCCGGCTGACACCGACACCGGAAAGCCCGCTGAAATGCCTGTGGCCGGAAAGCCCGCTGAAATGCCTGTGGCCGGAAAGCCAGCAGAGTCCTAGAACCTTTTTTTAATCGCAGCAGTAGCTTCCTCGTAACCCGGTTTTTCAAGCAGGGCGAACATATTCTTCTTGTATGCCTCCACGCCGGGCTGATTGAACGGGTTTACGCCAAGGGTATAAGCGCTCACACCGCAGGCGAACTCGAAGAAATAGAACAGGCTGCCCAGATTGAAGGCATCGACCTTTTCGACAGATATCTCAATCTCCGGGACGCCGCCGTCCATATGGGCCAGAACGGTCCCGAGACGGGCCATATGATTGCAGTGCTCGACGCTCTTTCCGGCGAGGTAGTTAAGCTGGTCGAGGTTCTGGGGGTCTGTTGCGATGGACACGCTCCGCGTCGCCTTCTCGACGTTTATGACAGTCTCGAACATAATGCGGTCGCCCTCCTGGATGAACTGGCCCATAGAGTGGAGATCCGCGGTATTGTTAACCGAAGCGGGGAATATTCCAAGCCCGTCCTTCCCTTCTGATTCGCCGTAGAGCTGTTTCCACCACTCTGCGAGATAGGTGAACTTGGGGTTGTAGTTGACAAGTATCTCGACCTTCTTGCCATACTCGCTGTAGAGAAGGTTCCTCATTGCCGCATAGACGACAGCGGGATTCTCCGAAGACTTGACCGCCAGAGCCTTTTCAGCCTCGAGGGCGCCGGCGAGAATTCCGCGGACATCGAACCCACCCACGACGATAGGGAGGATTCCGACGGGAGTGAGCACGGAGAAACGGCCTCCAACGTTATCCGGAACGATGAAAGTGCGGTAACCTTCCTGAGTGGAAAGGGTCTTGAGAGCGCCCTTGTGCTCGTCCGTGATAGCGACAATCCGGGATGCAGCTTCTGCCTTGCCGTAACGCTCCTCGATGTACTTTTTCACTATACGGAAAGCGACCGCAGGCTCCGTTGTCGTACCGCTTTTGGATATTACGATGCAGGCGACGTTGCGCTCCCCTGCAAGGTCCATCAGTTCAGCGATGTAGTCCTCGGAAAGGTTGTTTCCTGCAAAGACGATTTCCGCTGCGGATTTCTCTCGGAGCTGCTTGGAAAAATTATGACTGAGAGCCTCCACAGCGCACTTTGCGCCAAGATAGCTGCCTCCGATTCCTATAGTGATGACAAGGTCCACGCCCTTGGATGCCCATTCGTCGCGAATTGCCTCCGAATCCGCGATAAGGGACTCGGGAGTTGTGGAAGGAAGATGCTTCCATCCAAGGAAATCATTTCCTGCCCCGCTCTCAGCTTCCAGGACATCAAATGCGTCGAGGGCCTTCCCGACATACTGTTCGTACTTTTTGCCGTCGATAAAACTACGGCATCCTTTTACGTCAACTTTTACCATTTTATCATTTATTTAGAATACTATCTTTTTTCCTTGAAAAAATTCACCATCAGGTCCGAGCATTCGAGGGAGAGGATACCGGGGGTGACGGTAGTGCGGGGATGAAGAAGCGAAGGGGAAAAGAGCGAGTAGCCACGGCGGGGGTCGGGTGCGCCGTAAACAATACGGCCTACCTGGGACCAGCACAGGGCACCTGCGCACATAGGACAAGGCTCTACAGTAACATAGAGAGTGCAATCCTGGAGATATTTTCCCCCGAGAGACTCAGTTGCCGCCGTGATCGCTATCATCTCCGCATGAGCTGTACAGTCGTGGAGCCGTTCGGTAAGATTATGCCCACGGGCTATCACCCTTCCGCGACAGACCACCACGGCGCCTATAGGGATCTCACCGTCCCGGAGTGCCGCCTCCGCTTCACGGAGGGCATCGCGCATAAAGCGCTCGTCGTCAGCTGCGAATACTGCGTCCATACCAGATTGATTATAACGCCTCCAGATAGAAAACGCCGCTGGAATATGTAGTCAGAAGGGAAGGGGCAAAGGCACCCGATGAGAGGAATTCGCCGGAATAAGCTCCGCCGTCCCCCCACCACGAAGACCTGTCCACATTGAGCTCCCTTACACGATACTTCCTCGAAGGATCAAGCCCACGGAGTTTCAGCGGATGACTGCCGACGGCGCGGTTCTGATAACGGAGGCAGTAGTCGAAGACAACCGCCCTGGAACGGTCCTCGCTGACATACATAAGCGAGTAATAGTCACCCTCATAAGGCGATGCGAGCCTGTATACATCTCCCCTGAACACGAGATCCCTGTACTCCTTGTAAGAAGCGATGCACCGCTCAGCGACAGCCCTCTCCTCCGGAGTGAGGGTCTTTGGCTGAAGCTCCATTCCAAGCCTTCCGGAACACGCCATATCGAAGCGGAACTTCAGCGGAGTGACGTTGCCGCTCTGATGATTCGGAACCGCAGAAACGTGGGAGCCCATAACACAGGCGGGGTAGATCAGATTGGTGGCATACTGGATATAAGCCCTCTGGAATGCATCCGTATCGTCGCTGGTCCATATCTCATTGAACCACCGGAGCGCCCCGTAATCCACCCTTCCGCCTCCGGAAGAGCAGCACTGCACGATAACCGAAGGATACTTCTCACGGATGCGGCGCATCACATTATAGATACCCTCGCAATAATCCACATAGAAACGGTCCTGATTCTTCTTAAGGTACTTGCTGCCAAAGGAAGCGACCGTCCTGTTGCAGTCCCACTTTATATAGTCTATTGAAGGGGCAAGACTCATCGTCTTGTCAAAAATGCCGAACACGAAATCCTGGACCGCAGGGTTCGAGAGGTCCAGAACCCACTGGTTACGCGCCGTGGGAATCTCACGCCCCGGACTCTGGACAACCCAGTCCGGGTGGGCCAGGGCGAGTTCAGACTTCGGGTTGACCATTTCCGGTTCAATCCAGATTCCGAATTTGAGGCCTTTCGAATGGGCATAAGAAGCGACATAGTCTATTCCTTCCGGAATCTTCGAGACGTTAACGTCCCAGTCACCAAGGCCAGCATCATCCCCGTTCCGGGGAAACTTATTGCCAAACCACCCGTCGTCAAGGACGAACATTTCAAGGCCCATATCAGCAGCGTCGTCGATCATCCGGAGAAGAGTCTCCGTCGTGAACGTGAAGTACGCGCCCTCCCAGCTGTTCAGGAGCGTGGGATTCACCGTCCCGCCTGCGTAAACGCCGTATTTCCGGGCCCATCTGTGCAAATTCCTCGACGCTCCCCCGGCACCCTCCGGGCTCCTTGTCCATATCATATCCGGAGTAACGAATGTAGCGCCGGAAGCGAGCGGATATGATGAGGCGAAAGGATTGATTCCTCCAAGTACCCGGAGCCTTCCGGACTCATCAATCTCAAAACTGAGGCGGAAATTGCCGCTCCAGGCAAGCGCGCCCGCGACAACCTCGCCATCATTCTCGCTGAACGAATCTGTGTCGAGACTGAGCAGGAAAGATGGATTGTTGCACTGGGTCGCCTGGGTTCCCCTCCGGGATTCTATCACTTTCGTATCGTGAGTGAGAATCTCCCGGTCGATATTCATTTCCGTAGCCCATCCCCCGTAGAAATGGGTCAGAAGATACTTTCCAGCCTCTATCGTCATCGAAGAAGAGGCATAATCCAGAAGCTGGATCTCCTTCTTTCCCCCGTTACGGATTTCTGCGTGCTCAAGTATCACGTTCTCCTTTTCGTAGGCTGTGAAAACAAGCCGGACTTCAAGCGATGTAACAGAATCCAGCAGATCGATGCTTGTAACCGTAGCACCGTCAGAAGAGGTGACGCTGTGACCCTTATACACGAGTTCGGTATTATGAGTCCCGTCAGCATACTTGACGTGAAGCGCAGGCTGGTTGATGAAAGTACCGCCTACGGAAGGATATGATCGGGTATGGCTCTCCGAGTACGGGTCCGAGAAAAGGTCAGCGGCGAGAAACTCCGAAGGGTCAGAGATTCTTTCCCCATAATGGGCCGTACGGAGCACTCCTTCCTGGTCTGAGACCATTATAAGGGATGTATTGTCAGTCTCAACAGCAATCAGCGCAAGCGCTGCAACAAGCATTCTTATCATCTCTGTCTTATTTGTACTCCGCTAATGTACAAAAAAAAACGCAGACTCAAAGCCTGCGTTATTTCCGATTACCACTGTGCCTCGTCAGAAACTGTAAGTTTCTTGCGGCAGTGACGGCGGCGCGCTGCGAGGACGCGACGGCCGTTGGCGGTTGCCATCCTTGCACGGAAACCGTGCTTGTTAATCCTCTTGCGGCGGGAGGGTTGGAATGTTCTTTTCATATCTTGTTGCTTTTATATTTTCCAAAAGGACTGCAAAGGTATATTTTTTCCTTGAAAATTCCAAACCCCTCAGTCAAAAATCTTAACGGGTCTTGAAATCGAAGCGGATATCCGCAGGAACGCCCTCCAGGGAGAGGTTGTGAAGGTCTGCCTTGAAGGACTCGCTGAGGGAAGAGTATTCCGTTTCGAAGTTTGCAGCGAACCCGCGGTCACCTGTTGCCTGGGTCTTCAGGACGAGGGCGGCAAGCTCTCCAAGAGAGGATTCCATTGCAGCATAGTCCAGGGTATAACGGCCGGATTCATTGCGGTGGACAGCGCCGTCCTTGCTGAGCCAGTTGAAGATTATCGCATTTGCGCGGCCCAGGGCGGAACCCTCGCCGAAGCGCTCGGAACGGACCAGCGATGCGAAATATGTCGCAAGGGCGTCTTCCTTTGTGAAGATGTGGTGGATGTCGTACTTATCCTGGAGCTTGCACACGAGGAGAATTCCGACGGTATTCGCCTTCAGTTCCTCGAAGGTCAGGGCGTTTACGCCAAGCGCTTCTTCGACGCTTCCGGAGCCGTTCAGGGTCTCCTTGACACCGAGTCCGTGGGCAACCTCACGGAAAGCGGTATTCCAGAAGAAAGCGTCGGATGAAAGATGTTCAGCCGCATCGCCATCGAGAAGGACGCGCCCTGCAGGGCTCACTACATAGTTGAACTTTGCGCGGATGACATTTTCCAGAAGGATGGTGCGCGTGCCCATATCCTCCTGGACATCTGCATCGAACGGCAGGTTAAGGGCGATAACCTTTACTCCGGCGTTTGCCTTGCCTGCGTAGTAGAGGGCGTCGCAGGAAAAGATATTGGAACCGGCACCGGGCTCAAAGTTCCTGTATGCAGGGTCTCCGGGCAGTTCAGCCTGGAACTCGGGAAGGCGGGAGACGTACTGCATAAGTTCCTCCGTATGGGCCTCGTTCTTCAGGAGGACGAAGGCCTCGTAGGAGCGCTTCAGGCCAAGGAGCTGGTCGTCGGCAGTTTCGTTGGGACCGATTACAAGGTCCATCTTGCTGTCGTCCATCTCCAGCCAGGCTATTCCACTGTCGTAGTAGCGGTCAGACTCGAGCGCATCGGCCTTTGCAAGAAGGTATTTCTGGACGCTGGGCTTGATTGTGATGTCTGCGGCGGCGCGAAGGTAATGGGCTATCTTATCGATATGGGCCTGTAGGCATCGTGATACCATACGGCCTCAAGAGAGCCGTCTTTGGAGCGGCGAATCATCGTGTAGGGGCTTGTCTTGGCGGGATCCGCGAAGGCTTCGAACTCCTCGACAGTCATATCTTCGGGGTAGAAACCGGCTCCGGGGAGACGGTCCTTGTAGCCTTCGATGAAGGATTTTCCTGTAAAGCGGTCCCACGGGCCATAGTTGATCTCAGCATAGGCCTTGGCGGAAGGGTCAGCGATTGACCCGAGAAGGGCCTCCCTGTCGCCAAAGTACTGCTCCCAATAGATAGCGTCAACTTCGTCAGCAGCAAAGCGATACAGGTTCAGAACCTCCTTCCCGTTGTCAGTGATTCCGCTGAGGTCCGGAGCTTCTACAGTAACGACCGCATAGTCGGAAACCTTTCTGGCAAGCGGAGAATTGTGTCCGCCGTTGCAGGAGGTCAGGGCTGCTGCAACGACAAGGACTTGTGCAAGAATAAGATTCTTCTTCATATCATTATAGCATTATCATTATCAAAACCTGGGCGGCAACGACACGGAGGAACATCGTGAGCGGATAAACCGTTGCGTAGTTCACGGCTATGCGGCTGCTGCCGTACATTTCCTGCGAGAAGGAAAGCAGGGCTGGATCCGTGGTTCCGCCGGAAAGCAGGCCGCAGATCTTGAAAAAGTCCATTTTGTAGAAAAGACGTGCCGCGACAGCGACAAGCAGCATAGGCACAAAAGTAATGACTGCTCCGTAAAGGACCCACATATAACCGCCTCCGACGAGGCTGGAAACGAAGGTCTCCCCCGCCCCGAGTCCTACAGCCGCCATAAACAGGGATATCCCGATCTCGCGTATCATAAGGTTTGCGCTGAGGGCTGTGTAGGTTGTGATACGGAGCTTAGGTCCGAAGTAACCGAGAAGAATTGCGACGATAAGGGGACCGCCGGCAAGACCAAGTCTCAGCGGCTGGGGCATTGAAGTGAACTTGACAGGAAGCATCCCCACGAGAACTCCCAGCGCAATTCCGAAGAAAATGGGGACCAGATTAGGCTTCTGAAGGGTCTCCGGCTGATTTCCGACAAGCTTTGCAAGATGACGGATACCGTCTTCCGACCCCACGACCTGGATACTGTCACCAACCTGGAGAATGATGTCCGCATCTGCCTGGAGATCGACGCCGGCACGGAGTATCCGGGTCACGGTAACTCCGTATTTCTGACGGATGTCAAGCTTGCGGAGGCTCTTTCCGGTGATGGCGGATTCGGTAATGGAAAGCCGGCGTGAAACAAGGTGGATGCCGGGACGCTGCCATTCCTTCATATTGACCGGGACCACCTCGCCGAAGATGATTCCTATCTTGTCCTTATGATGTACATCCGTGACAACGAGGAGCTTGTCACCCTCTTCAAGGGGTTTGTCAAGATCTGGGATTGTCACTTCGCCGCCGCGCATCATACGGGAAATCACGAGATGGTCGCTGTTTTCCTCGCCGATGATATCGTGCAGGGATTTCCCGAAAACGGCGGGATTCTCAACACGGACGGCAAGGCGGAAAGCGCTGGATTCGTCTGTATCCGCTTCGCTCTGCTTTTCCTTATTGATGTCAACCCTGAAGATCGCGCGGCAAAGTATCACCACGGCGATAGCGCCAAGAACACCGAGAGGATAAGCAACCGCATAAGCCGATGCAACCTTCGAAGCGGCTTCCGGATCTGAAAGAGTCTGCTGTGCGGCGCCGAGTCCGGGAGTGTTAGTCACAGCTCCGGACATAATGCCTGTCATAATACCGAGGTCTTCTCCCGTAACAAGATGAAGCAGATATGCTGTTGCGACCGCGAGGAGCACGAGGCAGATCGCAAGGAAATTCATCTGCACTCCATCCTTTCTGAAAGAACGGAAAAAGCCCGGGCCCACCTGGAGACCTATCGCAAAAACAAACAGTATAAGGCCGAAATCCTTGACAAAGGACAGCATAACCGGGTCAATCCTTAGCCCAAGATGCCCCAGAAGAATGCCCATAAACAGGATCCAGGTTGTCCCTATGGAGATTCCCTTGATCTTGAAGCGACTCAGATAGAGTCCGGAGGCAATAACCAGCGAAAGAATCAGAATCGCTCCCGCAGTGCCCCCTTGTGTCAACAGTTTAGTCATAGCGGGCGCAAAGGTAGCAAAAAAGAACGATTATCCCTTGTAATCCGAGGGAGAAATACCGTAATACTCGCGAAAAGCAGTCGCAAAGTAAGAAGCGGAGGAAAAACCGCACTTTTGCGCCACTTCAGACATCGGAAGATGATCCTCGGAGATGAATTTGGCTGCCGCTTTCATCCTCGCTTCCTTAAGCATTACTGAAGGTGAAGGTGCCCCAGCCGCTTTCAGTTTGCGGTTTACGTGGATTCGGCTCATACCTGTAATAGCAGCGATATCATCTACTCCGAATTTCTGCGTAGCGATATTATCCTCTATTATACCGCGCACGCGTACGATAAAATCATCCTCTTTCGAGGGAGTTTCTTCAACGGGAGACGGATCGGGGGAAGGAAGAGCGTCGGAGATAGGAGATACAGGCTCAGACGATACGACGGGGGACGGGGTGACTGCGGGTTTTTCAGTGACTGCGGGTTTTACAGTGACCGCAGGCTTTTGAGTCTTCTCCGGGATCGGAGTAATAAGGGATTCGACAGGTTTTCTACGAGTCAAACGGCCTATCAGAAGACCGGCAAGGAGCGCAAGGATACAGAAAAGAACCCAAAAGACAGGCGAAAAACCCGCTTCAGGGCTCTCCCGCTGGGGTTGTGTTTCAATTTCTAAAATTATTGAATTTGATACATCGCGCCTGTTTTCAGGGATAGTATTCAGGACTCCGTCAGGAGAAATCCTATGGATTGCGGTCTCGCAGATGAGCCATATGGCGCCGTCAGCGGCAAAGCTGATTTCCCGGACTGCACCGGCATCTGTTCCGGTCAGAGCGACAATCTTTTCAGTAGACTTACCATCATCAGGGGCGAAAGAATAAACGGCATCCGGAGTCGCAGCAAAAAGGCGACCGTCGGTCTGCCTGCAGGAAAGGGCGGTTACCGGGGATCCTATGCCTTCGAAAACCTTGAAGCCCTCAAGCGAAGAATAGGACAGTACTTTACCGTCAGACCCAAGGAGCCAAAGCGTCCCTTTGCTGTCAGCAAGGACAGTAACGATTCCGTCAGATGTAAGCTGGCCTCCGGCAACGGTATAATTCAGAACTTTCCCGTTCCTCCCGATGCGGACAACTCCGCTGTCTTCAGTTCCAATCCAGAGGGAGCCGTCAGGGGTAACTGCACCAAACAGGGACAGTGCAGTAAAAAGAAGTATTCCGGTGAAAAATGCAGATAGTTTTCGCACGATGATTATATTTCAGTTTCCGCAAATGTAACAATTATTTTCGAAAATGAAACATAATCTATGCTATTTTTTTATTATCTGGAGCTGAGTTGCTACGCAATTGACCAATTTTTCAAGGATAATGGGCTTTGTTATAAAGTCATTCGCCCCAAGCTGGTAGCCTTTTACAATATCTTCAGTAGAGTTTAATGCAGAAAGGATAACTATCCTTAGGGTATCATATTCAGGATTCTCCCGAAGGCGGCGGAGAACCTCGAATCCGTCCATCTCAGGCATAAGGATATCCAGAAGGAGGAGGTCCGGTTGCTTTTCCTTTATGGATGCCAGCGCCCTGGCACCGTTATCCGCCGTTATAACGTTGAAATTGAACTTGGAGAGCATCTTTTTCACAAGGATCAGATTGATTGGGACATCATCTACCACGAGGACCGTAACCTTGGAAAAATCTATGTCGTAACAGTTAATCATAATTTTCTTTTCCCGAAGAAATCCTTACTTATACGCGCCTCTTTTCCTGAGAAGCAACCCACACCTTAGGCGTCATA
Organism: uncultured Bacteroidales bacterium; assembly: GCA_937900465.1. Lineage (GTDB taxonomy): Bacteria > Bacteroidota > Bacteroidia > Bacteroidales > UBA932 > Cryptobacteroides. Next base: position 12,407 of record CALCEJ010000097.1, on the reverse strand, counting down.
CCGGTTATCTTCTTAAACGTATTGTTGAACGAAGAAGCACTGAAAAAGCCGCAGGCCTCAGCGATTTCATCCTGTTTGGCATTCTTGTGGAGCATAATATAATGCTCCGCATAGTCTATACGGAGGATGTTCAGAAGTTCGGGGAATCCGAGATTGTAAGTATTGTTTACCATCTTGGAAATGTATGTCTTGTTTGACCCAAGACGCTCCGCGACATCGCCAAGACTCAGACCGGGCTTGAGATAGAGGCGTTCTTCAAGCATAACCTTCTGGAAACGGCCCATAAGGCTATCCTCATCCCAGGATTCCGCAACGGCGGAGAATATTGCCGAAGCGATGGACTTCTCCTCTTCCCCGGATTTTTCACCTTTCTCCCAAGCTTCAAGCTCCGGAGAAACACCAATCTTTGAACGGATACGTTTAAGGGCTTCCGCCTCAGCATCATCGATGAGCTCCCCTATCATTTCTTCAACGACCTGCTGTTTGTTCTGCCTGTTGTAATTGTAGCGCATTCCGTTACGCATCTCCTCCTTTGTAAGGGTCTCCTTGGCTCCGAACATCGCCGTAAGCGCGAAATAAAAGACAGAGAACGCGACAATGATTGAAAGGATCGCCGTCATTGTAAGATGAGTGTCAAGGTAGTCCTTGAAAAGGAATACCTTGACAAGATAGACAATACAGATGCACATCATCGGAATTGTCTGAAGTTGAAGGACTTCAGCGCGCCCGTCGTGGGCGAAGAAATCCCAGAGGGTTGCGATCTTCCATCCCTTCTTCCTATACAGAGCCGCGAGATACAAGATCATATATAGCATCTCGAAGGCAATAATCACACGAAGTATAAGGTTGGACCATACATAATAGCTATAGACAGGCTCTCCCTTGTAGAGCGAAAGTTCTGCAAGGCCGTTGCGGTTTACCACCGCAAGGAAGCTGGACAATTCCTCAACGCCTATGATTGAAGTTAAAAGCGCTGTCGCTGAAAACATTCCGACAGGAATCAGGACCCATAGGAACTGAAGCGCCGAGAACCTGTCCGTACTCTGGAGACGCACCATATAAAGAACAGATACCGGTATAAGGCTTGGAGCGACCAATTGGTACAGAATGGAAAACCATATCTGCATTCCCGGGGTTCCGTGAATTGAGGAATTGTATCCGTCAATCATAAAGAAGAGCCCGGCTACCGCCAGCGTAAACATCACCATTGAAAACGAGTTTGTCCTGAATGACAGCACAACGTGCAGGATCATCCAGAACAAACATACCATCAGCGGTACGAACATCAGTATATCATGTAGCATCAGAAGGTATCGTTATTCTCATAAATTTTAGTTTCCCATTCACTCACACTGGCATTGAAGGCCACTTGTTTGTATATTTGTGTCAGGTCAAGCCCAAGGTGGAATGTGTACTGGCGCCCATAGACGAACACATTATCAGGCAGAAGTCCATACAGCATATACTTAGCAGTCAAATTCTTGATCGGCTGATAATAGAAGCCGCCGATATCGAAGCCGTCCACATCGTACAACACCTCAACATACTGTTTCCCGACCTTAATCTCATCAGGAATAGCATAGTAACGGTGACTGTCCACCATATGGTCAACAAGCGAATCACTGCCTATGAACTTTTCATTCTCCTCGCCAACACCAACGAGGGCGTCTCCTTCGAATACAACAACATTTCTGAAGTACGCCTGGCGTCTCCAAAGACCCTGGCTCATCGCGACATCATTAATGAATACGCCGGCAGAAGCAATATTGTAAGCAGTGACTTTCCTCAGGTGGATCAGGCCCTGAAGCTGGGGGTCAGGGGTAACGTCAGCAATCTTATAACCTATATCATTTGTAATATGCTGGAACTCCAGGGGGAGCATATTAAGCTGCGTTATGGCGCGCTCCACAGTCTTGGATACAAGAGGACCGGCTTCCGTATCAGCACTGGAAAAAGGAATTGAATATGTGTCCAGATTATCCGAGTAAGAAACGTTATCAACATAAGGATAATAAGCGCTGAACATAATCTTTGTAGGGATATCCCAAAGATTCATATCAAACAGACCATAATAGCCTTCCGAATCAGAAAAAATTGCCTCGTTATCAAGGATTAACGACTCCGTCTGAGGATCAATTCCAACGAGACCGAAGGGAATATCTTTATCCATTGTCGCAATTTTATTGTCGTCGGAATCAACTGTGGCACCTTTTGTGATAGACTCACGGGGAATTTCCTCGCCATCGCGGGTAACGGTGATGTCAAAGCCCATCTTTTTCTTCCCCTGAGAAGGATCAGGAACGGAGATATCATCAACCTGCAGGCAGGAAGTACCGGCAAGCACCAGGACAACAGCACCAAGGGTTGAGATGAATGAGTTTCTGGTCATATACATATTATATTATATAGGTCAATTCGTTTATAAAAGCACAAAAACGACTTTCCGAATGCAAAGATATATGAATAATTTATATTTCCAAAATATTTTTCAAAAATTGACAAATAATTTTCATTTCATAAAAACAAGCACACTGTGGTCCTCTGTGCCCATTTTGCCCCTTTTATACGCACGCGTAATTCCTTAAAATATTTAATAAGCCAAAAGAATTATGCAAGATTGGGCAATTGAAAGCAAATTTTCAAAAAACGCTCGCGTCAAGATTTGAAAATAATTTTCAAAAATTACGTCAAAAAATCAAAATTATTTTTGGATGTTCGAAAAATTAGTTTACCTTTGCATCTGTTTTGCTTGCACACGGGCACGTATGAGCGCCCGTACGCGTGAAGCTCGGAAAGGAAAATAAATGATGAAAACCAGTCTCAACGCACTTCTGACAAGGGTTTCCGCAGCCAAAAGGTTTGCGGCGCTCGTGTTGTGCGTACTGGTCAGCTTTTTCCTTACGCGCGAGCAGGCTTACGCCCAACAGGAACGCACGGTGCGCGTGATTTTCCCCTTCGACAGCGCGGTGATCAGCGAAGATTACTTAGACAATCAGGCAAATCTTGCCGCCGTGGATTCAATCGCCTCTGTTTGCGCAGCGGAGGAAGGACGTTCAATCAACATCGTTTCCTATTCCTCCCCCGAAGGCAATTACAGCTACAACAAGGCTCTTTCCGGAAGGCGCGCAAACGCGCTCCGCAAGTACATCCTCTCGAAATACCCTACCCTCGAGGGCAAGGTGACAGTAAGCCCTGAGGCGGAGTCCTGGGATGATCTTCGCCGGAGCGTCGCCGGAGATTCACGGATGGACAATGCGTCGAAGGACCGCGTCATCGCTATCATCGACTCCGAAGAAGCTCCGGATGCAAAGGAAGCCCTCCTCAAGCAGGTTCCCGCCTACAAGCAGCTCTACAGCCGCTATTTCCGTTCTATCCGATTCGCGGAGATATCCCTCCGGAGCTATGGTACCATCGCCGAATGCGGAAAGGAAACGGCTTCTCTAAAGGCAGGAGCGACTGACGGCAATGTGCGCGAGAATGAGGCATCCGGAAGCGGCAGTGAGATTTCTCGCGGAAACGCAAATGCCGCAGGTTCTCCCCGCCGCGGCGCATCAAGCCGCTCCAGCGTCCTGTTCAACCTGAACGAGGACGGAGTTTCCGGTGAGATTGACGGAAACGAGGAGGTCTTTGCTGAAATCCGTACGATGCTCGACGGACGCGAGGCTAAAGATTTCAAATCCCTCCAGATCACATCTTCCTCCTCCATCGACGGCCCCGTCGCAAAGAACGAACGCCTCGCAATGCAGCGTGGTCTTGCCCTGAGGCGCTGGATTGAAGAGAACTACCCTCAGTTCAAGGGCCAGATCGCTGTCCGTTCCAACGGTGAAGCCTGGGAAGAGACAAGGTCCGCAGTCCTGGAAAATGATCAGATGGACAGCGAGCTTAAGGCACGTACCCTTGCAATCATCGACTCGAATGACACTCCTACATCCAAGGAGATGCGCCTCAAGAAGCTCGACGGATGGGATTGGATCAAGGAGAACATTCTCCCGGAGACCCGCCGTGCAACTGTTCGCGGAAGCCTCACCCCCCTTGCGATTCCCGACATTCCTGAACTCTCCTGCGATATTGATGACAGTGACGGGTTCGGATATGCCCTCGACCTTAATGACGGCGCTTACGCATTGGACAAGCTCCCTGTCAGCGAGCCTTCCATTCGCGTATTCCCTCCCCTGAAATACAAATATCCCATCTTTGCAGCATCCACCAATCTCCTGTACGATGCCCTTATCACTCCGAACTTCGCCCTGGAACTTCCTTTGGGCAACAAGTGGAGCGTTTATGCTGAGTACGCCTTCCCCTGGTGGGTAACCAAGGGCAACGACCGCGCCTGGGAAATGCTTAAGTGGGATCTGGGCGTACGCCGCTGGCTTTCCCCTATGAACCCGAATGATCCTATGGATATCCTCCGCGGTCATTTCGTGGGCCTCGACCTCAGTGCCGGCTACTACGATGTGGAGCCTCACCACAAGGGTTGGCAGGGAGAGTTCCAGCTCGTGGGCCTTGAATACGGTTACGCCTGGAAGTGGGGCGACAACTGGAGGCTCGATGCCTTCATTGGCGCCGGCTGGATGGGCACTCACTACCGTTACTATGAAGCAAACGATACTGACGAGCACCTGATTTATCAGTATCACGGAAAGATGAACTGGCTCGGCCCCACAAAGGTCGGATTCAGCCTCAAATATATCTTCGACTATAAGTTGGACCACAAGAAGGAGACGGGAAGATGAGAAAACTGTGGTTCATATTGATATCGGCACTTGCGCTTATCCTCGCAAGCTGCGAAAGGCGTCCCCTGGAGTACTACTACAGGCCTACCTGAACGTTGACTGGAGTAACTTCCCTGAGATTCCTACGGGAATGAGCGCCTATTTCTTCCGTGACGGTGACAACTACCCGATCGTGGCGACGACCTCCGAAATCTACTCCACGGAGGTTGATCTCCCCGTAGGGCACTTCCGCTGCTTCGTGATGAACCAGACCCCTGAAGAGTTCTGGACCTACAGCTTTATGAATATGAACGACTTCTCCACAGCGGAAGCCGCTCTCACAATGACAAAGTCCGGTTGGTATAAGAGCAAGGTCTCCCGCGCCGGCATCGATCCTGCAGCTGTCGCAGTCGCCCCTGAGGACCTCGGAATCGCCCTCATTGACGAATTCGAGATCACCGAGGAAATGGTCGATGACTACCAGGCCCTCTATGCGGACTGGAAAACCAAGACCAAAGCCGCCCAGACAAAGGGTTCCGCCTCCGATGACAGCACAAGGGACGCCGCTGCAAAGGCTAAGGTCGCCCTGGATGGCGCCACCTACCACATTTACGGCATTGCATATAACGTGGTGTGCGAACTTAACGTCAAGGTCCACATCCAGAATATATATAACCTCTACTCCGCACGCGCCTCAATGGACGGGCTCGCAGACGGATTCCTTATTTCCGCTGACCGCGCCTCCGATAACGAGACCGTGCAGCTGATGGATTCCGACGTCTGGAGCAAGCACATCGACGACATTGACCCGACAAAGGGTTACGTCGAAGGACGCGTCCGTACGCTGGGCCTCCCCGGAAGCATTTCCGGTAACCTTGCCCTCAGGGATCCCAACGCAAATATCTTCAACTTCAGCTGTCAACTCGTTGACCGTACGACTACCCGCGACTTCGAGTTCAAGGTTGGTAATAAGTTCAACATCGAGATGGGTGTCCACGGTATCAATCTCGTACTTGACCTCGAGCTGGGGACCTGGGAGGATCCCGACGTCGTACTTCCGGACGTTCCGCCGGCCGGAAGCGACGGAGGCGGATTCGACGTAAATGTCGATGAATGGGAACAGGGAGAAACAGTAGAGATTCCAATGTAAAAACGAAAACAAACAATATTAACAATTAAACATTCACAAAGCTTTATGAAAACTTCAATGATCCTCGCAGCAGCAGCTGCTCTCGTTCTCACCGCTTCCTGCGTGAAAGTCGAGACCTTCGAGAACACTCGCGATGAGAACGTCCTCACCTTCGGTGTCTATGCCGGCAACGCCGCACAGACCAGAGCTACTTACGGCGACATCACTACCGCCAACCTCAAAAATTCCACTGACGGTTTCGGTGTGTTCGCTTACTACACCCTCAACAACGACTGGGCTGCCTCTGACACCCCGAACTTTATGTACAACCAGCAGGTTAAGTACAACGCCAGCGCTAACACTACCCTCTACCCTGCAAAGTGGGAGTACACTCCTCTGAAGTACTGGCCTAACGGACAGAACAGCACCACTGTTGAGACCGGAACGATCAATGACAAGCTCAGCTTCTATGCCTATGCTCCCCAGATTGCTACCGCTTCCGTGAACACTGTCCCTGCAGCTGGTCAGGGTATCACCGCGATCTCCGCTAACACCGCAGCAGGTGCCCCTACCATCTCCTTCACCGTCCCTTCCAAGGCTGAAGAGCAGATCGACCTCCTCTGGGCTACCCCTGTCCTCAACCAGACAAAGCAGACCATCACCGGTACCATCAACTTCACCTTCAAGCACGCTCTTGCAAAGCTTGGCATCAAGGTCCAGGCCGTTGTCGATGCTGTTGCTCCCACCACTGCAAACCTTGACTCCAACACCAAGATCATCCTCGAGAGCCTCGAGATGAGCGCTGACGGAACCAAGAGCGGTGTCCTTACCATTGACAGCGCTACCGCAACTCCCAACTGGGCAAGCAAGACCGGCGAGACCGTCGTTACTTTCGACGAGGATTCCTTCTCCGCCACCACCACTGTTAACGGAAAGACTGGCTTCGATGTTACCGAAACCGCTCAGTACCTCAATGAGGACAACTCTCCGATGATCATCCCCGGCGAGATTGCTTCCGGAAAGTACGTAATCACCGCCAACTACTGGGTTATCACCGCAGATGCTGCTCTTAACGGAGGCTACAGCACCGTTCAGCAGGTCATCAAGAAGACCAGCACCGCTGCCATCACCTTCGACGCCGGTTACAAGTATGACGTTCTTGTCAAGCTTGGACTTACCAACGTAAGCTTCGATGTTACCGAGGTCTCCACTTGGACCGACGGCGCTGCTAACGATGTCGATCTCCCTGTCAACAACAGCTAATCCCCATACCCTCAATCCCTCCGGCCCTGACCGGACGGAGGGGTTCCAAACAAAAGAAACTATGTCAAGAAACCGTACATACCTGGCTCCTCTAGCGCTACTTCTGCTGCTCGTCCCTTCCTGCCTTAAGGACGAGCATAAGGACAGCGAAGACAGAGTTCCCGTCGTGTTCTCCACGTACGGCCAGCGCCGCATCGCAACGAGGGCAGGAGCTTCTTATGTAGCCCCGGGATCGAACTTCGCTGCCGGAGCTCAGATTTCCGTATATGGTTTCTACCACGACAACTGCACTTTTGCAACGGATGCGAACAACATCCCCGACTTTATGTACGACCAGCTTGTCGAGAAGCAGGATGACGGAAGCTGGACCTACTCTCCCGTAAAGTACTGGCCCAACGAATACGGTGCCGGTGCCACAAGCGATGGCATAGACAGACTCTCCTTCTGGGGATACTACCCTTATGGGGCTACGGGTCTGAACCTCTACAGAGCCGGAACCACCACCGCCTACGACAACGTCTCAACCGGGCTTCCAAAAATCACCTTCACACAGCAGGAAAACCCTGACGACCAGATTGACCTTATGTTCTGCGTCCCGGTCAAGGATATTTACAGGACAATGGGCCACGATGAGGGCGGCGATACCTGGAACTACGGATACCTCACAAACGGAGAAGTTACCCTTACATTCAAGCACGCGCTCTCGCTCGTGGAATTCAAGCTTGCCGAAGGAACAGGAGCAAAACTGAATACCCTGTCCCTGACGAATATCAAAAAGACCGGAACGCTCGAGGACCCTGCGACAACCCCGTATGTCTGGAGCGGTCAAGGCAGCGAATATACCATCAGCCAGAATGATCTCGACGTGGACGAGGCTACTCTCCTGCGCCTTCTGGTCATACCTCAGGACATAAGTTCCTCCGCGACCTTCACGCTGAACTACGACATTACTTTTGCATCGTCGGATCCAGATCATCCGGATCCCATCGTTTACAAAGGAGACAGCTTCTCCGTGAAGCTTTACGACAACACCAACGCGGATCCGGCCAAACAGTACGGCGTCACCGCCTGGGAGTCCGGTCACCATTACATTTACAAGATTTCTGCAGGACTCGACAGAATAGAATTTGAGGATGTTGTGGACGACACCTGGACCTCTGCAGGATCAGACATTTCTGTTTCAGACTAGACAATGACAAAGGAACGCATCATATCGCTTCTGGCTGCAGCCATCACGGTGGCGGCCGTATCGTCATCGTGCATTAAGAACGAAATCGACCGCGACCCTCTCACAGAGGACGTCCCCATTGATTTTACCTGGTACACCTTACGCGCCGGCATACCTGCGACTAAGGCAGATGCGGATTACTACATCAGCAGCGGTTCTACACACCTACAATCGGAAAAGAGTTTCGGCGTCTTCGGGTATTTCCATCCCCAGTACGAAGAAGGGGGTACCACAAAGGCCGGAGGATGGCAGGACGGAAAGAATGACAACACCCCCAACCTCTTCTACAACGAAGGTATATCAATTTCTGAAGACGGCGGCTACTATACATACGACTATGAAAACTCCAGATTCTGGCCCCGGAACGAATACGACAGGATTTCTTTCTTCGCCTACTATCCGTACAACCCCGGTATTGCTGACGGCGTACCTGCTGCCGGAACGATAGTTGAGTCTTTTCTGGACAAGACATACGAACGAGAGGGCCTTGTAGGCTTCTATTACACTGTCCCGGACGCTGCTGAAAACCAGGTCGACTTTATGGTGTCAGACCTTTGCCTTGACCAGAGCAAGGCCGTCTGGACCTCCGATCACAGCAAGGGACTCACCGGAACTACCAACGGAAAAGTCAAGTTCTTCTTCCATCACGCACTCAGTCAGGTACGTATCAAAAGTGTAAATTTTGACAAGTCCGGCAACGACGATGTCGATGTGAAGATCAACTACATAATGTTCAATAACGTTGCCGTATTCGGACAGTGCATTCCGGTTCCCGACTTCGCCTCGAAAGATGCTGACACCGGACGCGTGCCCATTACCCCGACGTGGCCGGTCGGCGGTCTCTCAGCAAGCCGTCCCAGCCTCACCTCGGGCGTAAAGGCGGACGTATGCTATTCGGATCCCTCCGATGAATCCTCTCTCATTACCAAAAACATCCTCCTTATGATTCCCCACACCTTCTTCACGGGCGCGACTATAGAGGTAAACTTCGATGTGAAGAGGGCAAAGGGAGCAACGGGGGAATTCTACGAGTATAAAAACAATACCCTTTCCGCTCCTCTTACTACTTACACCGTAACGGGGTGGGAGGCCGGAAAGATATACAATTACGTCATTACCCTCAACCTCAAGAAGATCAACATCGAAGCCGATGTCATCGACTGGGTCGTTGCCGGAGATGACGTCATTATGGAACAGTAAGGGCCTATGGACAAGATATTTAAATACATAGCGGTGACAGCGGTACTCGGAGCTGCGGTCCTGTCCTCCTCCTGTCGAAGGGAAGATTTCCCGGAGAGGTTCGGGGAGAAATGGCAGGGCAATGTCCCGGTAACGGTTACACCGTATCTTGTGAATGATCCTGACTGGCAGCCCACCAAAGCCGCCTCAGACATTCCTGATATCGACACAGAAGACCTCAAGACCGGAGGGTTCGGGGTATATGCTTACTATACCGGAGAGCACGATTTCTCCTCGATCCACTACACAGACCCCGCATATGATTCCGCAACCGGGGAGAAGGATTACGGCATCGTATTCCTGAACCGCCATTTCTACTATGACACAGCCTGGAAACACGAAGGAAACACTGAATTCTGGCCCAGTTCAGCCTCCGACAAGCTTTCCTTCTTCGCATACGCTCCTTACGACTTCTGGAACGACAAGATTGACACAACCGGGACTGTCCCTACAATCAAATACGACGACTACGTTGCCCAGAATCTGTCGGTAAGCGAACTCGAAGGCCAGAAGGACCTTCTCTGGGGGACAAACACTTCCGGTCTTACCCATAAGAATGTCGGACAGAACAGTTACGATCCGGTCGGAACTGTGGATATGCATTTCAGGCACGCGCTGGCGAAGGTTGGTTTTTCCGTCAGAGGATCGCTCAGCGGTGAGACCAGAACATTCCTATCGGCAGGCAGTACGACAACGACAAACGGTTCTGCCGGAGATCCTGCTCCGACAACTGATGATGCGGTTACGAGTGTTGATGATCCGCAGATCAGCACATCCATCAGCGCGTTAAGTAACAATTGGACTTACGACTCATCTTCAAGAGATTATTACCGTGATTACCGATGTACTCAGACTTGGACTCAGAGAGAATCTTTCATTCAAGAACAGCACAGGACAAATACCGAATCCCGGACAGCGACCTACAGTACGGAAGGAAAACGATACCTTATAGAAAAAGTGTCATTCAAGGGCTTTAACAAGACGGGGACGCTTGCTCTTGACAACGCCTCTGCTTACAGCCCTTCCTGGGAAGATGTAACAACCTTCTCCGGCGCTGACCCGGAATATGTTCTGGATGATTCAAATGTATTGACCCAGTCCCTCCGGTACGTTAGCGCATCCACCGTGGAAAGCAATTACTCACTGTATACCGGCGTAACTGAAGACCCTACGGATCTTATGGGCGGGTATTTCCTGTACGCAATCCCCAAAAACCCGGATACAGCGGCGGACAGAATCAAGGTGAACTTGAAATACCACCTTCTGAACGTTCAAGGAACAATAAACGGCGGCGAGTCGCGCACGACGGATCAAATGAGGACGCGTAATGTTGAAAGGACCCTGACGAAAACCAGAACAGCGACGAGGAGGAGATGGCGTTATGGAACATCTGGAGGGTCAACCACTACCCCTAGTTCTGAATCCGATTTCACCTTCACCGAAGTATGGAACAATATCAGCGGGACTTGGGGCGCCTGGACTTACGGCACCTATAGCGGCTGGACGGATCATCTCATCGGGGAGTGGATTTTAAGCAACCCGACTCTTTCCAGCGCCACTGTAAACTACAACGATGACAATTCTCCATCACTGTCGGGTGAAATTGTCACTCCTTTCCTTGGAGGCCGCGCATACACCATCAATCTTATCCTTGCCGGAGACAAGATCGAACTCGACGTTGTCCCCCGCCCCTGGGAACTGGAGGAGACCTTGTTTGACTATACTTCGAACATTAACGACGTCCTCCAGGGGCTTACATATGACTCCGCATACATCGATTATGCAGACGCGAGCGGAAATGTTTACATTAACAACCGGATGGGCAAGTTCTATTTCAGGCTGGGTACCGGAAAGTACATAGCCTGGCAGGCTTCCCTCGTGGGTGATGCCGCCTTTGGCTTCACCGATGAAAACGGAAACTTCCTCCTTGACGGAAACGGAAACAGGGTTACCTCAATCCGGCACGGCATCGACCCTGCGGTAACCAATTACATCTATGTGAAGGCTGTCAACAGTTCTTCCACGGTTACAAGCCGCGCTAAACTGAGAATCTACTACATAGACTCCAATAACGAGGTCACGGCGGCTCTTAACCTGGTGACCCTTCAGGGAGTCAACGAATGGACAATAGTACAAAACGCAAACTAAAGGAACGATGAAAGGAAAAACTTCATACTTTGTGATGGCCGTTCTGGCAATCTCGCTCCTTGCAGCCTGCGTTGCGACGGAGCCGGAAACCAAGACTGGCATTCCGGACCACTGCATTGAGCTTACCATCGGCAATATTCACCCCGGCATCGCTGTTACAAAGGCCACCGAACGGGGGGACACCTTATATAATGAAAACCTTGTCCAAACCGTCGACTGCTTCTTCTACCCCGACGGAAAAACAGATGAGAACGCCGTTTTTGTCGCTCTCGGACGAGGAGCGGACCCTGTTGCGGAAGGAGACAGCACCGTGTATAAGATCAAAGTCTTCTTTACGGATGCGGACGCTGTCAGGATGTTCGGCAGTACGACATCCGGAACCTGTCAGGTATATGCGATATGCAATGCGCCCCTGAGTTACGGGGCCAATACTTCCGTTGATATTCTGAAAGAACTCGTGGTTGAAAACGACTTTTCCGCCCAAACCGTACAGGAAAGTTTCGTGATGCATTCGGAAGAGCCCGAGACTGTTACCCTTACAACCGAAAGCGAGATTCGTTCCGCATCCGGGCGAATCCACGTCAAGCGTTCCGCAGCGAAGATCCAGCTGTTCCTTAAGATTCCAAAGACATTCATCGACGAATCAAATGAGGAGTGGGAACCGGTTCTGGACGCCGGTGTCCAGATA
>CALCEJ010000096.1 GCA_937900465.1 uncultured Bacteroidales bacterium | reverse complement strand
GGGATTGGGGATTGGGGATTGGGGATTGGGGATTGGGGATTGGGGATTGGGCCCTCTTTTTATATCTTCCTGATTATCAGTGAATTGCAGTTTACGCCCGGAGAGACCGGACAGACCGGACAGACCGGCGGGATCGGAAGTGGCACTTTGAACGGAGCCGGCGGGATGGAAAGCGGCGTTCAGAGCAAGGCCGATGGCGAAGATTGCGCCGCGGTGCGTGTTAACGCCGCCGGTCGAGCGGAGCATCGCATCTTCCGCCTCGATACCAAGCGCGCGGAGCGACTCCACGTCCGGCGCCATAGCGAAGCGGGGGAAGAACGGACGGATGGCGCGGATGCCGGAGAGCATCGTGCCGTAGTCCATATCGGAATGGGCCCCGGATGATTCAGGACAGACGAGTCCGGGCTTGAGCGGCGTGTCGAGTTCGAGGTGGAGCGCACGCTCAGCAAGATCCGCCGCAAGGTAGGGCCAGGTGGTTGGAGGACACATAGCTGCCGCCTCGCTAAACACCCCCCTTCGAAGCGCATCACGAACCGCTGTGGCACTCACTCCCGTACGGGGAATCTCAACAACCTCCACAGAGCGGAGGGTGCTGTGCATAAGCTCATTGTACCTGGCGGTAAGGGGATCAGAAGGTTCTGAGCCCACAAAACGGACGGAAGCTCCGAGGGCCGGAGCGATATACTCATCGAATATCTTAAGGTCAAGCGCCATCTGGGCTTCGGAGGCCTCGGAGAGCGACTTCAGGAAATACGAAGGGAATGTGACGGAGGAAATCTGATACTCAGACCCGTCAACCAAAAGCGCACGGGGCGGAAGGTCCATCATCGCCACGCGCTCCGAGAGCGGAAAACGCGACACATCTTCAGCAACCGGAATGACGAAAAGCGTATCCACCCGGGAAAGGGCCTTGTCAATCAGGTATTTATGCCCGAGGGTAAACGGATTTGCGTTCATCACGATCACACCGCAGCGCTCAGACGGACGGAGGAAGGAACGGAGATAGTCGCAGTACACCTCCAGCGAATCCCCGTTCTCGAGTATCGCTGCGGAGGGGCAGGATGCGATGACGTGGAAACCGAGGCTCTCAAAGATGGACACATTTGAAGGCTTCGTATACACGCGGAGGTCCATAATCCCCCGCGAAGCGGCAAGGCTGAGAAGCCTCGAAACGATGGACCCGAAGACACCTGTACCGCGGGCAGAAGCATCTACGGCGGCACATTTTATTACATTCGAGGCTATTCCCGCTCCGGCAATAATTCTGCCTTCGGGCGAAACTGCAGCAAGATACGTCCCGACGTCTTCCAGGGAGAGGCCATTCTCTCCGAGGAAGCGTTCCACGCGCGAACGCAGTAGTGGAGAGCTCAGCGGCATCTCCTGTATTTCGAAATTCCCGTACGTTTCCATCTCACATCGGACATCCCAATACTCCCGGTCAGCCCTGACGCTTCAAAAACACGGCTAATGTAAGCAATAATTGCCTATTTCCAAAGAATTATTAACTATATTTGCAAATATTCAAATAAAGTTTAAGCAATGATATCATCTATCCTCCTCGCCATCCTCCTCCAGGCGATATACGTAAGACCGGAGAACCCTTCCGGAACGCAGCTCACTATGACAGACGCGGTCGCAAGCAGAAGCGTTTACCCTTCTGTAAAGCGCTTCTACTGGGAAGGAAACGAGGTCAAAGAGGGATGGGCCCGGTTTGAAGAGCCGGACTGGACGCTTCCGGGAGCTGACGGTGAAGGCATCGTCATCGGAGAAAGCGTATCCAGAAACGAATTCGGAATTACAGGAGGCGTATTCCCCTCCCCTTCCGGAAAGCGGCTCGCCGTATACAGGAAAGACGAATCCCGCGTCACGAAGTTTCCCCTTCTGGACATCAATTCGAGGACCGGATGCCTTGTGGAAATCCGCTATCCGATGAACGGAATGGCCTCCGAGAGGCTGAGCCTTCTCATCACTGACCCTGACGGCCACATCCTGACGGAAATCGTCCCCACCGACTTCAGCCAGGAGAGATACCTCACCGGCATTTCCTGGAGCCCGGATGACAAGTATGTCTTCATCCAGGTCCTAGACAGGGAACAGCATCATATGCACCTGAACCAGTACCGCAGCGACAACGGCGCCTTCGTAAGGACAATCCTTACCGAGGAGAACGATGCCTGGGTAGAGCCGGAAGACCCCATTTATTTCATCGAAGGCCGCGGCGAGTTCATCTACCGCACGGACAATCGCGACGGCTACCGTAACCTTTACCTCTGCGACACGCTCGGAACCGTACGCCGCATTACCTGCGTTGAAGCCGATGTCGCCTATGTCGACAACGACGGCAGGTACCTCTACTACACCAGCGCAGAAGTATCCCCCATCGAGAACCACCTCTTCCGCATCGACCTCGGAAAATACCGCAGCATCAAAAAGGCGAAGCCCGGAAAGCCGCTCCAGCTGACGAAAGGCCACGGCTGGCACAGCATCTCACTGAGCCCCGACAGGAAGCGGTTCATCGACAGCTGGACCGCCTTCGACAACCCCGGAACGGTCGCCCTCCGCTCCACTGACGGCAAAAAATCCGAAATCCTCTTCCGGGCCGATGACCCCCTCCAGGAAGTCGCAACCCCGGAGATAGAGCTCGGAACCGTCCCGTCTGCCGATGGAAAATTCGAGAATTACTACCGCCTTTACAAGCCCGTCGGTTTTGACCCTTCGAAGAAATACCCCGTCGTAGTCTATGTCTATGGAGGCCCACACTCCCAGATGGTCAATGATTCCTGGCTCGGAGGAGTCCGGATGTGGGAAGTGCTGATGGCACAAAAAGGCTATGTAGTCTATGTCCAGGACAACCGCGGCACATCCTACCGCGGCGCAGAGTTCGAAAAGGCAATCAACCGACGCTGCGGCCGGGCTGAGATGGCGGACCAGATGGTCGGAATCCGCCGCCTGATGGAAGAGCCCTGGGTTGACAGGAACAGGATAGGTGTCCACGGATGGAGCTACGGCGGCTTTATGACCATATCGCTCCTTCTCAATCATCCTGATGTCTTCAAAGTCGCCGTCGCAGGCGGGCCTGTCATCGACTGGAAATGGTACGAGGTGATGTATGGCGAGCGCTATATGGACACGGAAAAGACAAATCCTGAAGGCTTTGCCGAGGTCTCCCTGATGGGAAAGGCCGATATGCTTAGGGGGAAACTCCTGATATGCCAGGGCGCGATGGACAACACCGTCGTATGGCAGCACAGCCTCAGTTTCATCCAGGAGTGCATCGAAAAGGGAGTTCCGGTCGATTACTTCCCGTACCCCCGTTCAGAGCATAACGTATTCGGAATGTGGCGTGTCCACCTGATGGACAAGGTCACGGAGTATTTTGACTTGTTCCTGTAAGGGGGCAGGATCTTACTGTCTCCCTCCAAACTGAAAGAAGTTCCTCCGGAGTGTGGGTGCGGCTGCGCATACACTCGTGGGCGGGCTTGTCGCAGATGAGGCAGCGGCGGGGCGGGGCGCCTGAGGAAGCGCGCTCCAGCGGGATTCCATCCTCTCCCATCACGTCTATGTCCATAAGCCTTCCGAGAGGGTGCTCCTCCTCCACGGCTATAGCCCTGCGCTTAGCGGCCAAAGGGTCCATATCCACGACCGCATAATGTTCGAATCCTGTCTCAAGGTCCTGTGTATCGGCGAAAACGATATGCTCCCCGAAGGCGGCGGATACGGCCCTGACCCCCTCTGAGCCCACAGCGACGCTGAGTTTGCTCCGCTTTTCAGACCCCGGAGGAATTACGGTAAGACACACAAGGGAGCAGCCTGGGAAAAGCCGGAGAAGTTCCTTTTCGCGGGCGGCCCGCCGGTCCCGGCTCCCGAGTATTTGCGAAAGAGTCACCATCATAGAGCAAGAGGTTCGCCCCTGTAGAAACACAGTATCCTTGTCTGGAAGACGTACTCATAAGTAGCCTGGACAAGGTCCGAACTGGTCTTGAGGAGCTGGTTACGGGATTCATTGAATTCGGTGATGGTTGCACGGCCGTTTTCGTACTTGGCCTCAACCAGAAGGAAAGCATCCTCAGCGGCGCTATGGGCAAGTTCTGATGCCTTGTATTTCGCCTCAGCGGCGGCGGCATTGTTCCAAGCCTGCTGGATTTCCTTATAGAGGGATTTCCTTGCGGTCTCGAGCTGGAGGCTCTGACGCTCCCGGTCCAGCTGCGCGCTCCGGATGCTGTTCCGGATCTCGAATCTGCTGAAAATCGGAATATTCAGCGACAGGCCTATGTACTGGCTGAAATTATTTGAAAGCTGGTCGAAAAAGCCCGTATTGCTGCCCTTCATCGAGTAGTAATTGGTGCCTATTCCGCCCGAGAGCGACAGTGACGGGTAGAGAGCGCTTTTTGCGATACGGAGCTGCTGCCCAGCGCCTTCGAGGCGGAACTGTTCCGCCTTTACGGAAGGACGCTCGAGGACCGCATCGGCATAAATGTCATCGACCGAAGGGAGAAGGATGTCTCCGGTCTCAACCTCCGGCCGGACAATGGTGAACGCGCCGTCAAGCGGCAGTTCCAGCAGCTGGCACAGGTCCAGCATACCGGCGACAAGGTTGTTCTCCGCCTGGGTGAGAGTCACGACGCTCTGGGCATAAGAGGCTTTCTGCTGGGAGACCTCCGCGGCGGAGGCCTTCCCTATCGCGGCCATAGCCACCAGACGTTCGACCTGGGCCGAATCTATCGCTATCTGCTGTCTCGCAACATCGAGGATCTCATAATCGTAAAGGACCTGGACATAAGCCTTCGCTACGGAAATGCTGATATCTTCCTTGACCCTGTCAAGCTCCGAGATCGATGCCTCGAGGTTCAGGCGCGAAAGCTCCATCCTGGCGGGAGTCGCAAGCCCGTCGAAAAGATTCATCCCGGCCCCTATCGAGAAAGCCGTCGAGGTTGTGTTGGACTGGACGTACGTATTGTCTGCGGAGAGGCCGCGGCCGAAGGACAGGTTCTCCGAGGCCGATGCGCTGACGCTCGGGAGCCACGCGTTACGGGCCGTATTAAGGCTGAGTTCACTCTGGGACACCCCCGCTTCCTGCGACTTTATGCTGAGGTTATGGTCCATTGCCCATTCGATACACTCCCCAAGGTCCCACGGATGAGAGAAATCGGGGATTGAATCCAATGGAGCCTGCTGGATAAGGACCAGCGCTAACATCAATGCTTTCATAGGCGCCTACTTTTTAGTGGAGAAAATAAGGGTTCCGCGAAGTGTGTCCCCCTCCGAGAGCCCGTCACGGATTTCGATGTTGATTCCGTCGGAAATGCCGGTAACCACATCCCTGCGTTCGTACCCTGCCGGGGTCTCAAGGAACACGTATGTCTTTTCTCCTTCGAATTGAAGGGCAGCTTCAGGGATTGAGAGCACATTCTCCGCACTCTGGAGAACGATGCTGGCATTGGCGCTGTACCCGGAACGGATCGTGACATCCGAAGGAACCTTGACGGATGCCTTTATTTCGAACTGGTTCGCACCGTTAGTTGCAGTAGCCTTCGGGGAAATGTACTCCAGTTTTGCATCGAACTTGAGGTCCTGGATGGCACCTACGGAAATGATCACAGGCATACCCACGGAGAGTTTTCCCACCTCCGTCTCATCTATGTTTCCGTCGAAGATAAGATCGTCCATATCCGCTACGGTAGCTATCGTAGTTCCGTCGTTGAAAGTATTCGACTGGGTGACGGAGTTACCTACCTTCACGGGGATGTCGAGTATAAGGCCGGAAATCGTGGACCGGATAAGGGTGGAACTGCCCTGGGCATTGGAGGATGACACGCCGTCCCGGACAATCTCGAGGGATTCCTTCGCGGATGAGAGTTCCTCCCTGGCCTGCTCCAGCGCCTGCTGGACTTTCTCGTACTCGTCAGCGCTGACGAGCGACTTGTCGAAGAGCGCCTTCTCGCGGTCGTAGTTGGTCTGGGCCTGCTTAAGGTTGACCTCCGCAAGGCGGACACGGCTCTGGGCCGAAGACAGCGAAGACATATCCGGGATAACCTTCAGCTTCGCGATTATCTCGTCCTTTTTTACCGTCTGGCCGGCCTCCTTGTAGAGTTCAGCGACGATACCGCTGATCTGGGGCTTGACATTGACCTCGTCGCGTGGCTGGATCTTCCCGGTTACGACCGTGGAGCGGACTATGTCTGTCCGTGTTACCTCCATGGTGGAATAGGACTCGGTCTTGGGCTGAGACCTCTTGAAAAGATACACGAACGTCCCTATGAAAAGAAGGGTGATGAGTGTGATCAGCAAATACTTGCCAAAGTGCTTTTTCATATCTTGTACTGTTTATTATTCATCTCTCATTGCATCCACCGGTTTGATTTTCATTGCCCTGAGTGAAGGGGCAAGACCGGCAAGGACTCCCAGTACGGTCAGCAGCAGAGCCGCTGCGACTGCGGTCCAGAACGGGACCTGGAAGGCTGCCCGGAGGATTCCGTCCCTTGTCATCGCAAGCTCGACTCCGGCGAGGATCCCCACGCTCACGGCAATTCCCAGAAGTCCCGCCGCAAGCGTAAGGACTATGCTCTCGGAGATAATCTGCCCCAGGATTACGTTAGGAGTAGCTCCAATTGCACGGCGGATTCCGATTTCCGTAGTCCTTTCCCTGACGGAGACCATCATAATATTCGAAACCCCAATCGCTCCGGCGAGGAGCGTCCCGAGACCTATCAGCCATATCAGGAAGTTGAGGCCACGGAACAGGTTGTCGACGAGCCCGAAGATAAGCTGGGTGTTCAGAAGGAACAAAGCCTGCTCATCAGTGGGGTCGATATAATGGGCCCTCGAGATAATCTCACGGATGCGAGGGGTTATGTCGCTCATCGTTACGCCTTCCTTTGCGGTAAAGCAAACCATATGGACCACGTTTCCGAGGTTATATGCGCGGCTGGCGATGGAAACCGGAATTACGACCATATCGGCCGCGCTGCCGTTGATCTGGATTCCGCCGCTTTCCCTCCAGTTGACGCCGATGACGGTATAGTAACTGCCATCGATACAAATCCTCTTTCCGCAGGGGTCTCCCCCTTCCGGGAACAGGTTCATATAAACGTTCTTCCCTATGCAGCAGACCTTTCTCTCCTGGGCAACGTCGGAATCATTGAGGAATCTGCCATACATTAGGGATGGTGTTTCAATCATCTCGTAATCAGCTCTCTCACCCCTGACAACAGCCCTTGCGTATGTGTGCTCATCACGTGTGACAGACTGTCCCCAGAGGCTGATGCTGGGGGTAACCGTCTCAAGTTCCGGAACGATGTTTTGCAGTCTTTCGACATCGCCGTAGGTAAGATCCCATCTGCGCCCCTTCTCAAATCCCATATAAGGCTTTGTTGTCCTGCTTGCAAACACTATGCAGGAATTCTGGGCAAAGCCCTCGAAATTCTTCTGGAGAAGTTCCCTGAGGCCCTGTCCGCCGCCCACCAGGAGCATCAGCATAAACACGCCCCAGAATACGCCGAACCCTGTCAGGATCGAACGGCTCCTGTTCCTGGTGATACTGTCCAGTATCTCCCTCAGTGTGTCCCGGTCGAATCTCATTCTACCCTCAGTGCTTCGATTGGTCTTACTTTAGCTGCCTTCATCGCAGGAGCGAGTCCGGCAATTGTTCCGGCTACGATAAGCAGGAGCGTTGCTTCCACGGCGACCGAAAGGTCCACCGTAGGATTCACCAGCATCCTTATCTGCTCATATCCAAGGTCCACCGATTTTGCGCCCACAGTCACGTCCATTACCTTGCAGGCGATCATCCCGAGGAGCATCCCTAAATAGCCGAACGCAGCGGTAATAGTGATGCTTTCCGCGATGATAAGGCTGAGGATATTCCGCGGCTTTGCACCAATGGCTTTACGGATTCCGAACTCGTGAGTTCTCTCCTTGACGCTGATCAGCATAATGTTCGATACTCCCACGATACCGCTTATCAGCGTAAGTATTCCAAGTATCCAGAGTGCTATCCTGAGAATAACCTGGGCCTGGTTCATCTGGATATTGTCCGTGTAGCCGTTCCGGATCCATATTCCACGCTCGTCTGTGGGCGAAATCTCGTGAAGACGACGGATTGCCGCCCCGTAGGATTTCTCGAAGGACTTGTACTCGTCGAGAGTGCTGAGCCCATCGACCTCTATCGTGATGGAATCTATCTTGTCGCTTGAATCGTATATTCCCTTGTATGTTGTGAAGGGGATGTAAACGTACCTTCTCCAGTCCATTTCATCTGTAGGATAGATTCCTACGACAAGAAATGCGACTCCTGAAGCATCGACCCACTTGCCTACCAGCTCTTCCGGCGCTTTAGGCATCAGTTCCTTCGCCTGCGACATCGAAATGAAAGCGACCTTCCTGCGCCCGGTGATATCGGCCTCGTTGAGGGCCCTTCCTGCCGCGACTTTTGTTTTCTGCTTCTGGAGATACTCTGGCGTGACGCCGAAGGTATAGCCGCTCACGGTATAAGGCCCATAGCGGAGCGTATCCGTCCGCGATTCCGTCGTATAGGTCACGTCCGTAATCACATCTGCCCACTCCGGCCCTGTCGTATGGGCCACATCCTTCTCATCCAGTTGTATACGCCGGTTCGCCTGATATCCGGCATACGGCTCAGATGTATACCATCCCTCGACCGTTATATTCCTTGAAATAAACTCGTCCACGTTGCCCATGAAGGAATTCATCAGGCCGTTTCCCGCCCCGAGAAGGCATATCAGAAGGAATATGCCCCAGCTTACCGCAAAGCCCGTAAGGGCCGTACGGAGCTTGTTGCTGCGAAGCGTTGAACCTATTTCCTGTATGATATCCGAAAGCATTCTATTTCACCTGTAATCCGGTCCATGCAGTATGGGCGGAGTTTTCTTCAATCTCCCCGATGATACCGTCCTTTATATGGATAATCTTGTCTGTCTCATTTGCGACGCCGCCTTCGTGAGTCACAACGATAATCGTTATTCCGTCCTCCTTGTTAAGCTGCTTGAGAAGCTGCATTACCTCGACGCTGGTCTTCGAATCGAGCGCGCCCGTAGGTTCGTCCGCAAGGATAATGCGGGGATGTGTAATCAGCGCCCGGGCTATCGCGACCCTCTGCCTCTGTCCTCCGGACATCTCGTTAGGGAAATGCGAGGCCCACGAGGTCAGCCCCATCTTCTCCAGATACTCCATCGCCATTTCGTGACGCTTCTTCTTCGGGACTCCCTGATAATACAGCGGAAGCTCCACATTCTCAACGGCCGTCTTGAACCCTATCAGGTTGAAACTCTGGAATACGAATCCGATCATCCGGTTGCGGTACTCCGCAGCCTGTTTCTCGCTCAGATCCTTGATAAGTTTACCGTCAAGATAATAAGTCCCCGTATCGTAATTGTCCAGAATCCCCAATATATTAAGGAGTGTTGACTTCCCGGATCCCGAAGCACCCATTATGGACACGAACTCCCCCGCTCCTATTGAAAGGTCGATTCCCTTAAGGACGTGAAGCGGCTGTCCGTTGTCGTAGGTCTTGTTTATGTCTTTAAGCTCTATAAGCATTTTACTGTATTAGTGTGCTATAACACTGCAAAGATACAACACTTTTACGATTCTGCAAATTTTTGCAACAAAAATTTTACCAAGGCGGGAGCTCCGATAAATAAGAGGTCGACTAAAAAGTCGAGAGACTGATAGTCACCCTCTCTT
>CALCEJ010000095.1 GCA_937900465.1 uncultured Bacteroidales bacterium | reverse complement strand
CATATCCGCCGTGATCCTCAAAGTAGGCGCTGTTCACATCGAAGATCATCTCATCGAAAACCTTTGCGTCCTTCTTCAGTCCCCGCAGGGAGACCTTGCCCTCCGACGCCTGCCTGTCCAGCCATGCGTTGTAGGTCTGGCCGCCGGCGTCCTTAAAGTGGACGTTCATCGACGTCCGGGAGAGATTAACGTTCATGTTCTCATAGTTTTCGTTCTTGCGCTCGATGTGTCGCTCAAACTTGCCCACCGCCGCCTGCGTGTGCTGGACGACGCGGGCAACCGTAAAATTGCCTTCACTCATTCTCTTTTCACCTTCTTTCTCAAATTCGTTTGCGTTGGGTTACACAACATTTTCAATGTGTGTAACCCACTATGACACTTTCAGCAGAGCTGCAAAGATGTCAGCGGGCTCTCCGAGGGGGATTGCGGTATCTGCGGATACCGCTTGCCTGCGGAGAACTCCGCGGACACGGGTAAGTCCGTGGAGTTCTCCGCTCTGCTCATAGCGGTACACGGTCCCGAATTCCGCAAAGCGAAGGGGAAGATCCCTGTACGAACGGGGTGAGCTGCGGTAAATCTCGCAGTGATGGGGGCAGTTCATGGGCTTAAGCATAAACTCCTCGCCTTCCTGCGGGGTATGGATGGGCTGGAAAGAATCCTTGCCGTATTTTGCGTAGTGGCCGGAGGTTACGTAAAGGTCCTTCGCTCCGATATGGGGAGTGACGACGGGAAGGTAACCGTATTCAGCCTGTTTCTTCCTGAGGAAGTTCTCAAGGGTATTGCGGAGGGCGGCGCCGCGGGGCAGCCAAAGGGGAAGTCCCGCACCGACTCTCTGCGAGAAGGTGAACAGTTCCATCTCCTTTCCTATCTTGCGGTGATCCCTCTTCTTTGCCTCTTCGAGGACCACGAGGTACTCGTCAAGGAGGGATTTCTTGGGGAAGGTAATACCGTAGATACGGGTAAGCTGCTGACGCTCCTGGTCTCCCCTCCAGTATGCTCCGGCGATTGCGGTAAGCTTGACGGCCTTGATAATCTCCGTGTTACGGATATGGGGTCCGCGGCAGAGATCGGTGAACTGGCCGCAGGTGTAGTAAGTTATGGTTCCGTCTTCAAGTTCGCTGATAAGCTCCTGCTTGTACTCGTCACCCTTTTCCGTGAAGTACTTCATCGCGTCAGCCTTGGAGACTTCCTTCCGGATGAACTCCTGCTTCTGCCTCGCGAGTTCTATCATCTTGTCCTCGACCTTCCGAAGATCAGCGTCAGTGAAAGTCGCCCCGCCGAAGTCCACATCGTAGTAGAAACCGTTCTCGACCGCAGGGCCGATACCGAACTTTACGCCGGGATAGAGCGCTTCGAGGGCCTCTGCCATAAGGTGAGACGAGGAGTGCCAGAAAACGTGCTTGGCCTCATCATCCTCCCACTTGAGGAGACGTATTTCGACATCCTTCGTGATAGGACGCATAATGTCGATGACTGTGCCTTTGGAGGTCTCGGGCTCATCGGGAGTACGGACGCTGACGGCAATCGTATCCGCCGCGAGACGGGGACTGATTGACATAGCGACATCGTACCCGGTCACACCTTCTTCAAACTGCCTGACGCTTCCGTCGGGGAACTTGATGTTAATCATAACTACTTCGTTTTTGTTAGAGCCTACAAAGATATTAATTGTCCACGAGAAAAGCAACGGCCTACCCCTCAGAGTAAGCTATAGCCTTTCACGGACATTGTAGTCGTTGCGGGTGACGGAGCTTCTGGAGACCATCTCGCCGATGAAACCGGCAAGGAACAGCATCACGCCAAGGACAAGCGTAACAAGGGCAAGGTAGAAAAGCGGCTGGTCAGTTACCGCCCGGAACTTCAGACCGTTAGCCTGGTGGACAAGTTTCGCTACAATGATCCATACGGTCATAATGAATCCGACAAGGAACATCAGTATTCCGCTTGTGCCGAAAAAGTGCATGGGCTTTTTTCCGAAGCGGGAGAGGAACCAAAGGGACATAAGGTCCAGGAACCCGTTCACGAAACGGTCCATTCCGAATTTACTCTTTCCGAACTTCCGCTTGGTGTGCTCCACAGGCTTTTCGCCTATCTTTCCGAATCCGGCATTTTTCGCCAGGTACGGGATATAGCGGTGCATTTCGCCACAGACCTCGATGGACCTCACGACATCGCGCCGGTAGGCCTTGAGTCCGCAATTCATATCGTGGAGTTTTATCCCGGTGACACGCCTGGCGGCCGCATTGTAGAGTTTCGAAGGGAGATTCTTCGTGAGGGCATTGTCCTTTCTGTGCTGCTTCCACCCGGAAACGAGGTCATAGCCCTCCTCCCGAATCATATGGACCATTCCCGGTATCTCCTCCGGAGAGTCCTGAAGGTCAGCGTCCATCGTGACGACGATATCGCCTTCCGCAGCGGCGAAGCCCTCATAAAGCGCGGCAGATTTTCCGTAGTTGCGCCGGAAAGAGATGCCCTTCACCGAAGGATTCTCCTTCCGGATATCCTTCACTACATCCCACGACCCGTCTGACGAGCCATCGTCCACAAAAACCAGTTCGTAGGAATAACCTTCCCTTTCCATAACCTTACGGACTCTCTCCGCAAGTTCCGGAAGGGATTCGCGTTCATTCAGAAGAGGTACGATGACAGAAATGTCCATAGCCTATTCGTCCATTATATCCTTCGAGATGAACCTCCGGGAAAGGATCGCTGAAAGGATTGTGCCGTATATGAAACAGTAGAACCATTGGAAGAAGAAGACGTAAACGGGCATTTTCGCCACTATGCCTTCCATAGTGTCCCTCATCGATGCAGTCATCGAACTTCCCATAGAAGAGTAAACCTGGGCGAGGGCTGCGTCCATAGTCTCGTCCGGAAGGAGGTAGATAATGCCGGCGTTCACGGCTGCAAGTATAAGGCCGGAAAGGAGGGCGACCCTCCGTCCGAACACATACACGTCCCGGAAGGTAACCCCCTGGTAATCAGCGTAGAACTTGTTCATACGCCGCTGCATAAGGAAAATGCAGCCGAAAAACTCCAGGGCCCATAGCACTATCGCCGCTGCGGTTACAAGGAACGTAGAAGAGGAAAGCGACGACAACTCCTTAAGGCCGAGGCATGCCGCCGAAAAAAGTCCGAGGATAAGCCCGGAACGGGCGGCCTCGTCCCAAATTGTCTTAGCTGAAATCTTTTCTTCCATATCGGGAGGCAAAGATACTGAAAAAAAATCAGTTAACGAACTCCTCCCACCGGCGCTCCCAATCGTGGAGCAGCACCGCCTTGTCCTCAGGGGCAAGGAAGCTGTACTCAATGGAGTTCCGGCTTAAAGATCTCACCTCGTCAAGCGTGAGGTCCCAACCGACGGCAACCGCAAGGTAATCTCCGACAAGGATTTCATCTGCCTGATAAGCCGGATCGTCAGAACAGATTACAAGAGGAATTCCCGACGCCCTGTAGGTCGATGCAGGGTGCTTCGCAAAGTCCTCGCAGTAGCCCAGCGCACGATTACTGACCGGGCAAACCTCAATGGGGATCCCCTTTTCACGCACCTCCATGAACAGGTCCGGATAGCGGTAAAGGTTGAATCCGTGACCCAGCCGGTCAATCCCGCAGCGAAGGGCGATCGCTATTTCAGCATTCTCTCCGCGGAGGCTTTCTCCGGCGTGAAGGGTAAGCTTCAGGCCGGGGTGGGATGCTACAATCGAGCGGACACGGTCCTCATAGCGGGCCAGCGAATAGCTGCTGTCTTCGTCATTAACGATATCGATTGCAACCACCATATCGCGGTTTTCCCTGTCTGGATCTTTCAGGTTTTCACGAACAAACATCGCATTGTCCATAAGAGTGTCGAACTGGGGGTCCCAGATGTCATTCTTTCCCGCACAGGCGACTATCCTCAGCGTGAACACGGGATCCGTCTCCCGGACCTTCTGAAGCGCCCTTACAAAGGCCTCTCCCCTTTTCATTGCATCTTCACGCGTTCCGAAGAAAGGACAGCGGAGCTCCAGATGCTCAACCCCGATACCGTGAAGATGATTCATCACTCTGATGTAATAATCCTCGACCAGTTCCGGAGTCGTGCAGATCGCCCCGCACTTAGTGAAGATTCCCTCGAAATAATCCCAAAGGTAACTCCCCTGGACTGCGCCCATAATGGTCCACGAGTGACGGAAGTCCTCTATGGTCCAACCGCTTTCAAGGCACTCCTTCATGGTCTTGCAGCCCATCCTCGGGCCGTCACCGGCATAGCGTATCTGGCCGCGCAAGGGGCCGTCGGTCGCGATTACCAGCTCCGGATGATCAAGAAGAAACTGAACCTGCTCACGGATTGGGAGGATAGCATCCGCATGGGCATGAAGTTCTGCGCCTTTGGGCATTTTCTTCAGAAAAGCGAAAAGGGGCGACTCATAGATGTAGCTGTCCCTCAGGAAGTCCAGCGTTGCTCCCTTCCCCGTCCTTTCGAGGAAGTCCTTTTTCAGAAGTTCAAAATCCTTGTTCATATCCGGAAGTTGCTGTATTATTGATAGTTTGGAGAATTTTTGGCAATAGTAACATCGTGGGGATGGTTCTCCTTGACAGTTGCCGGGGAGATACGGATGAACCGGGCATCCTTGAGGGCCTCAAGATCCTTCGCCCCGACATAACCCATTCCGGAACGGAGACCGCCCTTAAGCTGGAATATCACATCGCCCAGAGGACCCTTCGCGGGAACCCTTGCGACAACGCCCTCCGGAACAAGTTTTCCTCCTCCTTTCTGGAAATAACGGTCAGCGGAACCGGCCTGCATCGCATCCAACGAGCCCATTCCGCGGTAGCCTTTCATCCTGACTCCGTCGATTTCGACAGTTTCCCCCGGAGCTTCATCAGTTCCGGCAAACATAGATCCGCACATTACGCAGTCAGCGCCGGCAGCAAGGGCCTTTACGACATCTCCGGAATAACGGAGTCCGCCATCGGCTATGACCGGTACGCCCGAGCCATGAGCCGCCTCAGCGACGTCCATAATGGCAGTAAGCTGAGGAACTCCGACGCCGGCAACGATCCGTGTCGTACAGATTGATCCCGGGCCTATTCCGACCTTGAGACCGTCCGCCCCGGCGGCGATAAGATCCTTTGCTGCAGCGGCGGTTGCGATGTTTCCAACGACGACATCGAGCTGGGGGAACGTGTTCTTCACCCCTTTCAGAGCGTCGATAACCCCTTTTGAATGTCCATGGGCCGAGTCCAAAACTATCACATCCACTCCGGCTTCGACAAGGGCTGAAACCCTTTCCATTATATCCGTGGTTATCCCCGCACCGGCGGCGACGCGAAGTCCCTCCGCCTTGACCTTCCGGACCATCGAAGCCTGGGCCTCTGCGCTCATATTCTTATGGATTACGCCTATTCCCCCCTCCCGTGCCATCGCAATCGCCATCGCCTCTTCTGTCACCGTGTCCATAGCGGCGGAAGCAAACGGAATATCAAGGGTGACATTTCTGGAGAATCTGCCCGCAAGGGACACGTCCTTCGGAAGCACCTCCGAATACGCAGGGACAAGCAGCACATCATCGAAAGTGATTCCCCTGGCTGCTATTTTATCTTCTTTTGAGCGCATAGTTGTTGTTAATTAATCCTCTCTTCCTTCAGACACCGCCCCACCTTGGTCACGACCTTTCGGTAAGCGGCGTTGTATTCAGGATCGACATAAGAGAGTTCAAACTCGCCGTCGGCAGTCTCAAAAAAGAGCTCTTCCTCCGTAAAATTGCTTATTACTGAGCCCTTTATCTTGAACGTTCCTACTATCTTTTTGCTACTGACCGAATCGAAATGGACGGTGCAGCTTTCGATATCCGCAAGCGAGCCGTAAAAGGGTTGGATCCGGTCGCGGCCTATGATACGGTATCTGTTGTAATAGAAAAATACACTTTCCGGGGGAAGGCTTACCGTCTTCCCCTTTTTGATATCACCCGGACGGAAGAAGATGACAAGGTCCGTAAAGTCACACTCTTCGCTTCCGGGAAGTTCCTCATAGACACGGCCGGCAACACCCGCTTCTCCGCCTTCCCATTCATCGATTCCACACCAGAAGGCGATTGTGTCACACTGTTTCAGTCCAACGGCATAAGGGGTCTGGCTTATGGAATGATAGCTCCGCTGGAGAGTGGTGAAAGTAAAGGTATCCAGGAAATTGTCCACGACATCCTCTACGACATCCATCAGGAGGCCTGTGCACGAGGACATCACCGCGAGGGAGACGAGGATTGATATGGACCTAAGAATCTTCTTCATCATCCCTTTTTGCAAGTATATCCTCAATTTCCTCAGTACCGGCCCACCAGCCTTCCGACACGGGCTGGCCGGGAACGAACTCGAGGCAGCGGTTGACAAACCGGTGCTGCCCCCTTCCGCCATATCCAAGGGCGAATTTTCCGTCGCGGGTCTCAAAGGCGACGGGGACTGTCATATTGTCCGCAAGGCGACCGTTTATAGTGAAGGTCCCGCTTAGAAGGAGGCTGTCGCAGCGGGAGAATGTCACCTTGCAGCCATATATTTCCGCAAGATTATACCTGAAGGATTCCTTCGAGTATGACCCGTCATCTGCAACAACATAATCATTCGAGTCATAGAACATCATAACGCTCGAAGGATCTACTTCTACGGTTTTTCCGGGTTTAACCTGACTGTTGGGGATAAAAACGACAACAACACGTACATCCGCATTCTTCTCATACTCCCGGCTAAGAGGATTGCCCGCCCCGAGAGTACACCAGATCGCGGTAGAATCATTATCTTCGAAATTCATAGCAGCAGCGCAGTAAGTCGCGCCGAAGATACTCCAGGAATACACATCAGGGAAATACTGCTTCCCTATCATATAGAATTCGAAGATATCATTACGCTGCTTCTCCCATTTATCTCCGCAGGCCGAAACGGCAAGAAGAACTCCCGCCAAAACCGACAATATGAGCCCGAGGCGCTTCAAAACAGCCGAATTAATTACGCAAAGATACAATAAATAATGAGAAAAAAAAGACCCCCGGACGTATTTCTACATCC
Organism: uncultured Bacteroidales bacterium; assembly: GCA_937900465.1. GTDB lineage: Bacteria > Bacteroidota > Bacteroidia > Bacteroidales > UBA932 > Cryptobacteroides. The sequence goes on along the minus strand of CALCEJ010000095.1, from coordinate 33 downwards.
GGGGACAGGCCGGAGCCGCAGCCCGTACCTCGT
>CALCEJ010000094.1 GCA_937900465.1 uncultured Bacteroidales bacterium | reverse complement strand
GAAGGCGCTGAGGGCCCGAAAAAAGTTCGATAATTTTAACGGGTAGTCTACTAAAAAATGAGGTTGCCATCCGGCAGCCTCATTTTTTTACATATGGGCAGGACGAGAACCGAAGGTCCGATGTCAACGTTTTTTGCTATTTTTGCAAAAAGGAACAAAACAATGAAACACAGTTTAATCGCATTTACGGCAATCATTCTTGCAACAGTTGCCTGCACCCAGAAGCCTAAGGTCCAGGATGTCACCATCGACGGAGCTGTCGGGAAACTTCAAGGAATCGTGGAGAGACCAGAGGCCGCCGATCTCCGGACAAATGATAGCAGGTACCCCGTTGCCATCATCTACCACGGCCTTACCGGGTATAAGGAAGAAAACCATCTGAATGCGGTAAACGACTCGCTGGTCCGGGCCGGATTTGCCACCGTACGCTTCGATTTCAACGGACACGGGAAAAGTGAGGGGCTTTTTAGGGATATGACCCTCGAAAATGAACTGGACGATGCGCTGAAGATCTATGAATGGACCGTTGCGCAGAAATGGGCAGACAAGGACAGGATATTTGTCACAGGACACTCCCAGGGCGGACTCGAGACCGGACTTGTCGCAGGAACTCTTGGGACGGAAAAGATTCGCGGAGCGGTGCTCCTGGCACCGGCCGCATGCATCTGCGTCGAAGCCCGGGAAGGATCCTTCTTCGGGTTTGAATTCGATGATGAGATACCGGAGTCATTCAGCGTTTGGGGGGACAGAGACCTTCGGGGCGAATATTTAAAGGTTGCACGCGAACTTGATGTCTATGGGATAACGGCCCGCTACACCGGCCCTGTCCTCATAATCCAGGGTCTGTCTGACGGCCCGGAACTCATCCGTGACGCATATCGCTATACGGAATACCTCAAGGATGTCGAATACATCCCTCTCGAAGGCCTTAGCCACTGTTTCCCTGAGGACTACGGCACTCCCGCCGCCCTTACCCGCGACTTCTTCCTGAAACTGGCGAAGACAAACTAGCGGACCGGGAAATTGAAGTAGGTGTCGGGGAAAGGCTCGTCGCGGAGGGTGAAGTGCCACCATTCCGTGTCGAGGGGCTTGAACCCGTGGGCAAGCATAGCTTGGCGGAGAATCATACGGTTCGAAAACTGCTCAGGAGTAATCGTACGCCCCGCTGCCGGAGCTTCCTGAGGCAAATCCGCAGGCAATTTATACTCCCCTGTCAAAGGGTCTCCGCAGAAGTCAGGATGGGATTCCGGGCCGAACCAGTCGAAGGTGCCTCCCATATCCACCTCTTTTTCTGTCCGCATATCAAAGAGGGTGAGGTCCACCGTTGAGCCACGGGTATGACCGCTCTTTGCCATAATGTACTCCCTCTCGAACAGCACGTCCTTTGGAAGGTCCGGATAAAAATACGCCTTCATAGACGTATCCTCAAGGTCCGCGGCCCATCGGACAAAGTGATCAACCCCCGACTGGGGCCTGTAGGCGTCATATATCTTAAGCCTGTAGCCCATCGCCATAACCTCATCGCTCACCGCACGGAGGCTGTCAGCGGCGCGGCGGGTAAGAAGCGCCGTCGGGGCGAGATACCCGTCAATCCTGGAACCCACAAAATTATAGGTTCCATAGTACCGGATCTCAAGTATCACGTCGGGAACGACGTCAGTGACGTGGATAAAATCCTTCGGAGCAGACGGAGCAGGCCTGCATCCGAAAAGGCACCCTAGAAGACAAACGGCAGCGGCACCCGCCGTGATGGCACGTATAACCCCACTACTCATATCAGAAAATATAATTCAAAGCAATGTATACCGCGCTGTCGCCGTCCGTCACCTTGAACGGCTTGGCGTATTCAGCGGAGATGATGAAATTCTGGTTCATAACCAGCTTGAGACCCGCTCCGGCGCTGCAGTGAAGCTTGAGCGCCTCCGAGCGGAGGTCCGACACTGATTTCCCATAGTATGCCGAAAGCTCCTCTCCCTTGTACAGCGAAGTGACCATACCGGCATCCAACAGCGGATTGGTGGCAACGTACCAGTTTGCGCCTATAAGCTTGAAACTGAACAGTTTGATGCGGAGCTCAGAGTTGAGCCACGCGTAGCTGTCGCCAACGAGCCGCTGGGCAAGGAGACAACGGACAGTGTTGATACCGCCAAGCCCGTCAGTGCACGTCTGGCGAAGGAACAGAGTGGAGATGTTCTGCTGGGTGTAGAACGGAGCCTCACCCAGCACGGTTCCCTGATAAGCAAGGTGATATGCAAAAACCATCCTGTCACGCCAAAGGGTCAGGTACTGACGGAAATGGGCCGCGAGACGGAGATAGTTGTAGCCGTCGCCGAAAAAGTCAGGAGAACCGTTCAGATATGCTTCAAGCCAGAGTCCCCTGTTAGGAGCGGACTCGTTGTCACGGGTATCCAGCACGGCGCCGGCCTTGAACTCCACACGGTGACCTCCGGAAGCTTCCGCCGCGGAAAACACACCCGCAGTCCTCATCTTCGAGAACAGCGAATTCTCCGCATCGTAATCCTCCATATCGATGTCACTTAGCCCATAGTACCAGTAAGAAACGCCTCCTACCCACCTCAGGTTCCGGGTAATCTTCCCCTGGAAGTCCGCAAGGACGCGCACCATAGACCTCTTGTAGTCATAGAACGCCGTACGGGTTTCCTTATTGACATCCAACGTCTTGTCGTACAGTTCCAGTCCGTTGAGACCATAGAACAGGAACATAGGATCGTACTGATAACTGGCGGAGAAAGTGGTACGGATTCCGGGGATAAGGTGCTCGGAGTCGAACTGCCCGTGGACAAGGGTCTGTCCCTTCGTATAACGGGACAGCTCCACATACATCCTCTGCCTGTAGTCCGGATAGAGATTCGCGTAGTTGAATATGTCCGCGCAGACCCCATACTGGAAGCCAAGGTCCGAATTATAGCTCACGCAGGGAAGCACACCGAAGTTCCACCCCTCGACATGCTCCTCCTCCTCCTGGGCCCATAAAGGCGCCGCGGCGACAAGCGCCGCCGCAGCAAGGATCAATCTAAGACTGCTCTTTTTCATCCCTGTTGTCAACTTTGTCTCCATAAACCACATACCTTTGGAACAGGAATTCCGTGATGAGGTTAAGGAGCATGTTCAGACCGGTAACGATGTATTCATTCCATCCGAGGCTTTCCACGAGATAGTCTCCGCCCCAGGTGGTAAGCGGAGTGAACACCGCATAATAGCCCAGAACCTTCAGCATCGCAACCGGCACGTTTGCCGTACTTCTGAAAGTGAACCGGCGGTTAAGCGTAAAGTTCCACAGGACAGACAGCACTAGAG
>CALCEJ010000093.1 GCA_937900465.1 uncultured Bacteroidales bacterium | reverse complement strand
GTAGCCGGGGACCCGCCTCGAGGGGGCGAATTCGCTGAGCCGGAGAGGATTGGACCTGTAGGAGGAGGTCTCTCCGGAAGGAATCAGCTCATCAGTCGTAGTGACGGGGTCCTGAATGACAGCGGCAAGTTCCAGAAGCATATCCTTCTGCATAGGATACATCGTGGGCCAGTCCTTGATGTTGGGCCCATAACGGAGTTCGACGGAAAGGTCAGCCTTGCCGAATCCGTTGTAGATGCGTTTTTCGTAGATATGGCCGTCGAAGCTGTAGGGCTTGTGCCTGTCTTCGTATTCAATATCGGTCGCTGCGGTGATTACGCCGCCGTTTGCTGCAGTTGCAGCGATGGACCTTGCGTCCATAAGGGCCACCATCGAAATCTGGCCCTCGCCGGGCTTGGAACCTTCGCGGTTGGGGAAGTTACGGGTCGTATGGCGGATGGAAAGTCCGTTGTTCGAAGGAACGTCGCCTGCGCCGAAGCACGGGCCGCAGAAAGCGGGCTTGATCACGACACCGGCTTCGAGTAGTTCCTCCGCAATGTGGTTTCTGGTTGTCGCCAAATAAACAGGGGTGCTCTGGGGGTATGCGCTCATCGTGAAGTAATCGTTGCCGATGGATTTTCCCTTCAGGATTGTCGCAGCCTCGGAAAGGTTGTCGTAGGTTCCGCCGGAGCAGCCTGCGATGATACCCTGGTCAGCATAGACCTTCCCGTTTCTGATCTTGGAGAGAAGATCCGGGTGTACCTTCGCGCCAAAGCGCTTGACGGTATCTTCCTCGACAGCCCTGAGGACCTTCTCCGGATCTGCCTGAAGCTCGTGGATTGAAACTGCATTCGAAGGGTGGTAAGGAAGGGCGATCATCGATTCCTGCGTCGAAAGGTCAACCGTTATCATCGAATCGTAGTATGCAACCTTGCCGGGCCTGAGCTCCTTGTAAGCCTCGGGACGTCCGTGCATCTTATAATAGTCCTTCACCTTGTCGTCAGTAATCCAGATGGAACTCAGGCAGGTTGTTTCTGTTGTCATCACGTCGATTCCGTTACGGAAATCTATCGGGAGCTGTTCCACCCCGGGGCCTGCAAATTCGAGGACCTTGTTCTTTACGAATCCGCTCTCGAAAACCGCCTTCACAAGGGAAATCGCGACATCGTGAGGGCCTATTCCCCTCCTGGGCTTCCCTTCGAGCCACACCAGAACCACCTCAGGAGCATTGATATCCCAGGTATTCCGGAGCAGTTGCTTCACAAGCTCCCCGCCGCCTTCTCCTACGCCCATATTACCCAGAGAGCCGTAGCGCGTATGGGAGTCAGAGCCCAATATCATATTCCCGCAGGCAGTCAGGGCCTCACGCGCGTACTGATGGATCACGGCCTGGTTTGCCGGAACGTAGATTCCGCCGTATTTCTTCGCTGCAGAAAGGCCGAAGACATGGTCGTCCTCATTGATGGTTCCCCCCACTGCGCAGAGGGAATTGTGACAGTTGGTCATAGCATACGGAAGCGGGAACTCCTCGAGCCCGCTGGCGCGAGCCGTCTGGATTATTCCGACGTAGGTTATGTCGTGGGACACCATCGCATCAAACCTGATACGCATCTTGGCGCCTTTGCCTCCGTCCACGTCGTGGGCACGGAGAATCTGGTACGCGATTGTGTTTTCGCGGGCCTCATCCTTAGGGAGAGCGGCCTCGCGGCTCATGGTTTTTCCGTCAAGGAGATATACTCCTTCGGGCTTAAGTGTTATCATTTCGTTATAGAATCTATAAATATTGTCAATGAAAGCATATCTGCAGCGCCTCCCGGGGAAATCCCCTCAAGGGCATACCTCCGGCAAAGCTCCGCGAGGGCCGCTTCCGGGCTTCCTTCGTCACCCTTTGCAGGTAGGATTGCTTCCGGGCTTCCTTCGTCACCTTCCGTGCGCTGGGGC
>CALCEJ010000092.1 GCA_937900465.1 uncultured Bacteroidales bacterium | reverse complement strand
CCTTTTCGTCGCAGGTGGCACCTTCGGGAGCACCACCTGCGACACTTATCCTCCACCCGCTATTCTTTTCCGTTGGTAAACCTCCGATGGAGTCGCGTGGTCTTATCCGGCATACTGACCGTGAAAAGGACGTTCAAACTTGGGGAGGCAGGCGAACGCGGAATGACGTATGGCTTAATCTATTGGTTTCCTAGGTTGCACACTACCTAAAACAAAGTCCTGCAGGGCAAACCTACAGGACTCTGCCATAGGAAACATAGCGACCGCTTTTGTTGCCTGACGATTGTGGAAATGCTATTTCTCAAAAACGATGGTAATCGACGTCAGATTAGCTACTGACTTAGTGCTCTTCGCAATTTTGAAATAACCACCACTACCCTCATTTGAATCAGGATTCTCACTCGTCCCGATATTCTTAACGTCAACATCATTACCAGAAGCAACTGTTGTGATGCTGGTAATACTTCCAAGATCCGTCTTATTATAGATAACACCTTTCTGAGCCTGGAACTGAATACCACTAGACTGCATTACTTGACTACTGTTAATGGTTACATCCATTGTTGATGAATCAGAAGCAGTTGCGGTCAAAGTGTGATCCCCGTTATTTGCTGCATATGATGTTGTCACGAAATCGCTAGCAGTAATTGTAAGAGTATATGTTTTTTTACTACCTGCTAGAGTCGGAGTAAATGTCTTCTCCGTCGCTTCACCGGTTACCTCGCTACCTCCATCATAGATAGCATAAGCATAGTAGGTGTATTCAGAATCTTTGGTAAGACCTGTCAGATCATAGGAGAACGTAGTAGTAGATGTCGGTGCCGAAGCGCAAGTGACTTTGGTATAGGCACCAGCCGCGCTAAGCTTATAGTAGAATCCTGCCTCCGTAACACTTGCATTTATAGCACCATTTAGAAGTGCCAGCGAGCCGTTCAGCGTTGCAGTCGTGCCGTCCAGACTTGAAGTTGCCGTAGCCGCAGATGTTGTGACGGAAATCGAGGGTGTCGGTGTAACAGGTTTCACAACGACATCGTCAATTCTGATGTTGGATGTTGTTCCTGGATTAGATGCCGGAAGAACAATCTGGAATCTGATTCTTGCGTTGTCAATTGGCGTCAAGAAACTATGTGCATAAGAATCTTTTGTGGTGGTAGGCGTAAACGTTTCTGCGAGAGTCCAATCGGGATCAGACGAGCCCTTATAATACAACCCTATCTTTAATCCATTCGTGGCTGCAGCCGAGAAGGAAACATATCCGACCTTTGCAATGAAGAAATTCGTCTCCGCATAACCCAAGTTCGATGTCGCAGATGTATACCACCTCATTTGCATAGAGTTGGACCCAGTGAGTGCACTATTGGTTGAGGCTGTGCCATAATAAGAGCCCCACTGCTGTCCAGATGGTCCATCCACCTTAACTGAGGTGTTGTTATAAATTGTTCCGGCAGTAAAGTCAGTTTCAAAGCCGGTAGAATAATCAGAGCTTGTGTTGTCTATCGTAGGGTAAGATACTCCAGCCTTGAAAGTATAGCTTGCGGTATTGTACGTTCCTGCAGCAAAAGTGACGCCCGGAGCGGAAATCGTATTGGTCTTCGTATAGGTGTTGTCAGCACTGTCGGTCACGGTGAAAGTGACTTCTCCAGTATATCCAGAAACGGGGCCCATCACGAAATACACATCCAGGGAGCCGTTGTTGGCGACGGTGCCGTTCGAGATGTTGATGGTAATCTTGTCTCCGCCGCTTTTATTGTAGGCGACAGAAGGTGTCGTGCCAAATGTCACGTTGAAGATGCCATAAAGGTTTTGTCCGGGGATCTCCACCTCAAATTTGTTGATGGTTACGGAAGCACCTGTCTTGTTATTCAGCGTAACTTTCATCAAAGAGAAAAGGTGGGACATATCCACATCGGCAAAAGAGGTCGGTGTTGTTGCCGTAACCTGAGCAGCCAGTGCATCATAACTCTTCAGATTAGCTGTAGGATTAGAAGCATCAAATGATTGAGTTCCGTACAGTTGGAATGTCGTGCTTGCTCCACGGTGATAAGACTTCTGCTGACCGTTAGTGTACAAGAAATTGAAGGTGTGGCTTCCGTCCGAAATTGCCAAATCGGTAGAGAAGGTACCGTTTACGGAGTCGTATGCAAATTCGGCGATTGTGTTGCCATCATTGTCGGAAGAATATGCCACGCCCCATTCTTCATCCGTAGTTACGGCATAGATAACATCAGTATCCTCCCATTCAACGGCCCAGGTGCTGGTGTTAAGGGATGTTTTCGTTGCGTCTTCTACAGCGGGAATCGTGGCTCGAAGCTGGAACGGAACTGATGCAGGTCCGTTATTCGTGGCTTCTTCAATTGCAGTTTCCTGTTCTTTAAGACAAGAACCGAGTGCGAGGACTGCTAATACCGCACTCAAAAGGATGGAATACTTTTTCATAGAATTCATTGTTTTGAGTGGAACATTAGTCTTCATCGTCGAACCAGTCAGCTTCTCCCGCCGTCCATGACTTGGCTGCCATATCGCCGGATGTTGTTAGTAACGCCTCCTCGAATCGTACCACGAGGAGGTCAGCCGCGGGGGCTGTGTAAAGTTGTTTTTCTTTCATAATGATATTAAGTTTAACGTTTGTTCATCCTTTGCCCGGTCTTTATCCCGGACATATAGGGCTTATGCCCTTTGTGTTGGTCTGTATCTAACAGATGGAATAGTTTCGATTCCTCCGTCAAAGCCATAGGATAGGCCCTTGTCGGGGAAGATTCTGCTGGCACTGTCCCGCCGCCATAGACCCGGTTCGACAGTTCCAAATGATTGCAAACCTTGCAAGATTTGTCAATAAGACTTTTTCTTCCGACATTTGTATAGGACTGATAGAGGATAGTCTATGAACGAGGAAATACCGGACCTCACCCGCATTTTTTTAAACAATGAAAACGATTGAAGTAGTTGCCGCAATAATCCAAAATGGTAATAAAATATTTGCCACTCAGCGTGGGTATGGAGATTTCAAAGACTGGTGGGAATTCCCGGGCGGGAAGATGGAAAAGGGAGAAACCCCGGAGGATGCTCTCGTTCGGGAAATAAAGGAAGAGTTATCCGCAGACATTCACGTAGGGAAACTGCTTCACACAGTTGAATGGGACTATCCAAAGTTCCATTTGACTATGCATTGTTTTATGTGCTCCCTTTTGCGCGATGCATTGCATCTGAATGAGCACGAGGCCGCAAGGTGGCTGGATATGTCCTCGATTCACTCAGTAAAGTGGCTTCCGGCGGACGAGATCCTTCTCCCGATGATAGAAAAGGAGATTGCTCTTTTTCAATAGTTACGGACGGAGGGGCGCAGGGGCGTGAAATGTAACTAATTGATTTATAGTATATTATGAGAAAGAGGGGGTGTCATTTAAGATACCCCTCTTTTGCGTAACTATTTATAAATCAACAAGTTGCACTTTACGCGCGCAAATTCAGTACGGGGAACTGGAGCAGTAGCAAGGCCGCCGTCGAGGCAAAATGGGCCGGTTTTGCACACGGGGGGGCGTGGAAGGTCAATCACTATTGGAAAAAAATCCGGGAAGTATTACCTTTGCGAAATATAAAGTCCAGAATGAAACAGGAATACACACCCGTGAGGTGCGAGGTTATCGATCTCCGCCTCGAAGCCGCGATTATGTCCGGGGAGTCGGACAAGGATTACAACAAGGACCACGACCTCGGAGATATCTAGCTTATGAAAAAGAGGATATTTCTCTTTGCGGCGCTGAGCGTTCTTTTCGCCTGCCAGGTTGAGGAAGATTTCGGCCCATACGAGCCCACGAACCCGCGCCCCGGCGACGAATCCGTCGCAATCCCTTCCGTCCGCCTGAGTTTCTCATCCGTCGACCCCTCGACCGCCCCGTCGCCGACATCCCTCGACCCGTCGACCAAAACTGCCTGGGACGGAACTACCGTTGTATGGAGCGTGGGCGACAGGATGGGCCTTGGATATACTTACGCCGGGGGAACGTGGGATGACGGGTTCTATGAGTCAGACCCGTTGACGACCTCCTCCAACAAGACGAATTTCGACGTAACTATCACGGGCGGCCATCCGGGACCCTTCAATTTCTACACGATTTTCCCGATATCCTCCGTCTCAGACTACGCGGGAGGCATAGCCATCGTGAACATCCCGGGGACTCAGACTCCTGGAGCATCGACCTTCGATCCTGCGTCGGACATTATGACCGGTACCGGAACTCACTCATTCGTTTCGTTCCCCGATACTCAGATTCCAATCGACTGGATGCGACTTGTGGCCCACGGAGACATAACCCTGAAGAACCTTTCCATCACCACCGGTGAGACTATCGAAAAAGTCGTCTTCACAGCCCAGGAAGGCGCAGAACTTACCGGTGAGTTCCTTGTGGATATGACTGACGGGTCCGCCACCGCAAACAACGCTTCCAATACCGTAACCGCCCTTGCGGACAATCTCGTGTATTCTGCGAACACCCTCCGTGTGTGGGTTGGAATGATGCCTGCGACGATAACTGAACTTACCGTGGAGGTCGTTACCAACCACGCCAAGTACACAAGGTCCATCTCCTCGCTCTCACTCGATTTCGCTGTCAACGCGCGCAATACGCTTGGCGTAAATATGTCTTCGGCCGTACGGACGCCTAAGGTCTATACCCTTGTGACATCCGCCCCGGCGGACTGGAGCGGCGAGTATATCATTGTGAATGGGACCAATGTACTGACCGGGAAGTCCGGCTCCGGGAATTATGGAGCTTATACATCGGTTACGGTGACTGAAAACAAGGTTACTCTTGCCGAGGCCGGCGCATACAATATTGTCATAGCCCCTTCCGCGAACGGATATACCCTGAAGCAGGGGGATTATTACCTTGGACTGACGAGCGATAATAATAGTCTGTTTTTCTCGACAGTTCCTTCGACAAATACATACGAATGGACCCTGTCTTACAGTGCGGGAGCATCGCACGTATTCAGTGTCAGCTATCCGGAACGTGAGATAATGTGGAACTCCGGTAGTCCCCGCTTTGCTTGCTATAAAAGTAATCTCCAGAGCATATCCCTCTACAGGCTCGAATTCCCCTCGGCGGGAGGCAGCGGCGGAGGCGGCGGGGGAGACCCCGTATCCCCGACACGCTGGCTAGAACTTCCCGTTTACTCTGTGTCTTCTATGTCCGGCACAACGACATCGTCGCTTGGAGACCTCTACGACAATACGGTGTATTCGACTATGGGCGGAAACACAGTCAGGAACTATTCCTACCTGTATGACCCGGAGATGTATGCGTCGTACTGGGTGGCTTATCCGCTTTGCGCGGATCACCTCGGGTCCGGACGGGATGAAAGCTGGGCCTTTGACCCGAATGTCCCTACATCGAAGCAGACAAAGCTCACGAACGGGGCGTACGGCGTATCCGTAGCATCGGCAAATTACGCCTCCCAGTACTATGCGCGGGGACATCAGATCCCTAATGCGGACCGTAACGGAGTCGATGAGATGATGGCGGAGACGTACTATGTGACAAATCTCACCCCTCAGCTCCAGAACGGCTTCAACGGCGGAATATGGTCTTCGCTCGAGGGCGCGGTGCGCGGGCTCACATCCTCCTGCGACACGGTCTATGTCGTCACCGGCGCCGCGTTCCGGAAAAAGGGCGGAAGCGAAACCGTGAAAACGATAGTGAATACCCGTGACTCCAAGACGGTTGCCGTCCCCAATTACTACTGGAAGGTCCTCCTGAAGGTCAAGCGCTCCGGCGACGGCATCACGGATGCCTCAGCCGTGGGATTCTGGCTGGAACACCGTGAGTATATCAGTGATTCATACACGAATTACGCGGTAAGCGTGGACCAGATCGAGACCTGGACAGGATTCGATTTCTTCCCGGAGATAGGGGATTATCAGACGGCTGCGGAGTCTAATACGTCCTGGAGTACGTTCCAGGCGTTCTAGCGGCTACCATTTACGCTTTTTCGAGAACATCCAGGGGAGGAAGTCCTCCTCTGTGACGGCGGGGTCCCACGAGTTGTGGCCCACTCCCGGATATTCCTTGTACTTAACCTCTACGCCGGCTTCCTTGAGACGCCAGTATGCGACGCGGGAGAACTTCAGGGGTACTACGGGGTCCGCATCGCCGTGGAAGATACGGAAGGGGGTCTTGATTTCTGCGGTAAGGCGGTCGTTGTTGACGGCCCCGCAGATTGGAACCGCCGCGGCGAATTTCTTCGGGTGCCTTATCACGGCATCGTACGTTGCCATTCCGCCCATCGAAAGGCCCGGGATATAGAGCCTTCCTTCATCGATGGGGTAGTTTGCGACAAACGCATCGACAAGGTCCATTACGGCTTTCATTACGTCAGTTTCTTCGAACTCGAGGGGCATTGTGTCGAGCGAGAATCCCGGGCGGTCTTCATAAGCCCAGTATCCGTCAGAAGGGCACTGCGGGAAAAGAACGTATGAGGGGCAATTCTCGCGGTTTACGGGACTTGAGAACATCCTCGAGCAGTGGATGAGCTGCCTCCAGTTGTCGCTTCCCCTTTCGCCGGCTCCGTGAAGGAACAGGACGAGCGGGTAGGACTTTCCCTTTTCTACCGCGATGGGCTCCATATACCTGTAGCGGAGGGTGTCTTGTCCATAGTAGAATTCTCCGGCGAGATAATCGTTGGTGGGGTCTATACCGGGAGCCTGCTCCGCAACAGGGGGAACGCTCCTCAGCTCAGGGATGACGGTTTTTGCTTTTTGCGCGCAGGCGGCTGACAAAAGGGCCGCGACCAGAAGGATAAAGTACTTTTTCATAGCACACAAATATAAGCAAAAATTTCCCTATATTTGTCTCCGTTGGGTATAGAAGGGATGCCAGGGCCGGGTGCGGGGCGTCCCTTTCCGGGAAATCAATTATATGTCCGAATTCGTATCAACCCTTAACTCGATAGTTTGGAATCCGGCGCTTGTCGTGCTTCTGCTGCTTGCCGGCCTGTACTTCTCCCTGCGGACAAGGTTCGTGCAGGTCCGGCGGTTCGGGCTGATGCTGCGCTCGCTCTTTGGAAAGACCGGCGGGAGTGACAAGGGAGTTTCTTCTTTTGAGGCGTTCTGTATCGCGCTCTCCGGCCGCGTGGGCACCGGAAATATCGTGGGCGTTGCGACGGCAATCGCATTCGGAGGCCCCGGAGCGGTGTTCTGGATGTGGGTCGTGGCTTTTTTCGGAGCCTCTACGGCTTTTGTCGAATCCACTCTCTCCCAGATTTATAAATTCCACCACAAGAGCGGATACCGGGGCGGACCTTTCAGTATTATTGAGGACGGACTGGGAAAGAGATGGCTGGGGGTCGTGTTTGCGATAATTACGATTGTAAGCTGCGGGGTTTTCCTCGTTACGGTCCAGTCTAACGGCGCTTCGATGGCGATGCAGAATGCTTTCCCGGTGCCGCCGCTCCTGAGCGGAATCGGCCTTGCGGTTCTTCTCGGGATTGTCGTTGTGGGCGGTGTCCGTCGGATTGCGAAAGTCGCGTCCATCATCACCCCTTTTATGGCCCTTGGCTATATTGTGCTGTCGCTCGTTGTGATTGCCTTCCATATCAATGATGTCCCCGCAGTCCTTGGGTCCATCGTGAGCAAAGCCTTCGGTGTCAGTCAGGTATCGGGGGGTATCATCGGCAGTACGATTGCGATGGGCGTAAAACGCGGAATCTTTTCGAATGAGGCGGGGCAGGGGACTGGCGCGATTGTTTCCGCATCGGCCGATGTCCCTCATCCTGCCCAGCAGGGACTTGCCCAATCGTTCTCCGTGTACGTAGATACGCTGCTTGTCTGTACAGCTACAGCCCTTATGATCCTGACTTCCGGGACGTACAATATCATCGATTCCGGGACTGGTCAGCTTCTTGTTGCGAATGCGCCGGAGCTTGGGAACAACTACGCAGCATTCACCCAGAGCGCCGTGGACTCCGTATTTCCCGGGTTCGGCAGCGGATTTATCTCCGTCGCGATGGTGTTTTTCGTCTTCAGCACGATAATGGCCTATTATTTTTATGCGGAATCGAGCATTATGTACCTGTTCAGGAGGCATTCTGACGCCGGTTCCCAGAGGGGCGAAAAACTCTGCATCCGTCTCCTCCAGGCCGTCCTTCTTGCCGCAGTGATTTTCGGGTCCATACGTGAAGCGGACCTTGTCTGGCAGCTTGGGGATATCGGGGTGGGCCTGATGGCCTGGGGCACAGTCGTGTCCATAATCATACTATGCCCGAAGGCGATATCGGCCTTGAGGGAGTTCGAGGTGTCAGAGCACGCGGAGGCGCTCCGAAGGCCTCGGAAAAAGACCACCCTACGAACGGAGAAAGACGAAGAAGACGGCAAGGACTAGGCACGCGAAGGCAGCGAAGTGATTCCACTGCAGCGTCTCACCCTTGAAAACGAACATCACTATTACCGTAAAGACGGTAAGGGAGATAACTTCCTGGATTACTTTGAGTTGGAGAAGGCTGAAGGGGCCGCCGTTAAGGCTGTATCCTATGCGGTTTGCCGGTACGGTAAGGCAGTACTCGAAAAACGCTATTCCCCACGAGAACAGGATTACCACTATCAGCGGCCACCCGTCGGATATTTTCATCTCGCTCAGCTTGAGGTGCCCATACCAGGCGAAAGTCATAAAGATGTTGGACATCACCAGCATCAATACAGTCCAAATCCCTTGCATCTTCGTATTTAAAATAAGTCAGGCTTACAGGAGGTTTATGATGTCTCTTTTCCCCGGGTTCACGGGGCCTGCCCGGAACGCTAGCGTTTCTGAATTCTTTTTGCAAGGCCGATGGCGCCGGTGGGGCAAACCAGGCGGCAAAGGTGACAGCCGACGCATCTCGCGCCGTTTACGCGGGGCTGGCGGTCTTCGCCGAAGGTGATGGCCTGGTGGCCGCCGTCCCGGCAGGAGGTGTAGCATCGGCCGCAGCCGATGCACTTGTCCCGGTCTATCCTGGGATAGACTACGGTGTCGCGGTCCAGGTCGTGCGGCAGGTAGAACTTGGGAAGAAGCTCGCCCACGAGGTCAGCAAGGTTGGCTATGTCACGCTGTGCCATATAGTTCTCAAGGCCCAGGATCATATCGTCGATGATGCGGTAGCCATACTCCATCACGGCCGTACACACCTGCACGTTGCGGCAGCCCAGCTGGATAAATTCCAGGGCGTCCCGCCAGGTCTCGATGCCGCCCACGCCGCTTATCTGCTTGTGGCTGATGATGGGGTTCTTGACCATCGCGAGGATATGCCTCAGGGCAATGGGCTTTACGGCTTTGCCGGAATAGCCGGAGCCGGTCTGGCAACCGTTCACCTCCGAGCCTTCGCCCAGCGTGACACTCTTGATGGTGTTGATGGCCGATATTGCATCGGCCCCGCCCAGGGCGGCCGCCATTGCCGGTTCGGAGATATGGGCTATGTTGGGTGTCATCTTGGGAATGACGGGAATGCTCACGCTGCGCTTGACGCAGGCGGTGAAGAAGGTCACGAGCTCCGGATCCTGCCCCACGTCGGAGCCCATACCCGTCTGGCGCATCTGCGGGCAGGAGAAGTTGAGCTCCACGGCATCACAGCCGGCCTGTTCGGCCATCTTGGCCAGTTTTATCCAATCATCTTCCCGCTGGCCCATAATGGAGGCGATGACCACCTTGGAGGGATAGTCCTGCTTTAGGCGTCGGAGGATGTCAAAGTCCATTTCCACGGGATTCTCGCTCAGCTGCTCCATATTGCGGAAGCCTATGAAGCAGCCATTGGAATCGCTCCGGACGGCGTCAAAGCGGGGTGACACTTCCCGGATCTCCTGAAGGCAGATTGTCTTGTAGAACACGCCCGCCCAACCAGCCTCGAATGCGCGGGCGACCATCTCGTAGTTTGTACAAACGGCCGAGGAGGCGAGAAAGAAAGGATTCTCGCAGCGGATGCCGCAGAAGTCAATCTCCAGAGACGGGCGGGATGTCCGGTCGGAGCCGGGGAGCTCCGGCAACGCCGCCACCATCTCGCGGATGCGGATTGGATGGTCGTAATGGATACAGGCCTTTTCGGCGGCTTCAAGCTCCGCCTCATCGGCCTGAGCTACCCACTGACGGGCGATGGCTTCATTGCCAAAGCGGACGGCACGGATGGCTCTGGCGGGGTCAACTCTCTTGCAGGCTTTGCTGCAGGGCGCATCTGCGCATAACAGACAGCGCGCGGCTTCTTCGTTTAAATGCATATTGGATGTTCTTGTCGAACTTTTCGATGCCCTCTTCGCCACCAAAAGCGAAAGGCTGGGTGTAGAACCCGTCGCCGGAATTTTACTGTCAGTATTTTCACGGCCGATTACATCATTGAAATGAGGAAATTCTCATTGTCTTAGTTCGTATATCAATTGTTTTGCAAATGTACATAAAAACTTGCGTTTTTAGGCCAGTTTTTATGTACATTTGTTTAAATTAAATGGGATTATTGATTATGGCGACAGAATTCGGACAGAAGACGCTTTCCGAGCGTCAGAAAGGATTGGCCTCTTGCGCCTGCCTTATGGCGCAGGGAGATTTGGTTAGACTCGAGCCGGCCGTTCGTTCAGCGCTTGATAATGGCGTGACGATTAACGAGTTGAAGGAGGCTTTTTCTCAGCTCTATGCTTACACAGGATTTCCCCGCTCACTCAATGCACTGGGGGTTCTGAACAAGGTGCTTCAGGATAATCCCGCTCCGGACTGGCGGGAGGGTAAGCCCTGGACACGCCCCGCTCTGTGGGACGATGCTGAAATAGCTTTGGAGAAAGGTACGGAGGTGCAGACGCAGCTTTCCGGCCGTCCGTTTGACTACACCTTCTGCCCGCAGGATGACTACTATTTGAAGTCCCATCTTTTCGGCGATATCTTCGCCGGGAACCAGTTGACTCCCGCTGACCGGGAGATAGTGACCGTCGCTGCCTTGAGCGGTCTGGAAGGTGTGGAGCCTCAGTTTGCCGCCCACAAAGCGGGAGCCGTGAATATGGGCAATCCGAAGGAACTCGTCGATGAGCTTTGCGCCTGGCTTGACAGCGAGGGCTATACCCTTCGTAGCAAGTGGCCCAAAGGCGAGCCGAATACAGCTTATGCCCGGTATTTTGTCGGCAACAGCTATCTGGCTCCGATGGAAGGCGGCATTGCCAATGTATCTTTTGAGCCTGGTTGCCGCAACAACTGGCATATCCATCACGGCTTGGTCCAGGTGCTGGTCTGTGTTTCCGGCCGTGGCTGGTACCAGGAGTGGGGGAGAGAGCCCGTGGCGCTGGTCCCTGGAGTAGTGATACCCATTCCCGAAGGCGTCAAGCACTGGCACGGTGCTGCCAAGGACAGTTGGATGCAGCATCTCACATATCACATGGATATCCAGCCGGGTAATTCCACCGAGTGGCTGGAACCGGTTTCCGATGAACACTATAATAAACTGTAAATCATCAAGTAAGTTATTCTTTCGGGAGCCATCGGCCTCTCATCATACTGAGGGGCCGATGCCATTGCCCGCGAAGACTACCGCACCTAAAAAAAGCCCTTCAGAGTAGTCTGTAAGGGCTTTAGGGTGGTGCTGGGAAGAATCGAACTGAAAATAACAGACGGTAAACAACCGCAAATAAATTCTCGTAACTTCCGAAAACACAACATTTTGCAGAAATATTTGCGAATTAGAAAGTAATACGCTAACTTTGCGTGTAGTAAAAAAGTGGGACGGAAGTGGGACGGACTGGGACGGAAGCCCAGGAGCGTCCCAGATTAACCCCAAAATCGCCCTCTCACGTAGCTACAAGGCCGATTTCCCAACTGGGACGGACAACCCAAAACCCCTGGTATTACTACGTAATACTGAACACTACACCGGAAGCCAAAAAGGAAGCGTATGAAGATCAGATTCTACCTCAAAAAGAACGACATCAACAAGTCGGGAGAGTGCCCCATCAGGGCCGACATAAACATCCGCGGCACCCGCCTGCAGAAGCTCATCGGCTACACCTGCAGCGCCGACAAATGGGATGACGTCAAAGAGCAGGTCAAGCACGGCGCCATCAATAAAGAAGGCAAGGACTACCGCGTCATCAATTCCCGCATCGCTGACATCCGCACCCACTTCACAACGTACGACCTCACCCTGGATGACAAGCCCACTTCGGAGGCTATGCTGAAGGAGTTTCAGAAGGTCATGAACAAAAACGCAGCAAAGATCGCCGCCATCAGCAGCAAAGACAGCGAGGAGGTCATCGAAAAGAAGGTAGCGGCTGCTGAGGAAAAGGAGCCTAAGGTGAAGGTAAAGCCGGCCGTTGACTACATGGACGAATTCATCAACGAAGAGAGCCGCATCAAAGAGTGGAGCATGGAGACACGCAAGATGGTCAAGTCCCTCAAGAACCACCTGAATAAGTTCAAGAAAAACGTGGGCCTGGACTTCTATGACCAGAACGGCATCGACAAATTCATCAATTACCTCCGCTCCACTGCCGGCCTGGAGGAGTGTCCGATGGACGCTCCGAGCCATCCTGTTTTCTGTTTGGCTCATTTCCATCTGC
>CALCEJ010000091.1 GCA_937900465.1 uncultured Bacteroidales bacterium | reverse complement strand
AAGTTTGGTTCGGTCGGTATCGGGACACGTCAAAAATTCGTTTCGTCAGGAACGTGTTGGTCATCAGCAACTTGAAGTTCGACATGGAATAATCCATCCCGCGTTCCCTCATCATCAGCTTAGCGACGTTAAGCTGATGATGAGGGAACGCGAAGTCGAGTTTCCTGGGGTCTCTGGCCTGACAGTCCATAAGATTTGTGAAGATCTTGGTATCCCTGTAGCAAAACTCTATCTGGAACCGAAATAATCTTTTATTATTCTTGCCTTTAAACGGAAATCCCCGCAAACTCTTTATTTGCAGGGATTCTTGTGAGGGGGTGCCCAGTCGGACTCGAACCGACGACATTCAGAACCACAATCTGACGCTCTAACCAACTGAACTATGGGCACCATGTACGGATTTCCGTTGAAATGCGGGTGCAAAGATAAGGGAATTATTTGTAATCGCCAAATAATTCCCTATCTTTTTTGCCTTTACTGTGCCGGTGCAGCCTCCTTGGCGGGTGCTGCCGGTTTCTCTGCTGCTGCGGGAGCGTCGCTTTTGGCGGGAGCCGCTGCCTTGTCTGTAGCGGGTGCTGCTTGCTGTCCTGCGCCAAACCCTGGTGTGTTGGTGGGGTTGGTTGTCTCTGTCTGCGTGGCGATGTTCTCCAACACGCTTTGCTCCGTGGAAGCCTTTGGTGCCACGTATGCGCAGATGATGCTAAACAAGACCATGGCTATTGCCAGTCCCCATGTGGTTTTCTCCACGATGTCAGTGGTCTTGCGCACGCCCATGATTTGGTTTGATGAAGAGAAGTTGGAGGCAAGTCCTCCGCCTTTTGACTCCTGGATGAGCACGATGCCAATCATCATCAGTGCTGCCAGTACGATCAGTACTACAAATAATGTGTAAATCATCTTTTTATTGTTTTAATTTTCGCTATTTAACACTAATTTCTCCAAGAAACGGATTTGGTCTGCAAAGTAAATATTTTTTTTTGGAAAATTCAAATTTAAACGCTTAATTATTTCAAGAGCCTTGGAATATCTGCCTTGTTTGATGTATATTTTCGCCAAAGTCTCCGTAAAATAGCCCCCCTCGCCGTAAAAGTCGCCGTTTTCCTCTTCCGTATCGATTTCTGGCAGGTATTCGGGTTTTTCCTTGAGTTGTATCTTCCCGCCGTCCTTTTTGATGAAGTCGTCGATGAGGTCTTGGCCTTTCAGCTGGGTGGCATCGCCGTCTTTTGGCTTCTCTTCGCCCTCGATGTCCAAGAGGTATGACACGTAGTCCAAGGCGGCGTCGGCAGGAGTGGGCCTTCTTTTCTGCGCGGGGCTGGTCTCCTGTTGGTCGGGGATGGACTTGAGGAAGTTGTCGATGAGGCTGATGGTGCGGTCTGCTGTTCCTGTATCGCCAACTTTCTTCTTGGCGGTGTGTGCGGTCTTGGGAATCTTGTAATGGGCAGCCTCCACAAGGTCGAACAACACCTTGCGGTCGGTGACATAGATGGCTGCCTTCCGAAGTTCCTCGTCAAACGTTGGGTCGTGCAGCAGATAGAGGTTTTGCAGCATCAGCAACCGTGCCGTTTGGTAATAGGGATGTTGCGCCAAGAGGCATCGGAGGTCGTAGAGGGTCTCCTTGTCCATCGTCTCGGGATGCTGCATGAGTTGTATCAGGTCCATGTGTCGTTGTAATATGGGGTTTTTGTCACCAGTTTGCCACGGTGGCGTTGAATATTTGTTCGGTCAGTTCCTTGATCATCTCCGTCACCAGACTTTCCTGTACGGACGAGAGGCTTTGTGTGGTTTCGTAAGATGATGTTGCGGTGAAGGAGCGTTCAAAGTCCTCGGAGTGGTTTTTGTTGTTGGTAAACCTGACGTTCACCGTCATCGACAGCTCTGTCTGCGACGAGTAACCCTCGCTTGAGATTCCTTTGTTGCGTTGTGAATATTGTGTGATCTCACCTTCAACTTTCATGTCGCCGTTGCGTTTCACCTGGCTCAATTTGGTATGGTTGGCGTAGATGTCCTTCAATGCGGTGTTGAACATGCCTCCCATCGGGCCCCAGATGTATGAGGAGCGGTTGGGGAAGTCGGCTATCTGTATGGTCTTGGTCTTGGTATAGTCGATGCTTGCCCCGTTGAAAGTGAGGCTCACCTTACATGCCATGAGGGTGGAAACGGCGAGAAGGATGATGAGGTGCTTGGTCTTCATGATTTGTCGGTCGTTACGATTCATCCGTCAGTCGTTGTCTTTGTCTCCGGGCATCTGCTTGTCCAGCCCAAACTCCTTGAGCCATCGATAGAGGGTACGGTCGGAGATGCCCAGTTCCTTGGCGGTCTTCTTGCGGTTGCCCCCCGTGCGTTCCAGTGCCTTGATGGTCTTCTCGCGGTTGCTCTCGCGTAGGTTCAGGTTCTCCGGCTCGATGGAGTCGTTGATTTCCTCTGCCACGGCATCCTCGATTTTGTGGGCGTCGTGTGTCACCTTGACGGCATCTATCGTGTCTAAAGACGTGATGGGCAGCCCATAACCGATGCCATGGGTGTCGCGCACCTCCTCCAATTGCTTCCGCAGGCCATTCATGTCGCGCCGTAGGTCGCTCACGTTGCCGCGCAGCTCATACAATATTTTATATAGTAGCTCGCGCTCGCTCTCATACGAATGCGACCCTGGCTGTGAGATGGGGGTCAGTTGGGTACTCTCGGGGTCTTGCGGGATGAATTGCCGAAGCATCTCTGAGTTGATTTCCCGCTCTTGGCTGAGCACAGACATCTGCTCGGTGATGTTCTTCAACTGGCGCACGTTGCCGGGCCACTTGTATTTCAGCATCAGTTCCTTGGCGTCGTCGGTGAGCGTGATTTTCGGCAGTCGGTACTTCTCTGCCATTTGCATGGCGAAGAGGCGGAACAGTAAAAGGATGTCGTTGCCACGCTCCCGCAGGGGCGGCATCTGTATGGGGATGGTGTTGAGGCGATAGTATAGGTCTTCGCGAAAACGCCCCTCGCTAATCGCCTTGCGCATGTTGACGTTGGTAGCTGCCACGATGCGCACGTCCGTCTTCATGATCTTCGTGCCGCCGACGCGGATGTACTCGCCCGTTTCCAGTACGCGGAGCAGACGGGCTTGCGTGGCAAGGGGCAGTTCGCCCACCTCGTCAAGGAAGATGGTGCCTTTGTTGGCGATGCCAAAATATCCCTCGCTCTCGCCGATGGCACCCGTGAACGAGCCTTTCTCATGCCCGAATAGCTCGCTGTCGATAGTGCCCTCGGGGATGGAGCCGCAGTTGATGGCAAAATACTTCTCCCTCCGCCGTGGCGAGGTGTCGTGGATGACGCGGGGGATGATTTCCTTTCCCACGCCGCTCTCGCCGATGATGAGGACGCTGAGGTCGGTGGGAGCCACTTGCAAGGCGACATCCAAAGCGTGGTTCAATCCATCGCAGTTGCCCACGATGTTGTATCTGTTCTTGATGAGTTGTAATTGTGTCGTATTCATTGGAGTGCCAAAATTACACATTTTATTTCAATAAGTCTGCAAAAATGGCATGTTTTTAAGAAAAATTGGGAAGATAATTTCTCCCAGTTTGCGTCTTTACCATGAAGGACGGCATGGAATGGTACGTGAATAGTTATGAAAAAACTTGACAAAACGTTGTCCTGGAAAATACATGAAATAGCTTGGTTTTCGCCAACAGGATGGTCTGGAAAGGGTGGATGAGTCCATTTTTTGGGGCGGAAATATGCCTTTAACATTTTTTGGGCGGCATCCGCCGCCGATAGATGCCGCATCCGTCGTCAATAAATGTGGCATTTGTGGTCGGCGGATGCCGCCCAAATAATGTTAAAATGCCGCCTTTATCAGCGTCGGAAAATGCCTCTGATTCGTAAATAGTTGGTAATGAGCGAGTTGTGAAAAGCGTCAAAAACCGCGTTATTTTCGCCCAAGAATGAAGTTTTCGCGAAATAAGCCCGTCATTTGCGCCCATTTTGTGAAAAATAATTGACAAAGTATGCCAAATCTAAAAAATTGTTTGATGATGAAAAAACAACATGAAAAGCTTGATAATATTGAAATAAAATCCTATCTTTGTCAAAAATATAATTTGGGATAATATGAGACGAGTTTTCCTTATTCTGTTGACAACCTTCACATGTGGCGTTGCCGGAGCGCAGAATGTGGTTGGTGGCGAGGCTACCGACGGTATGAAGGCGGTGATTAGCGGTACGGTATATCAAGAAAAGAGCAAACTCCCCGTTAGGCAGGCGAGCGTCGTGGCAGAAGGCACCCATGTTTCCGTGGTCACCAACGACGATGGTTTTTTCACCTTGAAGGCTAATGTTGTTCCGAAGTATATCACGGTGTCGCACTTGGGTTACCAATCCAAGCGCGTCCGCATTACGCCAGGACAGGCAGACCCCCTGCGTATTCTGCTGAAGCCCACGGCAGTGGAGCTGAAGGAGGTGATGGCGTCTCCGCGTTCACGAGCTTCCCGTTCTCATTCAGCCTGTACCCGTTTTCAGCGGCGTTATGCAGCGTGAATACGTGGATGCCGTCTTCGATTACGATGCACGGAAGGGAAATCGCGACATCCTTATCCCCGACGGTGCAGATATGCCACTCATATGAGTCTCCGATGTGGCCGAACAGGTATTCCTGCATATCGAGCGAGTCCTCAGCCGGAGCGGCGGCGAGGATAAATGACAGTATGCAGGCGAGAAGTCTCATAATTCGACGGCGACAGTGACGGTGTTCTCCCGGACCTCGGCGAAGCCTGAGCGTATGGGGAAGGAGTCAGAGGCCCCTTCTGCGACGTATGAGACGTTTCCGGCTGAGAGCGATGTTATCAGGGGTGCGTGATCCTTGAGGACCTGGAAAGGCGACACCGCTCCGGGGAGCGTCACGGAAGACACCTCCCTGTCCAGAATGACCTTTTCCGGCGACACGATATAAAGCCGGATGCTATCCATTGGACGCTTCCCTGAGGATGCGTTCGCCCTTTGCGATAGCATCCTCGATTGTCCCCACGTTGAGGAAAGCCTGTTCCGGGAGATAGTCCACCTCGCCGGAGAGGATCTTTCTGAACCCCTTCACGGTATCCTCTATCGGGACCATGACGCCAGGAAGTCCGGTGAACTGCTCCGCGACGAAGAACGGCTGCGAGAGGAAACGCTGTACCCTTCGCGCCCTGCCCACCGTAATTTTGTCCTCCTCCGACAACTCGTCCATTCCGAGGATTGCGATGATATCCTGCAGCTCCTTGTTCCGCTGGAGAATCTGCTTCACCTCCTGCGCAACCCTGTAGTGCTCCTCCCCGACGATGTTAGGATCCAGAATCCTCGAGGTGGATTCGAGCGGGTCCACGGCGGGATATATTCCCATCTCAGTAATCTTACGGCTCAGGACCGTAGTTGCATCCAGGTGGGAGAACGTCGTTGCCGGAGCGGGGTCAGTCAGGTCGTCGGCCGGGACGTAGACCGCCTGGACGGAGGTGATGGACCCGTTTTTCGTGGAGGTGATGCGCTCTTGCATCTTGCCCATCTCGGAGGCCAGTGTGGGCTGATATCCTACGGCGGAGGGCATTCGCCCGAGAAGGGCGGAGACCTCCGATCCGGCCTGGGTGAAACGGAAGATGTTGTCTATGAAAAAGAGGATGTCGCGTGGACCGTCGCCACCGCCCTCATCGCGGAAAGATTCCGCGAGGGTGAGGCCGGAGAGGGCGACTCTCGAGCGGGCTCCGGGAGGTTCGTTCATCTGGCCGAAAACCATAGACACCTGGGACTTCTCCAGTTCATCCCTGTCAACCAGCGAGAGGTCCCATCCACCCTTGCCCATATCCTCCAGGAAGGCTTTTCCGTAGCGGATGACTCCGGATTCGATCATCTCGCGGAGGAGGTCGTTACCCTCACGGGTACGCTCTCCGACTCCCGCAAAGATTGAGAATCCGCCGTGGGCCTTTGCGATATTGTTGATAAGTTCCTTGATAAGGACGGTCTTTCCTACGCCGGCGCCGCCGAAAAGGCCTATCTTTCCGCCTTTCAGATAGGGCTCCAGCAGGTCTATGACCTTGATTCCGGTATGGAGGACCTCCTGGGTCGTGGTAAGGTCGTCGAATTTAGGGGCTTCGCGGTGGATAGGGAGGGAATGCTTCTTCTGGAGCGGCTCCATCCCGTCAATGGCGTCTCCTACGACGTTCATTACGCGTCCCTTGATTTCGGGACCTACGGGCATCAGGATTGGCGTAAGGGTGCAAACCGCCTCCATCCCGCGGCGCAGCCCGTCTGTCGAGTCCATGGCGACGCAGCGAACAGTATCCTCGCCTATATGCTGCTGAACTTCTATGACAAGGGTCCGGCCGTCGGGCCTTTTGATTTCGAGGGCGTCATTGATCCGGGGAAGCTCGGTTACTTCCTTCCTTGCGACGATGTCGAAATGGACATCCACTACGGGGCCCACGATCTGGCTTATGTGTCCTGTGATTTTTGGCATATCACAAATATAATCATCTTTTTGTTATATTTGCCCATCAAATCGATAAACCCGGATGTCGCTTTTTTCAAAATTCCGTATCAGCAAGCCCTCCGCGGACAGGATTCCGGAGGAAGAAGTGGATGAGAGATACCGTACGCTCAGAAGACGCACATTCTGGGGCGTGACGGCTGCGTATGTCCTGTACTATGTATGCCGGATGACCCTTGGCGTCGTGAAGCAGCCCATCATCGACGGGGGTATCCTTACGGCCGGCCAGCTCGGTATCATCGGCTCTGCCTTCTATTTCGTCTATGCAGCGGGTAAGTTTTGCAACGGCTTTATCGCTGACTACTGCAACATCCGCCGTTTTATGGCTGTGGGGATAGGGATATCGGCCATAGCAAACCTTGTGCTGGGACTTGCCGGTCTGCTTCAGACCTGGCTCGGAATCGGGTCCATAGTTATGACGGTGCTTTTCTCGCTTTTCTGGGGAATCAACGGGTGGGTCCAGTCGATGGGCTCACCTCCCGGGGTTATCAGCCTGTCGCGGTGGTATCCGCTTTCGCGCCGCGGGACGATGTACAGCATTTTCAGTTCAACTCCCAATCTCGGTAAGGCCGTCACGATGATCCTTACGGGATTTGTCGTGGGCGCAGCGGGATGGCAGTGGGGATTCCTGGCGGCGGCGGTCGCGGGGATTATCGGCCTTGTGATATCGCTGACTATGATAACGGATACCCCGGAAAGCGCTGGGCTTCCCTCTGTCCAGGAGTATTACGGCGAGGCTCCCGCCCCGGCGGATTCAAAACCTACAAGGGAGATTCAGAAATGGGTAATCAGGCACCCCGGGATATGGGTGATCGCCCTGTCATCGGCCTTTATCTATATAACTCAGCACGCGGTTAGTGACTGGGGAGTCCTGCTGCTCCAGAAGCAGAAGGGATTCTCTCTCGAGAGCGCGACTCAGATTATAGGCATATCAGAAGTGTTCGGCGTTGTCGGGACGCTTCTTGCCGGTTGGCTTTCAGACTCAGTGTTCCGTGGGAACAGGGTTACTCCCGTGATAATCTCCGGCATCCTTTCAGTAGCGGCCCTTCTCGGATTCCTTTTCCTCGGGGGAGGCTTCTGGACGAATATCCTTTTTGTTGCAGTATTCGCCCTGTGCTTCAGCGTCGTGTTCTGCGTCGTGGCCGGTCTTATGGCCCTTGATTTCGTCCCCCGGAAAGCGACCGGCTCTGCGATGGGCATCGTAGGAATATCCTCCTATGTCGCCGCAGGCGCACAGTCCATCCTCAGCGGCTTCCTGATCGAGGCTGGCAGTACCGGCGGAGTGTATGATTTTACCCCAGTAGCAGTCTTCTGGACCTGCTCGTGCCTTCTCGCGTTCGTCCTTCCTGTCATTCTGTGGAGGCATTTGAAGAAATAATGCTACCTTTGTGTGAGTATGACCCAGGGGACAGCGACAGTAGTGAAAAACGCCGGAAGCCATTATCTGCTTTCGGAAATTCCCTTGTGGAATCCGTTCCCGGCCCTGCTCCGGGGAAAGATTCGCCTCAAGGGGAGTAAAATAACCAACCCTGTCGCCGTTGGCGATGTCGTGGACTTCATCCGTGAGGATGGGGATGGTCCTGCGGCAATCACGGCAATCCACCCCCGCCGCAACTACGTCATCCGCCGTTCCACCAATCTTTCCCGCCAGGCCCATATCATTGCGGCTAACGTCGATATGGCCTATATCGTGGTCTCGCTGTTTTTTCCTGAGCTGAAGCTCCCCTTCCTGGACAGGATTCTCGTAACCTGCGGGATGTATGGCGTCCCTGTTACCATCGTCCTCTCGAAGGTGGACCTTTATCGCGACTTCGCCGCGCAGCAGATTAACAATTTCCACCGCATCTACGAAGGGGCCGGCTACCGCGTCATCGAAACCTCTACTCGTACGGGTGAAGGCATTGATGTCCTTCGTTCGGATCTTGCCGCAGGGGCCCCAGCCTTGCCTGACTCTGCGCCGCGGATATCGCTCCTGTCGGGGGAGTCGGGTGTCGGGAAATCGTCGCTTATCAAGGCGATCGACCCGGCGCTTGACCCAAAGGTGGGGATGATTTCGGAGGCCCATCTCCAGGGAAAGCACACGACTTCCCTCTACGAGATGTACCACACCAGGGACGGGGCTTTCATCGTAGACTCTCCCGGAATCCGCGGCTTCGGTCTTGTGGACGCCGGAAAAGAGGAGATCGCGAAGTACTTCCCGGAGATGCTCCGCGTCGCTGACTCCTGCCGCTTCGTTCCCTGTACACACACTCACGAGCCGGGATGTGCCGTCAAGGCCGCCCTTGAAGACGGGTCCATAAGCCCGGAGCGCTACAATTCCTATCTGGGAATGCTGGAGGAGGACGGCAAGTTCCGATGAAAAGCCGTCGCCCAACGCACGCAGGAGCCTCTGCTTCGCCTGACTCTGCAGAAAATTATTTTTCGGGACGGGACCCGAAAAACCAATTTTCTGCGACGTCCTTCCTTCGTCGCCCAACGCACGCAGGAGCCGGGCTTTCCCGCGAGATTCTCCGCCTCGCTGTTCCGAGCATACTTGCCAATATCACTGTTCCGCTTGTGGGAATGGTGGATATGGGGATTGCCGGGCATCTTACTGGCTCCGACGCTGCCGTCCTCATCGGCGGCATCACCATAGGCTCGATGCTTTTCGATCTCCTGTACTGGAGTTTCGGTTTCCTCCGCACCGGTACCGGCGGACTTACCGCACAGGCCTATGGAAAGGCCCTCGTCCTCGCCGGCGGGAACAGTGACTCCTGCCCGGTACGCTCCTCCGGAGCTATCCCTCCCACTTCGTGGGCCCCTCCCTCTAACACGGCCGAGGGTGGTCCTGCCGTCAGGAGTCACTGTTCCCCCGGCGAAACATCCCCCTTCACGGAGTGCGGGTCCATCCTCCGGAGGGCGCTGAGGATAGCGCTGGTGTCCGCTGTCGCGATGATTGCGCTACAATGGGCTATACTCAGGCTGGCTTTTCTTTTTGTCGATTGTTCTCCCGCCGTGGAGGAGCTTGCTTCGCGATATTTCCGGATACGGATATGGGCCGCACCGGCGACTCTCAGTCTCTTTGCCCTGAAGGGATGGTTCATAGGGATGCAGAACACGAGGGCGCCTATGGCGGCGGACCTGACGGTGAACTTTGTCAATATCGGGGCGAGCCTTCTCCTTGCGGTAGCGCTTGGTATTGGCTTTGACGGCGTCGCCTGGGGCACGGTGATAGCGCAATGGACCGGTCTTGTCCTCTCCCTTGCAATAGTTTATTTCAAGTACGGGCCGGCACTTCGTCACCCTGCTCACGGAGAGGTCTCCTCTTCGGTGCCTGACTCATCCGCACCGTCTTTTTTCAGGATGAACGTGGACTTGTTCCTAAGGTCTCTGGGGATGATAGCGGTATATATCGGGTTCACGGTGATATCGGCCAGATACGGGGATATGATGCTGGCGGTGAGCGCCGTGCTTATGAAGCTTCTGATGTTCTTCTCCTATTTCACTGACGGATTCGCCTTCGCTGCGGAAGCCCTGACGGGCCGTTTCATCGGAGAGAACGACAGGCCCATGCTGCAATCATCCGTGCGATGCAACTTCCTTTGGAGCGGCGCTCTCGCCGTGCTCTTCATCGGCATATACGCGCTAGCCGGCCTTCCCGCCTTCAGGCTTCTCACCTCGGATGCCGCGGTCGTCGGCGCCGCCCGGGAATTCCTGCCCTGGCTGCTTCTGATGCCCATCGTGGGCTGCCCGGCCTTTGTCTGGGACGGAGTCTATATAGGGGCTACCGCCTCCCGCGACCTCCGGAACTCGACGCTCCTTTGTGCCGTTGGCTTTTTTGCGGTTTATTTTATCGGGATTGCATTGGCAGGTGCCGGGGTGGGTACCGGGGTGGGTACCGGGGTAGGTGCCGGGGTCTCCGCCGTCGGCATTTCCAACACTATGGGCATTCATATCCTTATGGGCGCATACTTCACACATCTTCTGATACGATCCGTTTACCTTACGGCGAGATATCGCGCCACTATCCTTGGAACGCCCCGGGAGGCGTGAAGTGCAAGTCGTTGATTGACAGCGTGTTATATAAAAGAGGGGTATCTAAATGAGATACCCCTCTTTTGCGTAATCATCTCAGTATTAATAACTTACACTTTACGGCCACTTCACGCGGCCCCTTTACTCGGCCCCTACAGCAACTCTCCGTGGTATCCGACAGGGCGGTCGAAGGGCTTGAGCAGAGAGTCAATCGCGCGGGCCATCTCAAGGCGCGTCAGGACGCCGTCAGGAGCGGGAAGGCCAAGGGACTCGATGCTTTCGCCCGGGAAATAATCCTCGAGGAAGACCTCTTCGGAGAGTACGGGTTCATCTGCCCTGAACCAGGTCTGGTTAGCCCATTGATACGGCTTCCCGACACCCCTCATTATTCCGGTTGCGCCTATCCTTTGGAGTATGCCGAAATCCGGGGAATCCTTCGGGAGATCCCTGTAGGGCATAATGTATCCCCCGCCGTCAAGGAGGACCTTCTGGACCTCGCGGACGGGAACTGCGGTTACGTCGCCGCCGTAGTTGAGCGCGGCGAGCGCGGCGATGACGCCGGAGGCCTGTCCAAGCTGGACAACGACAGGCTGGAGACGGGTTGCCCCGTTGATGAGATTGGTAACGGAGACGGATTTCTCGCAGACAAGGATATCCTTTTCCCCTTCCGGAATCACGACGCCCATAGGCACGTTATAGGAAGGTATGGGATAGAAAGCCAGACGGGGGAGTCCGGGCCAGTTCGGGTGGCGGTGGTGGTGATGGTCCACGGGATAATCGCCAACCGCGATGCCGGTCCTGTACAGATTGTCGATGTAGGGGTTCTCCGCCTCGTCCATTGTGAAGCGGACGACGCCGTGGATACGGCGGGATTCACGGTGATAGGGGATGAAGGGGAGGAGGTCCGGGGTCGGATACTCGTCGTCGGCGAGCCCGAGGTGATTCATCCCGAGGGATGTCTGCATAAAATAGACAAAGCCCAGCGTGAGGTTCCTGGCGCTGTCGAGGAGTTCCTGCCGTCTCTGAGGTGAAGCGGTGACAAGGTCCATATAGATGTCATTACCCTCGATGGGCCAGTTGATCATAAACTTCTTTCCGCCGGGAAGACGCCCGTAAGTCAGCATAGTCTCGGGAGTGTGGAGACCCTGATGGGTGGCTGCGATTTCATATCCGCCGCCAGGTTTCTCCACAACCCTTTCATCGTTCAGGGGATTGATGCAGCAGTTGACATAAAGGGTTGAGTCATAGGGCTCCGGACGTGGGATTGTCACGTCGTGGTCATACTCCTTGAGCGTTGCGACCATCGTGATGTCCTGAATAATGTCATTGCCTCCATCGATCGCTATCCTTTCGCCGGTCACGGCCTTGTCATCCATTCCAAGGTCCCACGGAATTCCTACCTCCGCAGCGACATCGCCCATCTCCGTCGCGTCCACAAGGACTGCTGCGCGGGCCTTATGGGCCTTCCCCTCAGAATCTGTCCAGGAGACTTTCCATCCGCGGGAGAGGCGCTTGAACTGTGTCGCCCGGACCTCGTAAAGGATGTCCAGATCCTTCTTCTGTGTAGCGGCGATATTTTTGAATATCTCGTTTCCGACGTGGGGCTCGAACAGGACGTTGCTTACCCATCCGCTCATAAGCGGTCCATATCCGCCGTAGCGGCCGGCGAGCGAGTCGCAGAACTCGCCGAAGAAGCCGCTCCGCATATTGTAGTTGCCGTCGACAGCGGAGACTCCTGCTCCGGTGAGCATACCTCCCAGCCAGGTGGATTCCTCCAGGATAAGGGTGTGGGCCCCGAGGCGGGCAGCCTGGACTCCGGCCGAGGTCCCGCCGGCGCCGCCGCCAACGATTATGATGTCATATCGGGTGGTACAGGATGCGACAATTGCAAGGGCCGCGGCAAGGACAAGCAGTTTTTTCATATTCTATTTCTTCGCAAATCCAACCATTGAAATGACGGAACGCTCCACGTTGTTCGAGGAAGGACGGTTTAGTATCTGGAGGTCGTTTCCTACACAGAAAGTCGAAGATCCGCCACCGTCGAGATTAAGTACGTCAACGCAGCCCACTCCGGTCATCAGGCGGGCCATATCAGTAAGTACAACGCCCTCGCTTACTCCGGAATTACGGCCGTCAACTACCATCAGGACCACCTTTCCGTCCGCCCTCCGGCCAATTGCCGTACGGGGCTGGCGGGTGCTCTTATTGAAGATGTCGGTGTAGAACAGCTCGAAGTTGGAGAGGTAGCATTTGTCCGCATCGGCAAGGCTCTCGTCCTCCGCGAGGAAATTAATCTGAATCTTTCCGTCCTTGACAAGTACGGGGCCGCCGCCGATGGCGCTGTAGTAACCGGGGTCGATCGCCGGGGCTGGGTAGGTCGCCGAGGGCTTCAGGGGAGTGGCTCCGTCGATCTGGTGGATGGGCACGTCATAGAAATACGGGCCTCCGCCGACGGTTCCGCCGTAGCGCCAGCAAACGGAGGTCTTTGCATCTTCCGTCACGCCGAAGACTCCGCGTGCGGTAGGATAGGTGTATTTTCGGGAGAGGCTGTGATCGTTCTCGGCCTTGAAGACTCCCTGGTCCAGCACGTAGCTGAGGGATGTCGTGTAGAAGTAACCGCCGTTTGTGAATACGTAAGGGGATTCGGTGTGGGTCTTGGGCCATTCGCTGGTCTTTGCGTAGCCGTTGGGGCAGAGGGTCCTCAGGACGACGTTTCCGGTCGAAAGGTCTGCGATGGCATACCAGATGTTCAGGGGACGGCCGGTAACCATCGTCTTTGTCGCGTTGTAGACCTTGATCTCGGAGGGGAAGTCGCCGGGAGTTATATCCGTGTAGGTTACATCGTAGGGGGCGGGCTGGGCGTCGGGAGTTGCCGTTACGGGGTCAGAATAGCCCACGATATCCCCGCTGGTGCTCTTGGCATAGGCCCGGAGGGTTACGGTTCCGGTGGGGTCGAAAATGACACCGACGCCGTCATTTCCGGTCCTGAGCTTCTTCCAATAGGTGTAAGACTCATCCTTTCCAAGTTCGGGCGACGTGGACGTATAGCTCCATACAATTCCATTCTCGACGGTTTTTCCGAGGTCTTCGGTAATCGAGAAACGTACGACTATCATATTGGGGGCAGTCTCCACCTTCGAGATCGTGGCCATCGGAACAGGGTCCGGAATGCCCTCTATCGTGAAATCTACGCTTGCGTAGTCGCTGTATGTGAGCCCCTTGAAGGAGCACAGCCTGTAACTGTAGGAACCGTTTTCCGTGAAATCCGTGTCAGTGTATGTGAAAACACCTGCAGAGAGGGTTGTGAGGCGCTTGTATTTACCGGTACCTACGGCTTTTTCGATGTCAACTCCGTCGTAGTCCGTGGAGGCGTTCTCCCAGGTGATGGTTGCTTCCGCACCCCCTGGAGTGGAGACATTGAGGTTCGAGGGGGCGACAAGGGAGGGTTTTACCTCCTCATTCTGCCCGTTATTGCTTCCGCTGTCCGGATTCCCGTTGTCGGGATTCTCCTCTCCCTTGCAGGCTATGACTGCGAGGGGGAGCATCAGGGACACTATAAAACTGTACTTTTTCATTATAGGGGATTAATTGCTTTGTCTGGGTAAAGTGATTTGAAAAGCTCTTTCCGCTGGAAGATTCCGTCGAACCAGAACTGGGATTCGCCGGCTGTGAGCATCTTCCGGTTGAAGGCTATCTCGCTCTTAATGTCAGCTTCCGAAAGGATGTTGCTCCCGTTTTTGAGGATCATTACGGGACAGAACATCGAAGGCTTAAGGTAACGGAGCGAAAGCGTTACGTAATCTTCATAATTTGCAGGAATGTAACACTGGACACAGATGAGGTCTGCGTTACCTTCGCTGACCCACGTGGGCCAGTCCTGCATAAGGTTCTGTTTGCACCAGGGGTAGTTGTTGGGGCTGAAGCAAACTGCTGCGGAGGGCTTTATTCCCTTGACGGTTCGGTAGATGTCTGCGGCAAAATCATTCAGTATCCTGAGCCTGAAATTCTGCCAGGCAGTGGAATTGTAATTAAGGGAAGGCTCCGCGCCGTCATTTGCGGCGGCATAAGCCGCCTTGGTGAGGGGATCGTACCCGGAATTGACGGGCATTGCGGGCATCCTGTCGTCGCCCATAACGCCGTCCAGGTCCGGATACAGCACAAGCGCCTCCTTTATCAGCGACAGGAAGAATCCCTGTACCTCGGGATCGTAGGCGTTCAGGTAATAGTCGGTGCCGTTGTAGTTGGAGTACCCGCCCTTGTTGTCGATGCCTATCCATCCGGGATGCTTCGAAAGAAGGGGATCGGTAAGGTCCACACCGCCTACGCGGTGCATAAACCCGTACTCGAACCAAAGGACAACCTTGATGTCGCGCTTATGGGCCTCGGAGATGATGTCCTTGAGGGCGTCGCCGCTGCCGCCGGTATACCCGGAGTACATATTGCCTTCAGCGGCGGAGGAGTACGTTGTCTCCTTCAGGAGAAGGGGGCTGTCCCAGGCTGTCTTTGTCGCAGCCCACGTACATACGAACAGCGTGTTGAAGTTGAGTTCCTCCATCAGGTCCAGCGACGAACAGACGTTGTCGTAGGTGATGAAGGATGATGTATGATCAGGAGAGGGGAGGAACAGGCCTCTGACGCCAGTGGGCTCTTTGAAAGACGAGGTGACGGCAAACTGGGCGGCGGCGCCGTCTTCCTCCCTCCTGAGGAATATCTTTCCCTTTTTCGTAAGATTGAAGCTGCTCCCGCTTTCCGGGTCTGCGGTTATGCCTTCCGGCACTGTGAAATCCAGCCGCACCCCGGAAACATCCGCGCCGAAGGGGAAGAGAATGTCAGCATTCTCCTCCCCAAGTGTCACTTCGGCGTCGGGAAAATCGGGAACTTCGAGAGTAAGCACCTTCAGATCCGGCAGGACCTTGGCTTGGGTCGTATCTGCAGACTCAGCGCCAGGCCCGGGTTCCGGATCGGGATTGACGGAGGGCCTGCAGGCCACGGCAAGGAGCGCGAGAATCAGAAGGTGTCTTACTTTCATAGCGAATTACTTTTCAAGTTTGAACAGGGAAATACCTGCGCCTTCGGACAGTGCAGCGATGTAGGTTTCGCCGTCAATGACGCGGACGGTGCAGTCTGCAAGTGAGTTCCCACTCTTGTAGCCTGCGATAGGGAACTTGCCGGGATCGCCAAGACCGTAGGTGAATACGGAGGTTCCGTCGATGGCCTCGATCGCTTCCTTGAGGGTGTCACCGTTCAGGGCCATGATGCGGAGGCTCGCGTCGACGAGGTCACCGGTCAGGCGCGTGAACGCCATATACTTCTGGTCGTTGAACGTGAAGAAGTTGAATCCCTCGTCGGTGCTGGAGAATATCTCGCTGTTTGCGTCCAGAGTCTTGGTGAAGGTTGTTCCGTTCACGTTATAGACGGTGGGACGGAGTCCGGCAGCGACAGCGAGGACCTCGGTGTCGCTGTACTTGTAGATTTCACTGTAGGTGCCGCCGAATCCGGAGAGAGAGGATTTGGTAGGAGTTGCGGAAACCTTGCCGTCCTTGATGGGGAAGATATAGACGTTACGGGGTTCTCCCTGATGAGGGACAAACACCAGCGCGCCATCCTGCCACGTTCCGAAAACACCCATCTTGTCGCCCAGCCTGAGACCGTCCTCATTCTCGTAGGCGAGAACGTTCTCAGGAGCGCTGTCCTTGTCCTTCCAGGAATAGACCTTGAGGACTCCGCCGATTGCGAGGTTGGTCTGGAGGATACGGTAGCCGTTTCCGTCAGGAATGGTACGGATGCAGGAGACTGTGTGGGTTCCGCCTTCGATTCCGGTGGTGAGGAGATTTCCGACGAGGGAACCGTCCGTGATGTCGATAACGAATGCGCCGTTGGCTGCTCCGCCGTGCTGGGCAAGATAGATATACTTGTCGTCCATTCCGAGCGACCTCTGCCAGAAGCCTGCGATTCCACGCTCGATCACGGTCTGGTACCAGTCGTCCTCGACAGTCTCAGGCTGTACATAGTGGCCCCATACGCGGGTTGCCTTGCGGAGGCCGGAAGTGATGACGATGACCTTGTGGGTCTTGGTGATGTCTCCGAGTTTGAGGGTGAAGGTCACGCCGTTCACTTTGTCGGTGAAGTCGAGTTCAGCACCGGTCTCGATGGCCTCGCCGTTGACCAGGACCTCGGTTTCCTCAGGGTCGACGGTAAATTCGACGGGGAGGTGGCTCAGCGATGCGGCGCTTGCCATATGGACCTCTCCGCCAAGGGCGTCAATCTCATTCACGGTGAGGGTGACGAACTTCGGATCAGGATCTCCGAGCGCGACGCTCATCTTGAACTCGGCGAGAGTTTCCGTTCCATACTTGAAGGCGACGGTCTGTTCCGCGCCGTCAGCGTAGTTGAACGTCTTCTGGTATTCGGCTGTCACGCCTTCCGGAAGGTTGAGGAAATTGACGGTAAGGGCCTTTGCGTTGTCCTTGTCAGAGTAGTCGAGGGTGATCTTGATGGTCTTTGCGGCCTGGTCCACAATGACGAGGTAATCCTTTTCAATGCCGGTCACGTCGATGTTGGCGGCGGAGATGGTAAGGGCGGGAAGATTCTTGTTCCCGTCAGTTCTTCCATCACCATTCTTGTCATTGTCATCGGGATCATTTTTTTCTCCCTGACAGGCGGCTACGGCAAATACTGTAAGTGCCGAAGCCAGAAACATTAGGAATTTTTTCATATTCTGAAAGTGATTTGGTAGTTCTTGAAGTCTTTTCCGTTCGCGGCTTTAACCTTGAAATAGACAGTGACGTTCTCCAGGGAGCGGATTCCTCCGAGCCCGTGTCCGAGCCCTTCGCCCATCGCGTCAGTCTCCTCGACCGTCGCGGTCGATGGGATCGAAGCCTCCAGCCTGCAGCGGGAGACATCTGTAACGGTGGCTGGGAAACGGTAGGAAGCAGCGCCGCTTTCGGCGTCGTACATACCGCTGAGGGCGTCGAGACTATTCCCGACGGCCTTCCCTTCCGCGTCATAGACATATACCTTGAGGGCGCTCAGGGTGCAGGCGGAGTCCCCTTCCGGGAATTCCGGCTCAGCGCAGGAAGCGGCGAGCAGGGTCGCGGCGGCTAGCGCCGATATGTATGAGAGAATCTTTTTCATCACCAGTCGCTGTTTTGTTTTGCCTCAGTGTTGTTGGAGATTTCGTTCTGGGGGATGGGGAAGCGGTCGAAGCGCTCGGGATAGCGGTGGACGCCCATATCGCAGGAAATCAGCTCCGCCGTGAAAGTGCTTCCGCTCTTTTTCCAGAGGACACCGTTGAATTTCTTCCCGTCAAGGACGGCGGCTGCGCGGCCTGTCCGCCTCAGATCCCAGAACCTGTGGCCTTCGAAGCAAAGCTCCACGGCCCTTTCTTTAAGTATGACGTCAAGCGCGCTGTCCCAGGATGTAATGGCCGGAGTGATGACGTCATCCCTGCCGAAGCGGTTCTTCCGGAGCGTCACGACATCCGCGAGGGCGCCGGCAAAATCATTCTCCGCCGCAAGGCATTCCGCCCTGATCAGGAGGATTTCCGCAAGGCGGGATTCCGTCCAGCTCTGATACGAGCCGTCAAGGATGTAGTCCCTGTTGTCCGGGTCAAGGTTTTTGCGGATGTAGTAGCCCGTTACCGTGTTGCCGGGGCTGTTGTATGCTCCGTAGGGCATATATTTCATATCGACCCCGTTCTCGTATATGTCCATCGTGCGGCCCTTCCACTGCGTGCCGTTCCAGAGCACCGCCTTTGCCAGGCGGGGATCCCTTGATCCCACGTTTTCATCGGTGATGAAGCGGCGTGCGGTGTTGGAAATGTCAAAGGGCGATCCGTCCTGATTGTCGAACATATCGACAAACTCCTGGGTAGGGCCGGCAAGGCCGCTGCCGTAGTTACCGCTCAGACAGACATCGCCGGGGGAGGAGTAGCGCGAATCGTACAGGTGGGTCAGGTTATCCTTGAGGAAGTTGAAGGAAAGGATTGCCTCGTTCCCGTCAAGGTCGTATGGGCCGTTGTCGATGATATCTGTCGCGAGCGTCTTCGCGAGGGAGTAACGTCCGGCGTAGAGCATCGCCCTTGCGGCGATGGCTTCAGCGGCATACTTGTCGATGCGTCCGGAAGCGGCCTCGGGGGCGGGGAGATGGGCTATGGCATAGCTCAAATCCTCATAGACGAGGTCCCAGGAGTCACTCACGGAGGCTCTCGCCCTGTTCTTCCCGGCGGTTGTCATATCCTTGATGTCCTTGTAGATTATTACGCCGAGGTCATCCTTGACGGAGGCGTGGGCCCTCATAATGAGGAACCAGCAGTAGCCCCTGAAGAAGAGGGCTTCGCCACGGTAACGCTCCTTCTGCTGCGCCGTGAGGGCATTTGTTTTGTCCAGGGCGTCGAGGAATTCGTTGATCCTCCGGATCCATCCGTAACAGCCGGTCCACGCGTTGAAGTAGTTGTTGGAGATGCTCTGCTGACCGTCGACGGTCATAATGAGGTTGCAGTCTCCGGCGCCGGCGACGATCGCTCCGTACTTGAGGATATCGGTAAGGCCGTCGGACATCGAGGCATTGCTTCCGCCAAGGGCGTAGGAGCCGAACTGGCTGAAGTTACGGATTATGGGGTAGAAGCTGTTCAGGTACAGTTCCGTGTTTGCGGGAGTACTGACTCCGTAGGAGATGTCGTACTGGTTCGTGGGCTCGAGGTCCACGCTGGAGCAGCCATAGAGAGCGGCCGCTGCGGCAATTAGCAGTATGTTCAGCAGTTTTCTCATATGGCATCAGAATGTTATGTCAATTCCCGCGCTGACGACCCTTTGCTGCGGGTAGTATCCGTTCTGCACGCTCGGGACTTCAGGGTCCAGTCCCAGCGCGCTTAGTTTTGAGATGGTGATAAGGTTCGATCCGCTAAGATATGCTCTCGCCCTTGAGATTCCGGCCTTGGAAACCCATTTTGCCGGAATGGTGAATCCTATCTGGACGTTCTTCAGGCGCAGATAGCTTGCATCCCGCTTCCAGAAGTCGCTGGAGACGGCGTTGTTCGAGCTTGTCGCGGTGCTCAGACGGGGGTATGATGCATCGGGATTATCCGGCCTCCAACTGCCTTCCACGAGGTATTTCGGGGGATTGCTGCCCCACTTGAACGCCTGCGTAAAGTATGTTCCGTCGGAGTATCCCAGCGCAGTGTATGTTCCGCAGAGCATTATATCTGTCATCGCAGCGCCCTGCAGCGTGACGTGGAGGTCCATAAAACGCCATCCGGCGGAAAGGTTCAGGACGAACATCATCTTCGGGAGCTGGGGGCCTGCTATCCAGGTCCTGTCCTCGAGGGTTATCTTGCCGTCGCCGTTGAGGTCTTTGTATTTAATGTCACCGACACGCACCGCATCGCTCGTCTTCGGAGAAGAAGCGAGATCTTCCGCGTCCTCGTAAAGGCCGTCGGAGACATAGCCCATCACACTGCCGAGGGAGGTCCCGAGGCGACTCTGCCACAGGGGGATATTCTCGCTGTCGTTGGTTGCGATATACCGGTTGGTTGCATATGAAACGTTTGCGGAGACGTCGTAGCTCAATTCCCCGATGCGGTTCCTGTGCGAGAGGACGAGTTCAGCGCCCTTCACGTCCACTACACCGCCGTTTATGATCGAAGGGAAGTTGCCCCCGAGTGACGGTGGCTGTTCCCCGGCCTGGGACTGGAGAATGTCGGTGGTGAGCTTGTAGAAGACATCGGCCTGGACCCCGAGCCGTCCGTTCCAGAGGGAGAGGTCGCCTCCGACATTCCAGGTCGTCGTCGTTTCCCAGGTGATGTCCCTGTTGGGGATGGACGTCGTAGAAAGGCTCTGGACGGGGGACCCGTTGATGACGGCGACGGCGTTTTTGGAGATTGCGACACCCTGGACATACAGGAAGTCGGAGATCGCATCGTTGCCAAGACGGCCCCACGAAGCGCGGAGTTTCAGGTTGTCAAGCCAGCTTCTCGTCCCTGCCATCCAGGGCTCTTCGGATATTCTCCAGCCGGCGCTGACTGCGGGGAAGATCCCGAGACGGTGGTCCTTTGCGAACTTCGCGGACCAGTCTTCGCGGAGCGACGCCTGGAGGAGGTAGCGTCCTCCATAGGAGTAGTTGACCCTTGTGAGAAGGCCCTGACGGCCTGTATGGGAATGATTGCCCTTGACCGAATCCGGGGTGACTTCGTTGCTGAAGTCAAGATCCGGGATTTCGACGATGGGGAATGCCTGCTTGGTTGCGGTGAAATAGCGGTAGTCCGTTCCGCTCTGCTCCCAGACGACGTCCGCGCCCACTTCGTGGTTCCCGAAGGTTCCGGTGTAATTGACCTGGGCCTGTCCGGTATAGCGGGAATAGAGGGAGTGGCTGTCCATCAGGGTGTTTACGCCGGATGAAAGGTGGGGCGACATTCCGGCCGTCATTGTCACGAATCCTGTGACGGGGTCGCTGCTGCCGTACTGGGGTGTGGACTGGGCCGCGGGGAGCATCAGACGCTTCGAAAGGACGTTCTGGAAGTCGTAGCTTAGCATCGCCCTTGCCGTCAGGCCCTTCAGGAACGGGGCCCGGTACTCGAGTGACAGCGCTGTCTGGACATAGCTGTTTTCCTTCTGCTGGAATCCGGATTCGTCCCTTGCAATAAGAGGATTCTGATAGCCTATGTAGGTTCCGTCAGGAAGCCGGGGGTTTGTCGTGGGCCTTGCTGAGATGGTGTAGAACACGATGTTCTTGTAGCCGTACTGCGCTCCGCCGCCGTCGAGGGAGGCGGTAGGGTCGGAAGAACCTGCGGAGACGCCGCTCTGGTGGCGCTGCTCGATTCGTCCGGAGAGGTCCAGCTTCAGGGTGAGATCCTTTGTCAGGGATACATCTACGTTAGAGCGGACATTGTAGCGTTTGAACCATACGTTGTCGATCAGGCCGTCCTGAAGCAGTGTGCTGCCTCCGAGGAAGTAGCGTACGGTTTCGTTTCCTCCGGAAATGGTGACGTTATGATTCTGTCCCACGGCGACATCCTTGAAGATGAGTTTCATCCAGTCCGTGTTTCCGAAAACGCCCTGGGGGTCTGTCGCGGTGCCGTTGATATAGGCGATCTGCTGGTCCGAGTAGTCGCGGGTAAGGCCGTCGAGGTCCGTCGCGAGATTATGCCAGTAGGCGTACTCCGGGCCGTCCAGGAGTTCAACCATATCGGTGTTCCTGGAAAAGGTGACGCTTCCGTTGTATGTCAGGGTGGGCTTGGACTCTGAGCCGCGCCTCGTCGTGACCAGTATTACGCCGGATGCGCCTTTCACGCCGTAAACGGCAGCGGAGGCGGCATCCTTGAGAATCGTGATGTCAGCGATTTCGGAAGGGTCCAGATTGGAGAATTCGCGTTCAACACCGTCCACAAGCACGAGGGGAGTGGCGGTGCCTGTCGTGGAGACGCCTCTGATATAGATGGCGGCGTCGTTTTCGCCGGGAAGTCCGGTTGTCTGGCGGGATACCAGACCGGGCAGGAGGCCGCCCAGCATCGCGGAGATGTTGTCCGCCGGGGCGGCGGCGAGGTTGTCGTTGCCGATGGAGGCGATGGACCCGGTAAGGGTT
Organism: uncultured Bacteroidales bacterium; assembly: GCA_937900465.1. Lineage (GTDB taxonomy): Bacteria > Bacteroidota > Bacteroidia > Bacteroidales > UBA932 > Cryptobacteroides. Next base: position 2,052 of record CALCEJ010000091.1, on the reverse strand, counting down.
CCCTTTTTCTGGAAGCCGTAACCCACGACGACGACTTCGTCAAGGGAGACGGCATCGTCCTCAAGGATTATGGTCAGCGGGGTTCCCTCCCAGGGGATGTCCCTCGAAGGCGCGAATCCGATTGCGGAGACGTTCAGGATGTCTCCCTTCTTTACGCCCTGCAGCGTAAAGTTTCCGTCCAGGTCCGTTATCGCGCCTGAGGTGCCTCCCTTTACGGAAACCCCGGCCCCCGGGACCGGCTCTCCCTTGGAGTCCAGCACCTGCCCTGTGGCTTTCCCCTGGGAGAAAGCGACAGCCTGACACGATAAAATGAGCAGCGCAGTGGCTGCCAATTGTCTCAGTGTTCTCTGCATTTTTGTGCGGAGTTATTTTCCGGTGGTTGTTTCAGACTGCTAATATAACGTTTTTTTGCGATATTTGCCCCTATGAATCGTTATTTGCCCATCTTATCAATAGTTTCTGCAGCCGTTTTCCTTTCCTCAGCCTGCACGAAAGAGTATGACCTTTGTGTTTATGGCGGTACGGCGTCCGGAATAATGGCTGCTTATGCGGCAGCTGAAGAAGGTCTCGATGTTGTCATCGTGGAGCCCACGGAACGCTTCGGCGGGCTTACCGCCGGCGGCCTCGGGCAGACCGACATCGGCAACACCGACATCGTCCGCGGTCTTGCCCTCGAGTTCTACCGGAAGATTGGCACGGACCTGTCCCATCCGGACAAGTGCGTCTTCACCCCTTCCTCCGCCCTCCGTGTTTTCGAAGAGTATCTGGCCCATCCAGGGATCAAGGCCGTCAAGGGATATCACCTCGCAGGTGTCGTAAAGGAAGGCGCTGCCATAAAGTCAATCCGCGCGGCAAAGGGGGCGGACACGCTCACCTTCCGTGCGAAATGGTTTATCGACTCGTCGTACGAAGGCGACCTAATGGCGGAAGCCGGAGTAAGCTACCGGACCGGTCGCGAAGACAACAGCGAATACGGCGAGACCTGGAACGGGGTCCAGATGCTCAGCGGACACCAGTTCCCTGACGGAGTGGACCCGTACGTCGTCCCCGGCGACCCTGAAAGCGGTCTTCTCTGGGGAATCAGCGACCGGGAGCCCGGGCTTCCCGGATCCGGGGACGGTCTTATCCAGGCCTACAACTACCGTATCTGCCTCACGGACAGCCTTGAGAATATGGTGCCCATTACGGAACCGGAGAACTACGATCCTTCCAGATATGAACTCCTCGTCCGTTTGTATGAGGCCCAGCCCGGAAAGACCGGCGTCAACGACTATTTCATCTGGAGCCTTATGCCCGGCCGTAAGACCGACATCAATAACCGGGGCGGCTTCTCTACGGATATGATAGGGATGAACTACGACTATCCGGAAGCCTCCTGGGAACGCCGCGAGCAGATAAAGAAGGCCCATAAGGACTACACGCTGGGTCTGCTGTATTTCACCGCCACGGACCCCCGTGTCCCCGAGGCTCTGCGGAGGGAGGTCGCAAGGTGGGGGCTCCCGAAGGACGAATACGTGGAATCCGGCCACTGGACACCTCTTCTGTACATCCGCGAAAGCCGCCGTATGGTGGGCGGATACGTTGCGACGCAGGCTGACTGCGAAGGCACCCGGACCGCCCCTGACCCTGTGGCTCTTGCCGCCTATACTATGGACTCGCACAACTGCCAGAGAGTTGTCGTCCACAAGGACGGGAAGGCTATGGTAAAGAACGAAGGCAATGTTGAGATGCCCGTGTGGAGCCCATATCCCGTATCCTACAGGTCTATGACACCAATACGCTCCGAATGCGTCAACCTGCTTGTCCCGGTGTGCTGCTCCGCAACCCATATCGCCTATGGGTCCATCCGTATGGAACCTGTCTTTATGTGTATGGGCGAAGCTGCCGGAAGGGCTGTCGCCATAGCGGAAAAGGGAGGCCTCGGTGCCGTGCAGGATGTAGACAGCAGGGACATTGTTGCTCGTTTGAAGTAAAGTTTCTAAATTTGCCGGGTAATAAAACCTAGATGGAAATGACAGAGAAAATAGACAAGACGATGCGCGACAGCGCGGC
>CALCEJ010000090.1 GCA_937900465.1 uncultured Bacteroidales bacterium | reverse complement strand
TATCTCGCGGAAGCAAACGATGGACAATTAGAAATGTAAGATATGCAAAACGGAAAGATTATCGTCGGAATCACCCAGGGTGACAGCAACGGGGTTGGATATGAGGTTATCATCAAGGCTCTTCAGGATGAGAGGATACTGGAGTCGTTCACTCCGGTGATATATGGTTCTTCGAAGCTCTTCGGATTCTACAAGAAGGGGCTTCACGACATTGCTCCGGTTGATCCAAACGTCATCCAGCACGCCCGTGACGCTCATCCGAAGCGAGTTAACATCGTAAACTGCCTCCCGGACAACATCTATGCTGAGCCGGGCCAGGCGACGAAGGAATCCGCGAAGGCGGCGATGCATTCGCTGGAACTTGCAGTCGAGGACCTTAAGAAGGGCGAAATCGATGTCCTTGTGACCGCTCCTATCAACAAGAGGGCGATGGTCAACGAGGGGTTCGGCTACACGGGTCATACTGAATACCTCCAGAAGGAGTTCGGCGGTGTTGATGTTGCGATGTTTATGGTCTCCTCACGCCTTAGGATAGGCGTTGTCACGGGGCATATCCCCCTCAAGGAGGTATGCAAGCAACTTACGACTGAGAAAATCCTTTCCCAGCTCCGTCTTCTGAACTCATCGTTACGGCGTGACTTTGGGATTATCCGTCCGAAGATCGCGGTCCTTGGCGTCAATCCCCACTGCGGCGACGGTGGCCTCCTTGGCGACGAGGAACAGAACATCATCCTTCCCGCGGTAAAGGCCGCTTCGGAGGAAGGGATCATGGCTTTTGGCCCATACTCCCCCGACGGATTCTTCGGCCTTGCGAACTACGAGCGCTTCGACGCCACCCTTGCTATGTACCACGACCAGGGCCTTGCCCCCTTCAAGGCTCTCCAGTTCCACGAGGGCGTAAATTACACCGCCGGTCTCCCCATCGTCCGAACATCCCCGGACCACGGCACGGCCTACGAACTCGCCGGCCGCGACGAAGCTGACCCGCGCTCGATGATGTACGCTATCTATACCGCTATCGACATCTACCGGAACCGCCTCAGATACGACGTGGAACATCCGGGGGAATGATATCTTTACCCCATCCCAGCCGCTTACGGGAGCCGCTCGATGCGGCACTGCCGGTCGCAGAACTCTGCGATCCGTTCACGGTGAGTAATGAAGATTATTGTTTTGCCCGATGCCCTTTCGATAAGGGAGTCCATCAGGCGCCGCTCCGTCTCAGGATCGAGGGAGGAGCTGAATTCATCAAGAAGCAGAATGCTGCCGGGACGGAGAAGGCCGCGGGCTATCGCTATACGCTGGGCCTGACCCTCGCTGAGGCCGGCGCCGCCTTCGCCGCAGAGGGTGTCGAGTCCGTCGGGAAGGTCGCTTACGAACTCCGCGGCTGCGGTCCTGAGTGCCTCGAACATCTGCTGCTCATCAGCATCCGGATCGCCCATCCGGAGATTGTCCCGGATAGTACCGCTAAGGAGCGTATTTCCCTGGGGAACATAGACAAGGTTACAGCGGGTCCTGGGGGATGCCGCTTCCGCCTGCTTGCTGTCATAAAGCGTTACAGAGCCTTCGGAGGGCTTAAGTAACGCAAGTATCAGCCTTATCATCGTGCTCTTTCCGGAGCCTGTCTCCCCTACCACTGCCGTCCGCGAAAGCGGAGGAAAATCGAAGGAGAAGTTCCTTAGGATATCGTGGTCTCCGTCCGGATAGCGGTATGAGACGTTGTCGATGCGGACGCCCGTCGGGACGGAAAGTTTAATGGGCTCGCCGGATTCCTCTTTCGGGGTATCTTCGAGCTCCATCAGGCGGTCGATCGAAGCAGTAGCGTTGACGATTGCCGGAAGTTCGCGGGTAAGCTCCACGATGGGCCTTTGGATCTGGCCGACGATTTGGAGGAAGGCCGTCATCACGCCGTAGGTGATGCTCCCGCGCCATATACCGTAGGCGCCCCAGAGGAACGCGGCGATATAGCCGAAGGCGAAGGACGAGCCTATCATCGTCCGGGCGAAGACGTTGAACCGTGTCCGCTCCATAACTTGCCCATACTCCGTGTTTTGCAGGTCGTCGAGCTTGTCTTCCATCATAGGCACGGTCTCCATACTCTGGATGAGCATCCTGTGCTGGAGGCTTTCCTGGAGGTGGGACTGGACCTGGCTTTCGGTGTCGCGGATTCCCCGCGTCATCCGGCGCATTTTCTTTACGAATATGCGGCCGAAGGCGATGAAGGCGGGGCTGATAAGAAGTATCACCAGCGCAAGCCTCCAGTCCATCGTGCACAGGAAAATCACTGCTGCGATAAGCTGGATCACCGTTGTGACGCTCCGGGGAACGTCCTCACAAATGACGCTCGTGACGGAGTTTACATCCGTCTCCATCCTGTTGATTACGTCTCCGCTGTGGCGTTTTTCTTTTCCCAGCCATTCCGCCTGGAGAAGGTTGCTGTAGAGGTCTTTCCGGATGATGAAGCTCATCTTTGATGTCGTGAGGTTCTCAATCCGCTGGTTCACGGCCTGGACGGCGAGTCTAAGCGCCGTTACGATTATCGCGAGGGCGGTGTACCAGTAGATATTGCCGTCGAACACTCCTGTCGCTACATCGACGAGTCTCTTGCAAAGGAAGATGAAATAAAGGTTCAGGCCCACGCTGGTGCTCCCGAGGACGATATTTGCAACAATCGCCCCCCGCGCACCTTTAGAATGCGCGTACAGCCACCTCAAATATTTCATCGCCTTCTTGAGCATTGGTCTTTTCTCCTTTCTCCTTTCTACTCTGCCGGGGACTTTCTCCCTTCTCCTTTCTCCTTTTCTCCTCTGCCGGGGACTTCCTCCCTTCTCCCTTCTCCCTTCTCCCTTCTCCCTTCTCCCTTCTCCTTTCTCCTTCTCCTTTCTCCTTTTCTCCCCTGCCGGGGACTTCCTCCCTTCTCCCTTCTCCCTTCTCCTTTCTCCTCTGCCGGGGACTTCCTCCCTTCTCCTTCCTCCTTTTCTCCCCTGCCGGAGACTTCCTCTCTTCTCCTTCCTCCTTCCTCCTTCCTCCCCTGCCGGGGACTTCCTCCCTGCCGGGCCCTGCTTCACGGAAAATTATTTTTCGGGACGGCGCCCGAAAAACCAATTTGTCCGTTCCGCACTTCCTTCGTCACCCTACGCACCGGCAGGAACTATTCAAGCATCCCGGCCTCCTGATTCATGCCGGATTACTCCAGCATCCCGGCCTCCCGCCATTTGGCGAGGAGTTTTTCGGAATCTGCGAGTGCGGTTTCAAGGGATACTTCATAGTTGCCGACAAGGGCCTTTGCAAGGTCCTCCGCCACGAATTCGCGATCCTTGAACTGTTCGAACAGGAACGCTGCCGTGGCATTAAGGCTGATAAGCTTCGAGAAGTTCACATTCGCTGTCCCCTCCCCGCTTACAACATACTCTCCGCATATCTTCCGGAGAATGAATCCTTCTTTGATTTTCATATCTGTTTCTGTCTTAATTTCAGTTTCTTCCCGGCTGGGTTCCTGCCCGGGGACTTTTTCCTCGCTCCTCGCTATCCAGGGCCGGAGCCTACACGTTCTCCTTCACCCAGGTCCTGTTCCACGGGAGCCTCCTATACACCGCGAGGATATATCTCCGAAGCGGCATCAGCGCATCCCACACCGCAACTTTTCCCTTCTGATACGGCTCTGTCTCAACAAAGCGGATTGCTTCATCGTCCATATCTGCCCGCGCCACGACAGGGCCTGGAGACGTCACCGTCCCGGAAGCAGCCTTCGCCTTCTTCGCCCGGAGCACCTTCAGCACCACAGCATCGACATCCGATGCGGGGAATGTCTCCGTCGCCGATGGTACACCGTCCCCGCGGGTCGTAACCATGGGCCCATCAACACGGATGACGCGATGAAGAATATATTTCGAGCCCATGTGGAACAGCACAACATCCCCCTTCTCCGGCCCGCGGTCCATCCGCCCCAGCACCACCTGGTCCCTGCCTCCCCGTATAAACGGGAGCATACTGAAACCCTTCACAGGTATCGTCACCTTCTTCCCCGCGGACAGCATCTGGATGACGTTCGCGAAAAATTCCTCATTTGGAACAACTTTCTTCTCCATCGTCCGCAAATATAGCAATTTCTCCGCACATCGTAATAATCCCTCCCCATCACATCTCCCCCTGCATCTTCCGCCTCCCCTCCCCTTGCCGCCGTCGTCCGTCTCACTTCCATCACATCTCCACCCCCAGCATCGTCAGCCAACCGTACACCAATTTACAATTTTTCCCCGTTTTTCTGCACTTTCGTGTACGCACCGTTCCGTCCCCCACGGACGTTGTGCGGTAGGTGT
>CALCEJ010000089.1 GCA_937900465.1 uncultured Bacteroidales bacterium | reverse complement strand
ATAGCCGTAATCGTTGCCGCCCGCCGGCGGAGCCTGCACCCGCGGCTGCGGTGGTCCTGGCTCCGCTCTCGATTTTCGGGCGTGATGTGTAACTAATTGATTTATAGTATATTATGCAAAAGAGGGGGTGTCATTTAAGATACCCCTCTTTTGTGTAACTCTTTATAAATCAATAAATTACACTTTACGGCAAAATATTCCCTTAAATCTCCGACAACTCCAGCCAGCGCGTTTCCTTGTCATCGAGGAGGCTGGAGACCTCTCCGTAGCGGCTCGAAGCGGCGGAGAGGGCGTCCGGAGCGAGCGTACCGGAGGAAAGGGCCTCCTCCAGGGAGGCCTTTTCCGCGGTAAGCGCCTCGATTTCGCCCTCGAGGGCGGCGAACTCCTGCTGTTCTTTCCAGCTGAGCTTTCTCTTCGAAGGCGTGCGAGGCTTCTCGGATGCAGCGGGGGTGCTGCGGGGGGAGGAAGATGGGCCCATATCCTGCTGCGCAGCACCGGAAGCCTCATCGGCAAGGAAACTACGGTACTGCGTGTAATTTCCGGCGAAATCCTTCACCTTGCCGCTTCCGGTGAAGACGAACAGATGGTCCACGAGACGGTCGAGGAAGTGACGGTCGTGCGAGACGATGATGAGGGATCCCCTGTATTCCTGGAGGTACTCTTCGAGAATTTCGAGGGTGACGATGTCGAGGTCGTTAGTGGGCTCGTCGAGAATCAGAAGGTTTGGTTTCCGGAGAAGGATCGTGAGGAGGTATAGGCGGCGCTTTTCGCCTCCGCTAAGGCGCTCGACAGGAGAGTTCAGCATCTCGTGGGGAAAGAGGAAACGACCGAGAAGATGTGTATCATTCACTGTCTCAAGTACTGTCTGGCGGGGTTTAAGTTCAATCCCAGACTGATGATAGTACCCGATCTTCAGTGATTCGCCCCGGTCTATCACGCCTGAAAGTTCTCCTCCCCAGGATTCCTCCCAGGAACCGGTCAGAAGATTCAGGAAAGTGGTTTTTCCGGAGGCGTTGCCGCCTACGATCCCTATCCTTTCATAGCGCTGGAAGTTGTAAGTGAAGTGATCCAGATAGCATTTCCCTTCCCAGAAGAAGGATACGTCCCGGCAGTTGATCACTTTGTTCCCAAGATAGGTGTCGGACACGGCGACATCGGCCATATCGACTTTTTTCTGGACATATGTGTCAGCGGCGCGGTCCTTTATTTCCTTGAAAGCGTTCTTGCGGTATTTCGCTTTGCCGGTGCGGGCGCAGGGGGTGGCGTGGATCCATTCCAGTTCCCGCCGGAAGATGTTCCTGACCTTTTCTGTCTCAGCGTTGTACTGGTCTATCCGGTCCTGACGCTTTTCGAGGAAATTCAGGTAATCGCCCTTGTAAATGTAGATGTTCCCACGGTCAAGTTCCATCACCGTATTGCATATCCGGTCCAGGAAATAGCGGTCGTGGGTAACCATAAAAAGGGTGCGGCGGGACTGCTTCAGACGGCTTTCAAGCATCTCGATCGCATCGAGGTCGAGATGGTTAGTGGGCTCGTCCATAATGTAGAAATCCGCCTCTGAAGCCAGCATCGACACGATTGCGACACGCTTTACCTCTCCTCCGGAAAGCTGGGACATAAGCTTTTCCGAATCCGGAAGCGAGAACTGCGTCAGAAGCCGGTCCATCCGGAGTTCAAACTCCCACCGCCCTTCCGGGTCCATACCTTCCGGTACATCGGAAAGTATCTGTTCGCGGATGGTCCGAGAGGGCTCATAGGCATATTCCTGCTCCAGGAAGGCAATCCGTATATCCTTCAGGAAGAGCACCTTGCCTCCTCCGTCGGAGGAATCTTTTCCCGCCAGGATCCTCAGGAGCGATGTCTTGCCGGACCCGTTGGGAGCGATGAGGGCGACCTTGTCCCCTTCGTTAATGTTGAAGCCGATCCGGTCGAACAGCACCTTCGGGCCGTACGACTTGGAGATATTCTCAATCTGGAGGAAACTTGGCATATGCGGGTTCCGGCCCTTTCTAAGGCGGTTACAAATTTAGTACAAATTTCAAGATAAACGTTTAAGTTTTTTTTGTGGACTTTCTTTATGCAAATTGATTCGGATGCGGGAAAGTCCATCGTCTCCGACAACATTATTTTCATTTTTTTTGACCATATTCGGCGTCGCTACACGGCCAGGGCTTTATTACCGCCAGGGCTAAAACCAAATCTGCCGTCATCAAACTATGAAAAGAGCTTTCTCAAGTGGAATACTGAATCACTGCTACCAGCGGACCATCGATGATATTGTCATCTTTTACAATGTCAGCGACTATCTTGTCTATTTTACCCTGTTCTGCGTTACCGCAAAAAAGTATGGGGTGAGGGTCCTCGCGCTTTCCCCGATGCCGGACCATATACATTACTCTGTCATTACCGACTCTCTGGCAGGCTTGCGTGCTTTTGTGGACGAACAGACCTCGCTCTTCAGCCGGGCAAATAATGAATCCTGCCATAGGCGTGGACCTTTATTCGAGGTTCCATTCGGAAGCGCACCTAAAAATGGTGCCAAAAAAGCGAGAGCAAATATCATTTATGTCGGGAACAACGGTGTTGAAAGACAGCTTGCATCAAAGGCGGAGGAGTATCGCTGGAACTTTCTTGCCTATGCCAAATCAACCCATCCTTTTTCGGAGCCGCTAATCCTGAGGAAAGCGTCCTGGTATATGAATAGGGCAGTGAGGGAGGTCCGCGCTGAATATAAGCGTGGAAAGCCAATGACATATCCGATGCTCCAGAGACTGTTTTCAAAGCTGGAGAAAAGAGAACGGCTCCAGCTGGTGGACTTTATTATAACGACATACAACGTAATTGATTACGAAACAGCTGCAAGATTCTTTGACGGATATGACAATATGATCAGCGCAATGCACAGCAATACTGGAAGTGAGTACGATCTTAACGAAGTGTTCATTGGCAAGTCTGACCGATGTTACAATAAAATGACGAAGATACTTATCAGGGAACTGAGCCTGAAGGACATCCACGTCATTTTCCTGCTCTCCGAGCAGAAGCGCACGGACCTCTTCATATACTTGCACGGCAAGGTCGATGCGAATCCGCGTCAAATAGCTAAATTCCTAAGGATTCCCTTTGTAGAAAATGGGGAAAAAGTTGGATTGTCCAGGCGCGGACGATGAGCCCCAGATTTGAGGCGTGATGTGTAACTCGTTAATTGACAAATAGATATGTAAAAGAGGGGTATTGTTTTTGGATACCCCTCTTTTGTGTAATCTATTAATAATCAATCAGTTGCACTTTACGCCCGAACAGCGTGCCCGGGTCCGCAGGCCGGCTCCTAGAGCACCTTATCCTCGAGGGGCCAGCCGGTGATGGTGGAGATGTAGGGGAGCAGAGCGAGGGCGATTTTGCGGTGGCCGTGACGGTTGGGGTGCCAGGCGGCGCCAAGGTCGCCGTCCCAGTCGTGGAGACGGGGGTCGAAGCCCACGAAATAGACCTCAGGGAAGCCGCACTCGTCTGCGGCGGACCGGATGTAGTCCTCGTGGAGACGGTCGTGCATAGGTGCAATGCACAGCACAGGATGATTCTCCCCGTAGTTTGCCTTGATTTCCGAGATGAGCTTTATATAGTTCTTGACGAAACTCCGTTTGGAGGGCTGTTTGTCAACGGAGAAGTCGTTGGTCCCAAGATATACAGTCGTGATTGCCGGCTTTACGGAGGGCTTGTAGAGGTACTCAGGATCCTTGTCGAATACCCTCAGGTACAGGTCAGGCATCCATTCGCCAGGGACCGCGTCGCCGTAGTTGCGGGCGATGCCGCGGCCGGAATGGGCTACGACGAAACAGTCAGCGTCGAAGTAGCGGGCAAGGTAGAACTCGTAGGTCAGGTTTGCGTTTTCTTCCGCTACGATAAAGGGATCGTTCCGGCTGTCGCTCTCGCTGCCGTATCCGCAGGTGTAGGAATCACCGACGGCCTCGATGACGCGGGGCTTGAGGGGATCAGCGTCGGAAAATATTCCGCGGGCGGTGAACTCCCGGAAGGTCGTTGTTCCCTGCTCGCCTTCGGAGCGTTTCTGGATTATGGCCTTATGGGCGCGGGGCTTCTTTTCCGGGGCGTTGAACAGCACCAGAAGCGTGTCCGGACGGTCAATCTTCACTACAAGGTCAGGTGTTTCACCCATCCCCTTGTCAATCCAGACATTGTAGTAGTTACAGTGGGTGTCACCAGCACGGAGGGCAAGGTATCCGCCGGTAAAGGAAACCCTTGCGTATACTCCGCTCCAGTCGAAGGAAACGGAATCCCCCTGGATGAGAGTTCGGCCGATGTAAGTAATTCTGGAATCCGAAGCGGGGATTGACTTTTCAGGAGTAACCTTTCCGGAAAGGGCGGCGCAGCAAAGGAGCGACGCCGTGGCGAGAGCGAATCTTTTCATATCAATATTTTTCCAACATTTCTTCACAAAGGGGAACCACGGGTGCGGGAGATGCATATTCAACCGGAGTTGATGCCTTGACCCATTCACGCTGGTAGGGAAGCAGCAGGGCGTCGCACGCCGCCTCATCGAACGCAGTCCCGTGTTTCACGCAGTCCATGCAGTAGTCAAGGAAGATGGTCCATCTTCCCTTGAAATACGAGCCGATGAGTCCGGACCATCCGCGGGTGGCGTAATCATCCAGCGTAGCATCCTCTCCCCATACCGTAAGGATCGTACGGGCGTTAGTATCGTAGTAATACTCCTCCGAAGGAGAAACGGCCCAAGAGCGCGCCTGCGAAATCCACCGCGAGAGACTCAGCTCCGGATTGCAGGCGGCGAGGCGCTCCATATCGTCAAGGAGTCCAATGAGCCTGTCATAGTCCTTCTGGAGCAGTATCAGCGTCTCGCCGGGATATTTCCCGGGCTCAGCAGCCGTCAACTTGTCCCAGAATGCTACACCCGTTTCCTGGAACTTGTACGCGAGAAGTTTAATTGCCGCATTGACAAGGAGATTCTCGTACAGGTAGCCTTCGCTCCCAAGTTCCAGCGTCTTCCGGAGGAAATCCTCCGCATCTGCCGTATTTACCGGGACCATACTGGCCCACGTCCTGTACGTAGGCCTCCGGAAGGGGCCTGTGCCGTTTTTCGGCGCACCGCCCTGCCCGGAAGGGACGTAGTCGTGGACGAACCGACGCAGAAGCGCCGCAGCGTCAGCCGCAAACCTTCTTGCATACGACTCCGTCCATTTCTCCCAGTCAAGGCCCATATCCCACGCCTTGTCCATCGTGAACTCATACAGGTACTGATGGAGCCCGAACCCCTCGAGGGTTGCGCCGAATCCGAGAAGATTCGAGCCGCCCCGGGCGAGGGCCTCGTCAAGGCGTTTGTCAAGGATTTCGATATCCGGAGCGGCGAGAGATGTGTGTCCGCCGAAGTTTCCAAGGTAGTTGAGAATGTAGGGCTGGCCATAGAAGCAGTTCGTGCTCTTCCATCCTTCATACATCTCCACGGCATAGTCCAGAAGAATCATTTTCCCTTCAGGAACGCCGCCAAGAAATGCCTCAGTCCTCTCCGGCGTCCAGTTCCCGGGCTGATTGATAAGGAACCAGGCCATCTGGACCCATACTCCTTCAGGATCCGCAGCCGTTATTGACTCGTAGATTCCCCGGGACTCCGAGGCGAGGAACCCGGGATCCCACGAGGGGGCTTCAACCTCGTTGAACGGGTCGATCCCATAGAGATGATCCGTTCCGAACATCTTCTGCTGCTCCTCGAGGAATTCCTTCTGGATAGTCTTGAAAAGGGGAGAGGAGGGGTCAAGATAGTAGCAGTGATATGGCTTCGAGAAGTTGCACCAGACGCTGACCTCGGATATGGGCGCGTCAGGATATATCTCACGGAGTTTTCCGGGGACGTGGCCGCTGAAGCCGGAGAGAATGGGCTTCATTCCGAGCGAGCGGCAGCGGCGGAGTATCTTTTTCTGGAGTTCCGCCTGGGAGTCAATCCAGTGCTGGGGCAGCGGACCTTCCCACGCATCGATGTTGTTCATACGGTGCCAGGGCAGATGGGCCGGGCCGGAAAAATAGGCCCTGATTTCCTCGTCCGTCATCCCGTGACGGCGCCAGACCTTTTGCCAGACGGCCTCCTGGCCGGTGTTTGCGAGCGGCATCGTGATGCCCATCATCGCCATCCAGTCGATGAAATGCTCCCACTGATCCCAGCCCCAGAAAGGCATCGTATATCCATAAGTGCAGTAATTGAGGAAGAACCTTTCCGGGACCAGCGCCTCAATCCTCACCGGTCCGTCAAGACCGATATCCTCCGGCAGCGCAGGCTTGCTGTAGTAGTCATACCAGGAAATGTCTTTCCCGCAGACGTGGCGGATAAGGTACCCGAGGCCCATCGCCATCGAATTCGCATCCGGCCCGCTGATAACGATTTTTCCGCGTTCTTTGGAGATTGTGAAAACGTCCACGGTATCAGCCGTCTGGACAAACCTGATGTCAGAGGCGCCCCCGGCGAGAACTCTTCCCGCAAGGGCCGATGCCGCCTTTTCATCCTTTGTCGCGCATCCTGAAACAAGGAGCGTGGCGGCAAGAGTGAGGGCTGCGGCAGAAATTTTTCTCAGTTTCATATGAGTACAAAAATAGTTAATTTTGCAATCAATGACAAGGACGGTCGCAATAATCGGAGCCGGCGCCGCCGGATGTTTTGCCGCCGCGGAGATACTCCGCCGCTGCGGGGATGCAGATGTCCACATCTTCGAGTCCGGCCGTAAACCTCTTTCCAAAGTCGCTGTTACGGGAGGCGGCAGATGCAACTATACAAACACGTTTGAGGGCGTCAAATCCGTCCAGGAAGTCTATCCGAGGGGTGCCCGGTTGATGAAACGTCTCCTGAAACCCTACGGAAAGGACTACGTCATCCGCTGGTTCGCTGAGAGGGGAGTCCCCCCTGCAGTTCCAGATGATGGCGGATGCATCTTCCCTCGTTCGCAGAAAGCCTCCGACATCGTCGGAGCCTTGCTAAGGGGTTGCCGCTGCGCAAAAATGCATCTTGGCTGCAAAGCAGGAAAGATAAGGAGCGTCGAGGACGGCTTTTCCATCGAGACCCCGGAAGGGCTTTTCCAGGCCAGTTATGTCCTCGTGACAACCGGCGGGAGCCCGTCCCCGGAGGGCATTTCCTTCCTCGGGCCTCTCCATATCGCTACCGTCCCTCCGGTCCCGTCCCTTTATACCTTTGAAATCCTGGACAAAGACCTCCGTGCCCTGACGGGGATAGTCGTGGAGGCGTCCCTCCGTATTCCGGGGACAACGCTACGGAGCAGCGGCCCCCTCCTGGTTACGGACTGGGGGCTCAGCGGCCCGGCCGCTTTGAAACTCTCCTCCTACGCCGCCCGGCATCTTTATGAACGCGGTTTCCGAAGCCCCCTGTCAGTTAACTGGCTGTCGATGAATGAGAACGAGGCGGAGGCTCTTGTCGTGGACATCCTGTCGGAAGCTCCCTCGAAGCTTCTCTCGACTGCGGATTTCCTGCCGTCGAGATTATGGGCCCATATCATATCAAGAGCCGGGCTGAGAGGGGATATCCGGCGTGCGGAGATGGGCTCAAAAGGGGTAAGGAGGCTTGTCGCGGCGCTGACCGGGGATACGTATGAGATCTCCGGCAAGGGACGGTTCCGGGATGAATTCGTGACGGCCGGGGGAGTGGACCTTCAGGGAATAAACCTTTCGACGATGGAGTCGAAGGCCCATAGGGGACTTTATTTCGCCGGGGAGGTGCTCGATGTCGACGCGGTTACGGGAGGTTTCAACCTCCAGGCTGCATGGGCTACAGGCGCTGCCGCGGCGGCGTCAATTGCCGCTGAACTCCTTGCACCACCCGCTTAAGGGACACTCGCCGCACTTTGGATTGCGGGCGGAACAGACGTAGCGGCCGTGTAGGATAAGCCAGTGATGGGCAAGTGGCCGGAGTTCCGGCGCGATGTATTTTTCCAGATCTTGCTCGACGGCGACAGGCGTTTTCCCGTCGGAAAGGCCTATGCGTCTTGCGACGCGGAAAACGTGAGTGTCAACGGCGATCACCGGCTTGTCATAAACTATGGACGCGACGACATTCGCGGTCTTCCGGCCAACGCCGGGAATGGTCTGGAGAAGGTCGATGTCGGAGGGGATTTCGCCGCCGAAATCGTCCACGAGTTTCTTTGCCGCGGCGATGATATGGGCCGTCTTGGAATTGGGATAGGAGACGCTCTTTACGAAGGGATAAACCTCATCAAAAGTCGCTGAGGCAAGGGCTTCGGGGGTAGGGAAGCGCTCGAAAAGGGCGGGGGTTACCATATTCACCCTCTTGTCCGTACACTGGGCGGAGAGGATTACGGCGACCATAAGCTGGAAGGGAGATTCAAAGTGGAGTTCCGACTCCGCTGCGGGACGGTTCTCCGAGAACCACCTGACTACCGCTTCGAATCTTTCCTTACGCCTCATACCTAGATTGTGAAGTCCACGTCGATACCCTCGTCGACCTGCTCCTCGCAGGCCTCGTCCTTGCAGACGAAAACGCGGCCGGGGTAGTTTTCGAAGATTGTTTTATTATGGGTAACCATCACGATCGCGACGCCTTCCTTATTGAGTTTGCAAAGCAGGCGGAGGATATCGTCCGCAGTCTCGCCGTCGAGGTTTCCGGTAGGTTCATCGGCAAGGATGACCTTCGGGGAATTCAGCAGGGAACGCGCGATGGCGACTCTCTGCTGCTCGCCGCCGGAAAGCTGGTGGGGCATCTTATGGGCCTTGGTGGCAAGGCCTACGGAATCGAGCACTTCGTTTATCCTGTCGTCGATTTTCTTCCGGTCCTTCCATCCTGTGGCGCGGAGGACGAATTCGAGATTCTGTTCCACGGTACGGTCCATCAGGAGCTGGAAATCCTGGAATACGACGCCAAGGGTACGCCTCAGGTAGGGAATGTCCTTGGTCCGGAGTTTCCGGAGGTCAAAGCCGCAAACGGAGCCCTCGCCGCTTTCGAGGCGGGATTCTGCGGTAATGACGCGGATGATGGAGGTCTTTCCGGTACCAACTTTACCGACGATGTAGACGAAGTCGCCGGGATATATGTCCATTGACAGGTCGTATACCACGGTATGGTCTCCGCCCGGAATATTGGCTTTCGCCAGATGTATTATCGGCTCCATTGGCTTGAATCTTGAAATTTCCACAAATATAGCTAAATTTGTGAGAATTTACTGAATATGAAAAAATACTACATAACAGCAGTAGCGGCGGTCCTCCTCCTGGGGATTCCGTCACTGGCCCAAAACAGCGTTCCCGGGGGAGACGGGAACAGTGAAACGTTCCGTAAGGCAAAGGCCTTCTATGACGGAGGTATGTACTCGGAGGCGGAGAAACTCTTTGTCACTCTGGGCGACGAACTCTCCGAAGGCTATGCGGTCCTGTGCCGTGTGGAGACGGGGCTGGAGGGCTTCGAAAACTCTGTTGAGGAGTATCTTAAGCATCATCCTGAATCCGTAGTCGCCCCCCTTATCAACTTCCGCTGGGGGCTCCGGCTTTTCGACCGGCAGCAATTCGACAAGGCATACGACCGCTTCCTGAACATCTCGCAGGCGGACCTTCCTCCTTCCGCCGTGCCGGAGTTTATCTACAAGAAAGCATACTCGGTGTTCCGGCTGGGTGATGTGGACAGGGCTGAAACGCTGTTCCAGAATATCCAGGTCAAGCCCTACTCTGACTATACAGCCCCTTCGCAGTACTCCCTGGGCTATATCGCATACAGCAAGGGAAAGTTCCGCGAGGCTTCCGACTGGTTCCTTAAGGCCTCAAAAGACGCACGTTTCACCGAACTTGCGAACTACTACATCCTCGAGTGCCGTTTTATGGAGAAGGACTATGCCTATGTGGTGAAATTCGGCGAAGACCTCTTCGACAAGGTCCCGGAGGACCGCCAGCCCCATATGGCAAGGATAATGAGCGAGTCGTATCTTATCCTCGGGGACGTGGAGAAGGCCCGGAGCTACTATGAGGCGAACCTTGCAGGGAAGCAGGCAAAGACCCGTGCGGACTATTTCCACGCCGGCTCAGTCCTGTTTGCCGTCGAGGACTGGCAGGGGGCTGTGGACAACTACTCGAAGATGGTGGAAAGGACTGACTCGCTGGGGCAGATCGCAAACTATCAGATGGGCTACAGCTATATCGAACTGAAGAACAAACTGGCCGCCCTGGACGCATTCAAGGAGGCAGCCGCTTCGCCTTTCAATGCCGCAATGCAGGAGGACGCCTTCTTCAACTTCGCCAAGCTCTCCTTCGACCTTAACAGCGACATCGCTCCCTTCAACGAGTACCTCTCGAAGTACGGAACCCGCGCGAAGGGCGACATGATCTACTCCTATATGGCGATGGCGGCCCTTGCGGCCCACGACTATGAGGCAGCGGTCGCCGCATACGACCAGATTGAGGTCCTCGACGAAAAGATGCAGTCGAACTACAAGAAAGCGTATTTCCTGAGGGCGGCCCAGCTTATCGGAGAGGGCTCCTACAGGGCTGCGGTGCCCCACCTTAAAGCCGCCGCCTACTACGCGGACAAGAGGGACCCCTTCAATCAGCTCGCCCGCTACTGGACAGCTGAGGCCTATTACCGGGACGACAGGACCGAAGATGCAAGATCGATCCTTACAGACCTCTACAACCTCTCCGCGCTGGACGGAAAGAGGGAAGGTAACCGTATCTCTTACGACATAGCTTACACCTACTTCAAGGAGGGAGACTGGCAGAATGCGCTCCGCTGGTTCAACAACTACATTGCCGGCGAGCATTCCGAATACGGGGCTGATGCGCTGACAAGGATAGGGGACTGCCACTTCTTCCGGAAGGATTATCCTACCGCCATCATCGCATACGAGCGTAAACTCGCAGAATATCCTGATCCTGAGGATATCTACCCTTATTTCCGTGCAGGTATCGCCTGCTCCCTTGTGAGGGATTACGAGCGTAAGGTTACGTTCCTGGAAAGGGTAAAACAGGCTGACCCTTCCGCTCCGTATTACAGCGAAGCTATGTATGAACTCGGACGGGCCTATGTCGCAGTGGAGGACTACGAGGATGCGATGAGGACGTTCCGTATGCTGAAAAACAACACCGTGGACCTGAATTACTCGACGCTTGCCCTCCTCGAGATGGGGTCCATCCAGAGAAACGCCGGTTTCCTCGAGAATGCCCTCGTTTCCTACAAGGAGGTCGTAAGTGGCGGAACTGACTATGCTGACGAGGCCCTTCTCGCAATAGAGTCCATCTACCAGGCAAAGCAGGACCCTGAAGGCTACATCGCTTATGTCAATTCGATAGGGGACAAGGTATCCCGGACTGAGGAGCAGAAGGAATCCGTTTATTTCAACGCCGCGGAGCAGATATTCCTCTCCGGCAACTGGAACGGCGCCCTGTCGGGCCTGAAGGGATATCTCGACAGATATCCTTCCGGAACCGGGAAGGCCAAGGCTGAGTTCTATATAGCTGAGTGCTATCGTGAGACCGGACAGAAGGAAAAGGCGATGGACAGCTATCTCGAGTCCATAAAGGACGGTGTCGAGGGAGCTTTCCTCGAGACGGCTACGCTCCGTTATGCGGAGCTCGCTTACTCGCTCGAGCATTTTGCAAAGGCATACAACGCCTATAACGAGCTCTACGATATAGCGGCGATGGATGACAACAAGTTCACCGCCACGGTAGGAATGATGCGCTCTGCGTTCAGGGCCCGCGAGTGGAATGACGCCCTGTCCTCAGCGACCCGCGTAAATGCGGTCCGTGGGGCTGACGACGCTCTCCGCCGCGAAGCGGATTACGTAAGCGCGAAATCCCTCCTTGCAATGAGCCGCCGCCCGGAGGCGTTTGAAATTCTTACAAAACTCTCAGCTGCTCCTTCCACCGCGGAAGGCGCGGAGGCGGGAGTCCTCATTATCCAGGATCTTTTCGACAGGGGCGACTTCAAGGCGGTCCAGGAAAAGGTTTACGCCTTCTCCGAGTCCTCCGGAGGCCAGAACTACTGGCTCGCCCGGGCCTACATCATCCTTGGCGACAGCTTCGCTGAGACGGGCAATATGGCCCAGGCCCGGACGACCTTCGAGAGTATCCGTGACGGTTATACTCCGGAAGGCCGGGAAGACGATATCCTTGACCAGGTTGAACTCAGACTCCGTAAACTGTAAGCGAAATGAAAAAGTCAACGATAATATCGGTTCTTGCCGCAATCACCTTCGCGGCAACGGCAAATGCCCAGGATCTGAATCCTACCGTGGAAATCACCAATACCTACGAGGGTGCCGTCTCGACTGTGGCTAAGCCGGTCCAGACGGTTTCCGTCCCGGATTCTGTAATGCGCTTCAGCTACGATTTCGACTATGCCGTATCGCCTTCGCCTTATAAGGGTGCATACGAGTTCACTCCCTATATCGTCAGCCTGCGTCCGCTCCCGAAGCCTTCTTCTGAGAACCGTTTCTACCTCCGGGCCGGCGCCGGTTATGCCTTGAGCCCGGAAGCGGATTTGATATGGACCCCGCTCCGCGGAGAAAACTGCCGCCTCAACATCACCGGGGCCCACGACAGTTTCATCGGCAATTATCACGGTATCAGCCTGGATTCGGGCCTGCTGACTTCCGACGGGACGTCCTGGTCCGGATTTGACGGGACCAGCCGCATCGGCGCGGATTTTACTTATGCTTTCGGGCCGGTTACCGCAACTTTCGATGCGTCGTATCGGAACTCTTTCGTCAAGGATAATCTGATAGGAAGGAATGTCAACGGCGCATCTGCCGGGGTTAAGCTTTCTTCTACGGGACGGACCCGTGTGGACTTTGATGCGGATCTTGGATATCGCTTCAACGCTTTTGCCGGAGAGGCGACGGACCACAGGGTTGACTATGGCGGAAGCATCGGTATGGACTGGAAGGGCGTTCACAAGGTGCTCGCAAAGCTTGGCGGAGCGGTCGCGGGTCTCGCTCTACCGGACGGGACCAGCTACCTGCTCGGGAATGTGTCCGTGGCTCCTCATTACGTCCTGGACCTGTCCGGGTGGCATCTGGACCTTGGCGTAAAGCTCTCCGTCCTTTTCAACTCCAAGAATCTGAATCCCCACCCCGGCGTCGTGTTCCCGGATGCTTCTGCTGAGTTCAGGATACTCGATGACGTACTGGTGTTCCAGGCGTCGGCTACGGGAGGTGACTATGTTTATGGATTTTCGGATATGTTTGCCCGTAATCACTTTGTGAGAAGCGTCGTAGCTCCCGTGAACAGCATCGAGAGAATACGGGCCTCCGTCGGAGTCCGCGGTAATGTCGCGGACCGTTTCCAGTACAATTTCAAGGCGGGGTATGCCCGTGAATCCGATGCCCTTACTGACGGGATACTCGCGGATATGGTCTCGACGACTTTCGTGACTCCGGACTACAACCTTTTCTTCGCGGACCTGAAAGCCGCCTGGCAGTCCACCCACGTTGACGCTACGGCCCACGTTGTCTGGAACCACACGGATATGTCTTACGGCATCCCTCCGGCAGCGCTGAAGGCCGAACTTCTCGGGGCCTGGCACTGGGGCTCGCGTCTTCGCGCAGGAGCCTGGGGCGATATCTCATCGGCCCGTGTCGCGGCGGATCTGACTCTCCCCGGCTACGTTGACCTCGGGATATTCGGCGAGGCGGGGATCACGTCTTCCCTGAGCGCCTGGCTGAAACTTGGAAACCTGCTTTGCCAGACCATCCAGGCCACTCCTCTTCACGCCCGCCGCGGCCTTGTCGCAACTGCCGGCATCTGCCTGAATTTCTAGCCCGTTTTGATTAGTTTTTTACGATTATTTTCCCTATATTTGTACGTTTATTAAAGAACTAATAGAAAAGACGTACAAATATGGCAGAAATGGATGAATTGAAGGCAGCGGGATCAGAGCAGTATTCGGCTAACAGTATCCAGGTCCTTGAGGGACTGGAGGCAGTGAGAAAGAGACCGTCGATGTATATCGGCGACATCGGCGAGAGGGGATTGCACCACCTCGTGTACGAGGTCGTCGACAACTGTATCGACGAGGCTATGGCAGGCTACTGCACGGACGTGGAAGTTTCCATTCTGGAGGATAATTCAGTCAGGGTTAGGGATAACGGACGTGGCATCCCTACCGGAATGCACGAGAAGGAGCATCGCTCCGCACTCGAAGTCGTCCTTACCGTGCTTCACGCCGGCGGTAAGTTCGACAAGAACAGCTACAAGGTTTCGGGAGGTCTCCACGGTGTCGGTGTCTCCTGCGTGAACGCCCTTTCAGACCTTCTGATTGCGGAAATCCACCGTGAGGGCAAGGTCTTTGTCCAGAAGTACTCCAAGGGAAAGCCCCTCGGCGATGTCGAGGTCGTAGGCGAAGCCAGCGATACCGGTACGACGATTACCTTCCATCCTGACCCGTCCATTTTCCAGCTCACGACCGTCTATAAATACGACACTCTTGCAAACCGTCTCCGCGAACTGGCATTCCTCAACAAGGGAATCCGTATAACCCTTACGGACCTCCGCGAGAAGGTCGAGGAGTTCGAGACCGCAGAGGACGGAGAACGCAAGGCTACCGGAAGGCAGGTCTTCCGCAGCGATGTCTTCCACAGTGACGAAGGCCTCCGGGAGTTCATCGACTATCTCGATGCCGGTGCCTCGAAACTTATCCCGGAAGCTATCTGCGTCAATACAGACAAGGTCATCCCTATCGACATCGCCCTCCAGTACAACAACGGATTCTCCGAAAAGATTTACTCCTACGTCAACAACATCCACACTATCGAGGGCGGAACTCACCTTCAGGGTTTCAAGATGGGCCTTTCCCGTTCCCTGAAGAACTATGCGGAGAAGAACAACCTGC
>CALCEJ010000088.1 GCA_937900465.1 uncultured Bacteroidales bacterium | reverse complement strand
AGGCGGGTGATCTGTTCGGGATTCACTCCGGCAATCTTTTCAAACAGGATCCTGGAGGCGAGTTTAGCCATATCTTCGACCGGCTGACTAATCCTGTGGATAGGCGGGACCATGTAATCCAGATATTTATTATTGTCAAACGATATGACGGAGATGTCTTCCGGAATTGAGAGCCCCGCTTCCCTTATCGCCTTTATCGCGCCAAGAAGAATTGTGTTACTGAGTGCAAATATCGCCGTCGGACGCGGGTTGCTTCCAAGCAGAAGTTTGGTCTCAAGGTATCCGTTCTGGGTTGAGAATTCGTTTCCGACAATCAGTTCGTTCCCGGCGAGTCCGGCATCCTCCATTGCCCTTCGGTACCCCCTCACCCTCATCTGATTAGGCATCGTATCCGGGACGCCCTGGATACAGGCAATCCTCTTGTGTCCATTAGAGAGAAGCACTTCAGTCGCCATCAACCCACCCTTATAATTGTTTGTCGTAACATACGAGAGCGGCGCCTCGTCATAATACCTGTCCACAAGCACGATCGGGACGACAGTCCTATTGATTTCCTCCAGAAGAGTAGGGTTCGCTGCACAGGGGATAACGATGATTCCGTCCACCTGACGGGAAAGTACTGTTGTCACCGCTTCATCCTGATTGGAACCGTCTTCCATCATATCAACGACAATTGTCGTGACGTGCCTTGAATGGGCCTCAGCGATGATTACGCTAGCCATATCCGCGAAGAAGGGATTAGCAACGGAAGGAATCAGAAGGCCGATGGTTTCAGTCTTGTTTTTGCGCAAACTTTGCGCTACAAGTGAGGGCGAATAATTGCATCGCTGCGCTTCCGCCAGTACCTTTTTAACAGTTTCGTCACTTATCCGGTACTTTTTGCTTTGACCGGTTAGAACACGGGAAATGACAGTTTTTGACACCCCTATCCTTGCGGACATTGTCGCCAGTGTTTCTTTCATAGGCCCAATAGAATTAGCGCAACAAATTTATATTTTTGCGCTAAAAATCGCAAAAAATAAAGAAAAAATTCAATCTTCGGGGAAGGATTAAGGCGCGGTAAAAATTATATTTACCGGAAAGAATAATCAGTAGTACAACTATCAAGAATAATCAGTAGTACAACTATATGGCAGGAAAAAAGATTCTGGTGATTGGCAGCAGCAACACGGATATGACCGTCCAGACCGCCAATCTTCCTCTGCCGGGAGAGACTGTTCTCGGCGGAGTATTTACTATGGGCCCGGGAGGAAAAGGCGCGAACCAGGCCGTTGCGGTAAAGCGGCTCGGGGGAGATGTCAGCTTTATCTGCAAGGTGGGAAACGACATTTTCGGCGATAATGCCATTGCCCATTACAACAGGGAAGGAATAGACACCGGCGGTATCCTCCGCAGCGAAAAGCCTTCCGGCGTAGCCCTTATCACGGTAGATGCGAAGGCGGAAAACTGCATCGTCGTCGCCTCAGGGGCAAACGCGGACTTCACGGAGGAAGACATCGAGAAATGCCGTCCCGCTCTCGAGAGCTGCGGCATCCTTCTCCTCCAGCTTGAAATCCCCATTCCGGCAGTTGTCAAGGCAGCAAAGATAGCCCATGATGCCGGCGCGACCGTCGTCCTGAATCCCGCCCCGGCGGCAGACCTTCCGGACGAAATCTTCCGCTACATTTCCCTGTTCATCCCCAACGAGACGGAACTTGCAAGGTTCAGCGGAGTGGAAATCCATTGCGAGAACTGCGCAAAGAGGGCCGCGAAGGTGATGGTTGGAAAGGGCGTGCGCCAGATCATCGTGACGATGGGCGGCAAGGGCTCTCTCATTACAGACGGCGAAAACGCCGTGATGGTCCCCGCCCGCAAAGTCCAGGCGGTTGATACTACCGCCGCCGGCGATACCTATTGCGGAGCTCTCTGCGTCGCCCTTTCGGAAGGTAAATCCCTCGTGGAAGCGGCTGAGTTCGCGACAGCG
Source organism: uncultured Bacteroidales bacterium (assembly GCA_937900465.1). Taxonomy (GTDB): domain Bacteria; phylum Bacteroidota; class Bacteroidia; order Bacteroidales; family UBA932; genus Cryptobacteroides. The sequence goes on along the minus strand of CALCEJ010000088.1, from coordinate 17,943 downwards.
GCATCGGCCCTCACTGTCCAGAAAATAGGAGCCCAGAACTCCATCCCTACAAGAAGTGAAATCCAGAAGTGAAATCATAAAAACAAAGCGATATGTTTATTGTAAAAAGTTACGCTCTCGCAGTCGTATTCTGCCTCATCACTATGCTCTGCTGGGGCTCCTGGGGAAACACCCAGAAGCTCGCCGCGAAGAGCTGGAGATATGAACTCTTCTACTGGGACTATGTGATAGGTATGGTCCTTTTCTCGCTGATCCTTGCCTTTACGGCAGGCAGCATCGGAACGGAAGGACGTCCCTTCCTCCAGGACATCGGCCAGGCAAGCTGGAGCAGCATCGGCTGGATCCTTCTCGGCGGTCTTGTATTCAACGTCTCGAACATTCTCCTTTCCGCATCGACCTCGATCGCGGGACTTGCGGTGGCATTCCCCCTCGGAGTCGGAATTGCACTGGTGATGGGCGTTCTGAATAACCTTCTCCTGCATCCTGCCGCCGGCCAGAACACCGGCCTTCTCTGGCTCGGTGTCGCACTCGTAGTTGCCGCAGTCGTATGCAACGGCATCGCCTCCGGCAAGGTCTCGAACGAGCAGAGAGATCCGGCACAGAACCGCAAGGGAATCATCCTCGCCGTCATTGCCGGTGTAGTTATGTCCTTCTTCTCCGCCCTTGTCTATAACGGAGTGGACCTTGACAACTTCGCTGCGCCTGCTGCCGGTAAGGTTACCCCCTACACGGCAATGGTGGTCTTTTCCTGCGGCGTGTTCCTCAGCAACATTATCGTGAACACGATAGTGATGCGCAAGCCCTTTGTCGGCGAGCCTGTTACGTATAAGCAGTACTTCTCCGGCAGTATGGGCACTCACCTTGTGGGCGTTCTCGGAGGTGCCATATGGGGCCTTGGAACGGCACTGAACTATATCTCCGCCGGAACGGCCGGCGCCGCGGTTTCCTATGCGCTCGGTCAGGGCGCTCCAATGATTGCAGCAATCTGGGGCGTATTCGTATGGAAGGAATTCAAGGGAGCGTCGAAGAGCGTTTACTGGCTTCTCGGCGTTATGTTCCTGCTGTTTGTGGCGGGTCTTGCATCTATCGTTATCGCAGGAATGTAATCCGGTATGAGAAAACTGATAACCAGCATACTTGCCGTACTCATCACCCTTGCCGCAATGGCCCAGAACCGGACCGTCAGCGGCCGGGTCCTGGATGAATCCGGCGGTCCGCTCCCCGGGGCTACACTTGTCGCCGGAGGAAGTTATGCCATCACGGATAATGACGGACGCTTCTCCCTCAGCGCGAAGCCCGGCGAGACCGTGACCGTTTCATACCTGGGCTACGACGACTACGTATTCACGATGCCGTCAGAGAATAGGTCCGGGATGAACATCTCCCTTCAGCCTTCGGAAGCGACGATGCTGAACGAGTCCGTCGCGATCGGATACGGAAAGACGACCAAGAAGGAAATCACCGGATCCGTCGCCTCCCTGAAGGCCGATGCGCTTGATCCAGGATCCTATACCAGCGCCGCCGGAATGCTCCAGGGCAAGGTCGCGGGCCTTTCCGTCGTCAATCCCGACGGCGGCGACCCCAACGCCTCCTACCAGTTCCTCCTCCGCGGAACGAACACCCTTTCCGCCGGACAGGGGCCCCTTATCATCATTGACGGAGTCATCGGCGCGGATATCCGCAACATCAACTTCCAGGAAGTCGAGTCCATCGATGTCCTGAAGGATGGCTCTGCCGCGGCTATCTACGGAACGCGGGGAACCAACGGTGTCGTAATCATCACCACGAAACGCGCGAACTCCGGGACAACCTCCGTCCAGTACGACGGGCAGGTATCCGTCCAGACCGTCCAGTCGAGGGCAATTCCTATGACGGCGGAGGAGTTCGAGTACACGATAAGGAACTACGCTCCCGGAAAGGCCGGCTCCCTGTATGGACACGATACGGACTGGTTCAAGGAGATTACGCGTACGCCCATAAGCCACAAGCACTCCCTTGCAGTCGCGGGAGGCAGTGAGAAGTTCTCTCACCGTACCGTTCTTAACGTAGAGAAGAACCAGGGCCTTCAAAAGGGCAATGAAGCCTCCAAGTACCTGTTCAGGACAAATGTTTCCCAGAAACTCCTCGAGGGCTGGGTGGATATGGACTACAACCTGAGCTATACGAAAAGGGAGTCCAACCCCGCTAACTACGGGGCATTCCGCCAGGCCTTTATGCATAACCCCACGGAGCCGGTCTACGATGATACGGCATCGGCCTACGGCGGGTACTTCACCCTCTTCGAATCCGATTATTCGAACCCCGTTGCGATGCTTAATGAACGGTTCGAGGAAAACGAGACGTCCTTCCTTGCGGCCAATGTCCGCGCAACGCTCAATATCATCCCCGTCCAGGGACTTAAATGGGATAACTTCATCAGCTATTCGGATGAGAAATATTTCGGCAGCGAGTACAAGACATCGTTCTATCCCGGAAGCATAGGAAAGAAAGGCGTGGCATACACGTCCGCGAACTCCTACAACGACTTTCAGTGGGAGAGCACTATGCAGTATTCCCGCGTATTCAGCGGACATTCCATCCAAAGCATCCTTGGATATACGTGGGAGAAGAAGATGAACTGGTCCTCCAATATGGAGAACTACGGCTTCGACTCCGACTTCTACAAGACCAATAATATGGGAGGCGGAACCGCCCTCAAGGAAGGCCTTGCGGATATGTACACGAACCGCTCCTCGAGCCGTTACATAGCATTTTTCGGCCGTGTAATCTGGAACTACGACGAAAAGTATCTCGCATCCTTGTCCCTCCGCCGCGACGGCTCCACCCGCTTCGGAAAGAACCATAAGTGGGGTTGGTTCCCTGCGGTCAGCGCCGGATGGCGAATCAGCCAGGAGCCCTGGATGAAGAACCTGTCCTGGCTCTCCGAGTTGAAACTGAGGGCCGGATACGGCGTCACGGGCAACCAGGACTTCTCCAACTACAAGTCCCTGATGCTGATGTCCTCCTCGACCAGCTTCTACTACAACGGAGAATGGATCAACTCTTACGCTCCCGCATCGAATGCGAATCCTGAGCTGGGATGGGAACGAAAGAGCGAATTCAACGTGGGCGTGGACTTCTCCTTCCTGGATTCCAGGATCGGCGGTGCGATCGATTACTACTACCGCCTCACGACGGACCTCCTCTACGAGTATAACGTTCCGGTTCCCCCGTACGATTACAAGACCCTTTTCACAAACGTCGGGTCCATAAGCAACACCGGAATAGAGCTTACCCTCTATGCTACGCCCGCGAGGACCAGGGATTTCGTATGGAACACGACACTTGTCGCAGCCCATAACGAGAACAAGCTGATAAAGTTCACGAACGAAGAGTTCAAGAACCAGGACTACGAAATCGGATGGATCGCTACGCCGGTGGGGGCTTATGTCCAGCGCCTTATAGAAGGCGAGAGTCTGGGTTCTTTCTATGCTCCCGTCTGGGAAGAGGTGGGAAGCGACGGCGCTGACCATCTCAAGAACGAGTTTATGGGCAAGGTCTCCGGCAACAAGTGGGAAAGGATAGGGTCTGCTTATCCGGACCTGACCTTCGGGTGGAGCAACTCCCTCCGGTACAAGGCCTGGAGCCTCAGCATGACACTTCGCGGCGCCCTTGGGGGAAAGATATTCAACTCCTACAGGGCAAACTATGAGAGCCTCCAGCAGATAGGCCTCCGAAACATCCTCTCTTCCTGGCTCGACGATCCTTCCTTCACCGGGGAAATCCGCTATTCCTCCAAGTACATAGAGGACGCAAGCTATCTGAAGCTGGACAACGTCTCAATCACCTATGACCTGCCCGTCAAGAACAGGTATATCCACGGCGCCAAGGTCTTCCTCTCAGGGCAGAACCTCCTCTGTCTCACTGCTTACAAGGGCGTAGACCCCGAAGTCAGCCTCACCGGACTTACGCCCGGTATCGAGAGTACGAGCTACTATCCCCGTACATCCACGTTCTCCCTCGGTGCAACCATAAACTTCTGACGGTATGAAAAAGTTGATATACGCAGTTTCGGCTGTTTGCCTCATCCTTACGGCCTGCACCAATCTTGACGAGGAAATCTTCTCCAAGATTTCCAAGGAGAACTTCTTCACCACCGAGGAACAGTTCGTGAAATACTCCGCCAGGGCCTATTCCTCCCTCCAGCACTGGGGGACGGAAAAGAGCCTTTGGACATTCAATATCCAGCACACCAACGAGGTCTGCGTCCCCGTCAACCCCAACGGCGGATGGTGGGACGACGGCCGTTACAACGAGGTCCATATCCACTCGATATCATCCAGGAACCCTCTCCTCGAGATGGCCTGGGATTACTGCTTCAACGGCATTACCGCGTGTAACGATGTGCTTGATATGTTTGACAGCGTCGATATGGACTTCCCGGCAAAAGACCGCGTGATAGCTGAAGTGAAGGTCCTCCGCGCTTACTACTATATGTGCGCGATGGACGAGTGGGGAAACATCCCGTTCTCCATCAGCAAGAAGGAAACCGGCTACCCGGAGAAGAAGGGACGTGACTTTGTATTCCCCTTCATCGAGAAGGAGATCAAGGACAACATCCAGTACCTCCAGGAGGATCCCACTCCCGAATACTACGGAAGAATAACCAAGGGAGCCGCGGACGCCATCCTCGCGAAGCTTTACCTGAATGCGGAAAAGTGGATAGGAAGGCCTATGTGGGCAGAGGCGGAAGCCGCCTGCAAGGAGATCATAGGCGGAGGCAAGTACAGCCTTGCGGAGAATTACAAGGACAACTTCAAGGTGGATAACGAATCCTCCCCCGAGCAAATCTTTGCAATCCCCTTCAGCACGGTCTATACCACTTCGGACCATAACGCTTTCCTTATCTATATGTCCACCCTCCCGGCGGACCTCTGCGCGCCCTTCGGCATCAACGCCAAGGCGTGGGACGGTCTGTGCGGAGAGCCGGACTTCCTCGCAAGCTATGACCCCGCAGATACCCGGAAGAAGGACACCTGGCTCTTCGGCCAGATGTACGACAAGGACGGGAAAGCCCTGGAATTCGAGCCGGGAGTCCCTTATGTCATCGACCCCGATATGCCGGAAAGCGTGTTCGGAAAAGACGCGAGAAGGACGGCCCTTCAGGGTGCAAGAATCGGCAAATGGACCTATCAGACAGACGGAAAGCTTACGGGCGGACAAGTCGGTATGGACAATGATTTCTTCCTCCTTCGCTATGCTGACGTGGTTCTGATGTATGTTGAAGCGCTGGTCCGCCAGGACAGGGCGGCAGAGGCGGCGGCGGTAACGGACTTCCAGAAGATCCGTACCCGTGCCGGCCTTTCAGCTATGACGGCTTCCGAACTCACCCTGGACAACCTTTATTGGGAAAGGGCCCACGAACTTGCGATCGAAGGCTGGCACCGCCAGGATATGATACGTTTTGACAAGTATCTCGAGGCCTGGTGGGCAAAGCCCGAAAAGAGCGAGTCTGACTACCTCCTTCCCATCCCGAAGACTGCCGTTGCTGCAAATCCCAACCTGAAATGATATGAAAAGAATCGTATATATAGGAATCTGCCTTCTCGCAATATCCTCCTGCGCAAAGCCCCTGGAGATTACGAGGACTCAGCTTAAAGACAAGATTGCCGGGGCCTGGATAGGCCAGATGGTGGGTAATATCTATGGGCTCGAATACGAGAACAAGTTCGTGGACGAACCCGGCGAGGGACCCTTCGTGTTCAACAAGGCGATGAGGAAGATGGAAGCGGTGGACGGAGCCTTCTCCGATGACGACACGGATGTGGAATACCTCTATCTTATGATGATGGAGAAGAACGGAGTGGATCCAACTTATGCGGAGGTGCGTGAGCACTGGATGTATCACATCCGTGACAGGGTCTGGCTTGCAAACCGCGCCGCCCTTGGCCTTATGCATTATGGTTTTACCCCGCCCCTTACCGGGAAGAAGGAGTACAACCCGCATTGGTTCCAGATTGACCCGCAGCTGATCAACGAGATATGGGCCTATACCGCTCCGGGTATGCCGGCGTATGCCGCCGCGATCTCGGACTGGGCCGCACGCATCACATCGGATGACTGGGCCGTGTCTCCTACCGTGGTCTACGGCGCGATGTACTCGGAGGCATTCTTTGAGAACGATATCCCTACTCTGATCCGTCACGCAAAGGAGTATCTCCCCAGAGAGGACCGCTTCCGCGCCATAATCGACGAGTGTATCGAACTCCACAGGAAAAGCCCCGGCGACTGGAAAGACGCCCGGAAGGTCATAGCGGACGAGCTCTACTTCAATGAGCCCGATATGACCCGCAGCATATGGAATGCGGACCTCAACGGCGCGATGGGCATCCTGTCCCTTCTCTATGGTGAAGGGGATATTGAGAAGACCCTCAATATCGGCTGTGCGCTTGGTTTTGACTGCGACAACCAGACAGCCACGATATGCGGCCTCCTTGGCGTCATAAACGGAGTCGGTTCCGTTCCTACGGACCGCGCAATGCCGTTCGAACACTGGACAAAGCCCTTCAATGACCGCTATATCAACGTGACGCGCTATGATATGCCGGATGCTTCCATCGAAGACCTCATAGAAAGGACGGTCGTCATCGCGGAGAAGAACATCCTTGCCCGCGGGGGAAGCGTAAGGGAAGAAAACGGTGAAAAGATATACCGTATCAACAGGAAGGCCCGCTTCACTCCGGCAAAAGAGGCGGCGACCCTTTTTGAGCTTCCTTCGGAACGCGGTCGTAACCTTGCTCCCGAGGCTGCGGAAATCCTCGCCTTGACAAGGGAGACGGACCGCGCTACCCTGGACTCCTGCTGGCTCACGATTCCCGCCTCCTACAGGGCTTATACTGTCGATGTGATCAACGACGGAATCGTCGGCGGCGAAGGCGCAGCCTTCTATTCGCTCGGCAGCAAAACCAACGCCCCCAAACAGGATTACTTCGGATACCGCTGGGACAAGCCGGTCACGGTTGATATGATATCCCTCCACTACGGACCGCTCGAGGAGTTCGGAGGATGGTACAGCGACTTCCACGCGGAGTATATGGACGGACAAGGCGCCTGGGTGCCCATCGAGGCAACGGTAACGCCGGATCCTCCTTCCTCCGACGAGGTTTTCTTCCAGCCCCATAATGCCGAATTCCTCCTCAGTTTCTCCCCGGTTACGACAACGGCCGTCAGGATTATCGGCAATGACAAGGTCCAGGACCACTGGCACCGGTACACAAAGAACGTAACGTCATTCATCTCCATAACTGAACTTCAGGTATATGAAGCAAAGTAAGTTGATACTCGCCGCGCTTATTGCGTTCGCGGCCTGCACCTCCCCCAAGGCACCGGAGTCCGTAACGCTCACGAAGGATGCGCTTATGGACAAAATCCGCGGAGGATGGGCAGGACAGACGATAGGCGTCGTTTACGGCGCCCCTACGGAATTCAAGTTCTGCGGGACGCTGATCCCCGACAGTCAGCCCATCTCCTGGGGAGAAGGCTACGTCAAGCACTGGTGGGACCGAAAGCCCGGCCTGTTCGACGATGTCTACAACGACCTGACATTCGCGGAAGCCTTCGAACAGCTTGGACTTGACGCGACATCCGGGCAGCTCGCGATGCGCTTCGCTTACGCGCCGTATCATCTTGCCCACGCAAACCAGGCGGGCCGCTACAACGTTCGCCAGGGGATAATGCCCCCGGAATCCGGAAACTGGATGAACAATCCCCACGCGGACGACCTGGATTTCCAGATTGAGGCCGATTTCGTGGGCCTGATGGCCCCCGGAATGATTCCGGAGGCGCTTGACATCGCTGACAGGGTGGGCCATATTATGAACAGCGGCGACGGGTTCTACGGAGGCGCTTTCGTCGCCGGACTCTACAGCGCGGCTTTCATTGAGAGCGACCCCGCGAAAATTCTCGATATGGCTCTGGAGGGGATTCCTGAGGAAAGCACTTTCTGGCAGTGCGTCAATGACGTAAGGGTACTTCACAGGAAATATCCTTCCGACTGGAAAGCGGCCTGGTTTGAAATCCTCAAAAGGTGGGGGAGTGACACGGGCTGCCCGAAAGGCGTTTTCCTCAGCTTCGACATAGACGCAAAGCTGAATTCCGCATATGTAGCAATGGGCCTTCTTTATGGCGGCGGCGATTTCGGGCGCTCGCTGGAAATAGCGACGCGCTGCGGTCAGGATTCTGACTGCAACCCGGCTACGGTTGGCGGCGTCCTCGGTGTCGTACTGGGCCTTGACGCAATGCCGGAATTCTGGAAGGGTCCGGTGATGGAGATATGGGACCTCGATTTCGAAGGAACGGACGTATCCCTTGCAAAGGGAGCCGGATACTCTTTCAACCAGGCGCTGAAACTGATTGAAAAGAACGGCGGCGAGGTGCTCGAGAACGAGGTGGTAATACCTCAGAAGCCGGTATCGGTTCTCCCGCTCGAACAGAATTTCGTGGACACGTATCCTGTGTATCGCGACCAGAAAGACGCCTGGATGGCGACGGACTACGAGTTCGACTTCAGCGGCAACGGCTTTGTCATATGGGGTAACCTTGTATGCCTGAGAGGTATTACGGCTGATTACGCGGCAAGAGTGTCCAAAAAGCACGTCGGGAGCGAAGTCTTCGCCCTTGCGGAGGAAGACGACCCCTATGTCGCTGAGATCGAAGTCTGGATTGACGGAGAACTGGACCAGGTCTCCCTTCTCCCGATGAAGGGAACCTCAAGGAAGCTGGAACCGGCCTGGAAATACCTTCTCCCCGAAGGACGTCACAACGTCCGTATGGTCTGGAAGAACGCCCGGCCGGAGGAATATCTCCTCAGGATAAACGCGATTCAGTACTACAGCGAGAATCCCGTAACGGATGTGTATTATCATAACTGACGCTTATGAAAAAGATTCTTATACCGGCCCTTTTACTCGTTCTCGCGGCTTCCTGCAGGGAGGTGCCCAAGGTTCCTTACGGCAAGACCGTGGAAATGCCTGTGGAGGTTCTGATGGACAAGATCCGCGGCGGTTGGTACGGACAGACGATAGGCTGCACTTACGGAGGGCCCACAGAGTTCAAGTACAAGGGAGGCATCATTATGGATGAGATTCCAATCCCCTGGTACGATGACTATATCTACGACACTTTCGTGGAGGACCCCGGGCTGTATGATGATGTCTATATGGACCTTACGTTCCTTGAGACGATGCTCAGGTACGGAAGTGACGCTCCTGCCCGGATGTATGCTGAGGCTTTCGCCGGCGCGGACTACAAGCTCTGGCACGCCAATCAGGCGGCGCGGTACAATATCCTGAACGGCCGCGGCGCTCCTGAGTCCGGCCACTGGATGTACAATCCCCACGCGGATGATATCGACTTTCAGATTGAAGCGGACTTCATCGGGATGCTCTATCCCGGCGGAATCAACAAGGCCTCTGTCCTGAGCGACAGGATAGGCCATATAATGAATTACGGCGACGGATGGTACGGCGGGGTCTTCATCGGCGCGATGTATACTCTTGCCTATGTCTGCGACGATATTCCAACCGTTGTCACAGAGGCCCTCAAGACTATTCCCGAGGGGACTAAATTCCAGGGCACCATATCGGACGTAATCCGTTTCTGGAAGAAGTATCCCCGCGACTGGAAACAGTGCTGGTTTGAAGTTACGAACCGTCACGCTAACGACGTGGGCTGCCCGGAGGGCGTATGGAACGGGTTTAACATCGATGCTACTATCAACTCTGCATTCGTTGTTATAGGCCTTCTTTACGGTGAAGGAGATTTCTACCGCACAATGGACATAGCGACGCGCTGCGGAAACGATTCGGACTGCAACCCGGCATCTGCCGCGGGAATACTTGGCGTTATGTATGGCTATGACGCAATTCCGGATTATTGGAAAAAGGGAGCTGAAAGAATCAAGGATATTCCGTTCCCGTATACGACGCTGAGCCTTGAGGATGTGTGCCGTTCCAATTACGAACTTGTGCTGGCGGATTGCAACGAAGGCGGAACCGGACGCATCTCCTTTAATGTGGAAAAACCCGAAACGGTACGCTATGAGCAGTGCTTCGAGGGAATTGTTCCCACTCAGAAGCTCGTCCTCAAAAAGGCATTCACGGATTCGCTCGAGCTGAATTTCCGCGGAAGCGGAGTCGTTGTCGAAGGCAGTGTACGGAAGACGGGCCACGCAGATGACAGCTATGTCGCTGAGGTAACGGCCCTCCTTGACGGGAAAGAGGTGGAGCATTTCAGGATGCCCATCGACTATATCACCAGAAAATACGAAATCTTTTCCGCATACTGCTTCGGAAGCGGAGACCACACCCTTATCCTCAGACTGGATAATCCCCATCCGGACTACGAACTGTACGCCTCTGAAATGGTAGTTTATGATGATGAGAAATAGACTTATACTTCTTGCTGGAACTGTCCTTGTGCTGACATCCTGTGGCGCCTGCTCGAAAAAGAGGGTGCTTCCGGACGTGACACCCGTCCTGCTGCAGCGCTATAATACGGGACTCAGTATGACCAGCAGTGTGCTCGGAAGGGTGGTTGAATACGACATCCTCCTTCCGGAAGGATATAATACGGAGACGGACCGCCGCTACCCGGTTATGTACTGTTTCCACGGTTACGGTGACAACAATACCTCCTGGAACGGGAAATGGATGGGCTGTGAGGCGAAGATAAAGAGCCTGGAGAATAACGGCCTCGAGCCTATGATCTACGTGTTCCCTAACGGATGGAATACGTATTGGGTGGACCGCTTCAACGGCTCGTTCCCTTATATGACTATGCTCACGGAAGAGTTCATCCCCCTTATCGACGCGACTTACAGGACGATCGCAGACCGCGCTCACCGCGGTACCATCGGCTATTCTATGGGCGGATTCGGCGCTATGGTGACGGCGATGCAGCACCCGGAACTGTTCTCAATGTCCGCTCCGCTTTCGATGTCCTTCCGTACGGACGAGCAGTATATGGCAGAGTCGCAGGACGGATGGGACAATCAGTGGGGGCGTGTATTCGGCGGCAAGGGAGAATCCGGCGAAGGCCGTCTGACAGACTATTACAAGTCCCTCTGCCCTCTGCATCAGTTCACTGCGGAAAACAAGTCCAAATACTCCGGAGTCCATTATTTCCTCACCTGCGGAGATAACGAGCAGCAACTTCTCATCGCGAATGACGACCTTCACGTAATGATGCGGGACAACGGTTATGCCCACGAGTATCGCGTATGGGACGGAGGTCACTCCTCCTCATACTGGAAGGCCGCCCTTGAGGAGGTCCTGCCGTATTTCTCGTCCCTTATGGCCGGAGAAACCGCCTGGCAGAGGACATTGAAAGAGGTCGATGTGCCTGAAGGAATCACCCTTTCGGATGGCGTTTATGTATCTGACGGCTATGTTTCCGGCGAAGGGACAGCCCTTTTCATCGTCCATAACGGAATATCCGGCGACCTCCTCGAAGACGCGCTCGCCATCCTTGCCCGCGGCGCTTCATCCAAGAATTTCGTCCTTCTTCCCTGCGACCTTAGGACCCGCAGCGTCTCGGAGTGGGCGGACTACTATGGGCCCCTCTATCCTTCGGAAAAGCGGCAGGCGCTTGCCCTTGGCGAAGCCGCCGGTGACGGGATACTTGCCCGGCAGAGCCTTTTTAGCGCCCTCTACTTCGACAATGCGGAGATTTCCGGGGAATTTACCATCGATCCTGAAAAATACTACTACATAGGCCAGTGTGACGAAGGCCCATATTACAAGGGCGCAAACGCCCTCTACCGTGCTGCCAAGCTTGGCGGCGCCGCGTTCGAATACCGTTCCAGGAATCATCTGGATGACTCCCGGGCGGATTTCCTTACCGGGATTGAATATGTGAAATCGAATCTGAACGATTTTTAATCCTTATACATTAACCCTTTAAAACACAAAGCAATGAAAAAAGTTCTTTATGCTATCGCAATGCTGAGCGCAGTTGCAGTTGCATTCACCGCCTGCAAGAAGGATGGTGGTGATCAGAAGGAAGAAGAAAACAAGATCGTCAAGCGCCTTGCAATGTGCGGCGACGAGTGGGACAAGTACGCCTTCACCTATGGCGAGGACGGCAAGCTCACCAACATCAACCGCAACGAAGGCGAGCGTACCTGGGATTTCACCTGGAACGGCAAGACCGCAACCGTGAAGTATGTCAAGGAAGGTGAAGAGCAGAGCCCTCTTTCCATCACCCTCGGAGACAACGGCTTCATCAGCACCTTCACGGACACCTGGGGCGATGTCCGTAACCTCTCCTATGACAAGGACGGATATCTTATAAAGGTTGACAAGTCCGGAGACGTGAAGTGCAACGCCGTTTGGGAAGCCGGCGACCTCGTCAAGTGGTCCCGTTTCTCCGACGGTGCGGAGCAGTTCAAGATCCAGACCTTCCTTGCCGATGAAAATGTCGCAGGAATTTTCCCCGATGCTACCGACAAGGCCGGTATCGACCGCTGGATGTTCGAAGTCGGAATGTGCGGAAAGCCTTCAAAGCACCTTCTTGACCAGGCAGCCTGGGACGGAAGCGAGTCCGTTGCAACTCACGAGTATGAGAAGGACGCTGACGGTTTCGTAACCAAGGTGACCAAGTACTATGACGGCGAAGTAGACCAGGTCTACGAGTATCAGTGGGAAGTTATCAATAAGTAATTCCTCTGAATACCTTATCAAGGCGCTCCGGAGCGGGGCGCCTTTTTTATATCAAACCCTGCTCTTTCGCTTTTGAAACCAGCTCCGCCGTATTTACCGCGTCGAATTTTATAAGGAGCTTCTTGCGGTACCACTTTATTGTCGCGAGCGAGAGGCACACCTTGTCCGCAATCTGCGGGCTGGTATAGCCGGCGGCGATCAGGGGGAGGATCTGCTCCTCGCGGTCAGTGAGGAACGGTTCATCTTCGCTATGCTCCGTTTCGCCGAGGGCTTCTTCGATGACTACATCGGCCCCTTCTTTCTGCTTGTTAAGGCGTCTCATCCGCAAGATCACAAATGTCAGGACAACAAGGAGCAGGATAATGGTTCCTCCGCTTATGGCCAGCTTCCTCCAGAGGTCCTTCTGCTGGGAAAGGGCCTGACCTATCAGCTCAAGGGTGTCCATCCTGTTGACGAATTCCTGGTCTCTGTGCTGTGAGAAGTACTTTTCCGCTTCCATCAGGCGTTCGAGCGCCTTCTGCGTGTCGCCTTTTTCCAGATATACCTTTCCCATCCCCATCCAGGCCTGCGCGATGAGGAGGGTGTCCTGTGCGGCAAGGCCGAAAGCCTCAGCCTTCCCGTAGCTCTTCTCCGCCTCGCCGATGTCGCCCTCGTCGAACCAGGTCTCGCCAAGGTTGTACCACAGCACCGCGCAGCTCTCGTTCCATCCGTTCCGTTCGAAGATTTCGCATGCCTTTTTGTAGTATTCCATCGCCGTCGGGATATCGCCCATCATATTGTACGTGTTGCCGATAGCTCCGTACAGGCTCGAGTAGCAGTCGTCGATGGAACTTGGTTCATAGGGCCTCTCATTATGGGGCGGATACTCCCCGGCGGCCATCCGGTCGATAACTTCCAGCGCGCGGTTGTAGTAGACCAGGGCGCTGTCGTACTGTTCCTTGCCGTAGAAAAACAGGCCTATCCCTTCAAGCCCGTCACTCATTTTCCGTAGCCAGTTCCACCGCCGGGCCAGCAGGTACTCCTTCCGCGCGAAGTATTGGGAACGTTCGCCGTTGATGTTCCGATAGGCGAGGCTCAGCTCGTAGAAGGAGTAGATCAGGTCTCTGCTTTCATCATAACCGGCCTGCATAAGCCGCTCCGTCGTCCATCCGGCGACTGCCTGTTCCAGGGAATCGACATTGTGTCCGCGATGGTCGTTGTACGCGAGAGCCTGAAGGCTCACGAGCGCGGCAAAGAGGGTAAGGGCAATCTTTCTCATAACGTTCGGATTCTTCCGCAAGATACAAAATCCCCCCTTTTTCGCCAACCTGCCCTGTCAATATCTATCCTTTGGGATAGTCCGTCCCTCTATAAAAAATCCGTCCCTCTATAAAAAATCCGGCCGGGCATCGCGGGATGTCCGGCCGGGGCAATGTTCTCTTTAAAATGGACTATTCAGCGATCTTCACACAACGGACAGGATAAGCCGTATATTGTGGCAAAGTTGAATTACTATAAACGCTATCATAGATGGTGAATCTATATCTATAAGGCGATGAAGGATAAGAACCACGCCAGAAAATATAATGATTAGGTTGGAATGAAGGAGTCGTGAGGAGGAGCCTTCCAGCACAGGGAATAATCATTTCACCTTCCTCGGTATCTCCAACGAAGAGTTCCACATACTGACCGTCCGTCGTCTTATACTTTCCGGCGGCAGGTTCGTCCGTAGTGCCATTGGAAATAATATACTGATATAGAACATCGGAAGCGCTATCGTTGGAATTTGTCGCAAATACCCTGTAACCTCTGGGACAGGGATCATATTCTGTTTTAGTATCGTAGCGCCATCTGGTATAATCGGTAGGGTTCAGCCAATCCGTAGAGGTAGAGCTGTATAATGCCGTTGTCGGGTGGGCATCTGCATATGAGGATGTACAGTTTTCATCAGTGGTATCGTAGGAATAAGCAATGGATGTCGATCCTGTATATGCGGGATGATAGAACGGATCCTTTCTGCCCCACTGATAATAAAGACCATAGGTGGCCCAGCCATCGCCCTTTGCTGCGGAAATAGCGCCAAGATTACGGTCCATAAAGGTGCTGCTTACGGAATTGCTTTCGACGGTGACATCCTCAGGAGTATCCGTGCACCAGATATGCCAGCTGTAGAGGATATTGCCGCCATCGTCCTTTGCCGCTATCAGGGCGTTGCCTTCGGTGAAAGAGTCTGCAGTTGAGAAAGCGATATAGTTAGCTGTAGTGGTGACACTTTTGATGACGGATCCGGCAGAAACGGATGAAGTCGTGTTTTGTGTTTCCCAAATGACTTCCGCAGATGCGACAGATCCTACAGATGTGCTACTGTTGCCTCTTACGGCTTTGAAAAAATAGGTGCCTGCTGAATTGACAATATAACAGTTGGCCGTCCCGGAAGCGCTAAGGTTGGTGGCTCCGGACAGGATTGCGGCCACATCGGCATTAACCTCCGCAAGAGGCGTGACCATATTCTTTTCAACAGAGAACGAGCTCTTGTTGATCAGCGTTATTTGGGAGTCATCGCTTTTGGTAATGGTTAAAGTGCAGCCTTGACTGAAGGTCGTCCTTGGATAATCGGGAATAACGGCAACATAAAAGTCTGTAACAGAGTCAGTGCTCAAAACAGGATAAGGTGACTTGAATCTGAGATTTCGGTACTTTATGGGACCCCAATCGCCGCCAAGTCCCATATACGGCAATGAATAATACTTGTATGTGTAGGTCAGTGACTCGTTGTTATTGCCCTGCACTTTGATGTTCTTTATCGCGAAGTCACCCTTTAAACTGATTTTCAGCCATCCCACTGCACTTGTAAAAGAAAGTACATTATCATCTCCGGTGCCCAGCAGGATATTCTCGAATCCATATATGGGAGAACTTGCATCAAATTCAGGGGAGTCTTGTGGCAGGGAGACGGCCACTTGGGCGTTAGGCAAATTGTTAGAACCCGCAGCAATATATGATGCAGGATAAACAGCAGAATTTTTGGTAAAAGTCAGAGTTGGCTCTCCCGTGTTGTCTGTCTCCAGTGTAAGTAGGCCGGTTGAGGGGTTACTGATGCTGTAAATGTCGTATATGCCTTCTTTCGGGAAGATGGCGACCTGGTCTCCGGCATTCCAGAAATGGGTGTATATCTTGTTGCCTTCGTCGTAATTGAATCCAGCTTTCGTCACGGCATCTTCAACTTTTGCGTAAAACACCGGAGCATCAGAAGCCTTATCTGTCGTGTCTCTATCCTCAGCCTTCTCGCAGGAAAACAATAAGCAAACGAGGGAAAACGGTAGGTAGAAATGAATCTTTTTCATAGCATACAAGATTTAGAAATCCCACTCCACTTCACTCTTTTCCGAGGAAGTTGCTATACTGCTGTTGTTATAAGAATCCAGAAAAGCCTTTTCCAGATTAATCCTTACCACCTCGACTTGCGGCGTGAGGTACTCACATTTTTTAGGTAATTCCATAGCGTTTATATTGTTTAGTTGTTAGAATTCGGGAAAAACGCCGCCGAAATTATCAAATATGGGCGAGAAAAAAACCATCCCAAGGGATAGATTTCGGGGGAGAACTATCCCGAAGGATAGCCATTTCTATCCTTTGGAATGGTGATTTTCGGGATGGGAATGACGAAATTTGTATTGTCAAAACACGAGAAGATGGAACAGATGACAAATAAAATCCCCTCCCTCTCAGCCAAAGAGCGCCGGATCATCGAGCTGGTCGCTGACGGCAAGACGAATCCCGAGATTGCGGACCTGATGTGTCTTAGCGTACCCACCATCAAGTGGTACCGCAAGCGTATCCGCGCAAAATTTGACGTGGATA
This sequence comes from uncultured Bacteroidales bacterium, assembly GCA_937900465.1. Taxonomy (GTDB): domain Bacteria; phylum Bacteroidota; class Bacteroidia; order Bacteroidales; family UBA932; genus Cryptobacteroides. The sequence goes on along the minus strand of CALCEJ010000088.1, from coordinate 1,405 downwards.
CGACGGTGGGCCTGATCCGCGAAGCCATCCGGATTGGGATTATTCACTGATGGGCCAATATTCAGTTTGAATTTTTGCCAAATAGATGGGAAATTGTTAAATTTGTGGGCTATTTAAGGCAAAACAACTTTAATTTACCCAATATTATGCAGATTATTCAAGTTACGGGAAGGGAAATCCTCGACTCAAGAGGCAATCCCACCATTGAGGCCGAGGTCGTTCTCGACTCTGGTTTTGTAGGTGTAGCAGCTGTTCCTTCAGGTGCTTCCACAGGTGAAAACGAAGCTCTCGAGCTTCGCGACGGAGACAAGAAGCGCTACGGCGGCAAGGGCGTTCTCAAGGCTGTTGCAAACATCAACGAGAAGATCGCTCCCGCAATCATCGGAATGTCCGCTCTCGAGCAGAGGGCTATCGACAAGGCGATGATTGAGCTCGACGGAACCCCCACCAAGTCCAACCTTGGCGCAAATGCAATCCTGGGCGTTTCCCTCGCTGTTGCAAAGGCTGCCGCTGCTGAGCTCCAGATTCCCCTTTACAGGTACATCGGCGGAACCAACACCTATGTGCTTCCCGTCCCTATGATGAATATCATCAACGGCGGTGCCCATTCCGACGCCCCCATCGCTTTCCAGGAGTTCATGATCCGTCCTGTGGGCGCGAGCAGCGAAGCTGAGGCTGTCCGCATCGGCGCAGAAGTTTTCCACGCTCTGCAGAAGGTTCTCAAGGGCCGCGGCCTCTCCACGGCTGTTGGCGACGAAGGCGGTTTCGCACCCAAGCTCAAGGGCATCAACGACGCTCTCGAATGCAACTCCGCTTCATCAAACGTTTCCCGGCTTTGGCTGTAATTCATCTTGGGGTTTCGCCGCCATCCCGTGCCTGCATTTACGGAAAGCGTCAGCCTGCCCTGCTGCATCATGCCAAACAGGCTGCCGCCACCGCCGCGGGTGCTGGCATTCAGCGTAGGCGTCAGCGTATAGCCCGACGTCTTCATGCGCTCATCAATCACGATGTTCAGCACACCGCTCGTCTCATCGTCGTCGTAGATCGACGTCAGGGCTGTGGCCGAACTGCTGAGGGTGACCCACTTGGTGGCGTCGGTGCCAGTGCTGAAGGTATAGTCCTCGAGCAACTGCGCACGCACTGCACGCGGCACACACAGTGCCACAATGAGCAGGGAAATTGATAACAGCTTTTTCATAACGTAAAAAAATTAGTTAAATATTTATATTGTTTATTGTTTATCAATATATCGCAAGAGAGTCAAAAACCCCCGTCGGTAGGTCTTTTGTCATTTTTTCACATACAAGTCACACGTCAACATAGTGTCAGGCACCTGATTTAAAAACATTTATTCACCCACACGACATTCCGAAAGGCACCATCAAACATATAAACTTTTTTTTTA
>CALCEJ010000087.1 GCA_937900465.1 uncultured Bacteroidales bacterium | reverse complement strand
CACTTGCTTTGGGAATGGGTAGCTTAACACAAATATTACTACCTATGGTTCCTGGTCAAAGGCAGGGCCTATGACCGCGAGGAAATCCCTCTGGTCCTCCCAGGGCATATACAGCGACATAGAGTTGCCGTGGTTGAGGGGTTCGTTCTGGAGCGTGACCGCCCGGACCTTGTATCCCCTCTCTTCCATAGCCTGGATCCACTTGACAAAGTACGTGGCATAGTCAGAATAGTACTTCGGATTAAGCCGTCCGGAGGTCCAACTGTTGTACCCGCTGTTAAGGTTGAGGTCCAGTTTCATCCATCTCGGGCAGCTCCAGGGAGAGCCTATGATCTGGACATCGGGGTTGATCTCGTAAATCTCATCGAGGATGGGGAAAAGATACTTCTTGTCAAGGTCGTGCATCGCAAAATGCTCGATACCCTCCTCGTCGCAGCAGGTGAATTCGTCCATCGAGAAATCAGATCCGCCTATGCATACGCGGATAAGCGAGGACCCGGCGCCTTCCTCCACGCTGAACAGTTCCTTAAGGAAGCGTGTCCTGTCGGAACCGCTCATTTTGAGGAGGTTGTAGCAGGCCGCCTGGGTCACTGCAAGGCCGAATCCCTCCACTGTCTGATACTCGTCCTCAGTGAAACGGACCGCCTTCGGAGACATCGTTGCCGCCTTCCCGTACTCCACGACCGACTTCATAAAGTCCACGGACTTGTCAAAGGTCGTGGTCCATACACTTGCGCCATCGACAGGCTCTTCCTTGTTTCCGTCGTCGGGGATGACCGGATCCTTTCCGGACTGGTCTTCACCGCAACCGGAGCAGGAGCAGGAAATAACCGCCGCGCTCAGCAGAATGGGTAATATACTCATTAGTCTCATATCAATATCCGGGGTTCTGTTCCATATTGGGGTTGTTGTCGAGCGCTGTCGTAGGGACAGGGAGGAAGTAGCGGCTCTCGGTGAGAGGCTTACGGTCCTGCCAGTAGGGGTCCTTCGCGTTCATTGAGTCGTGGACCTCGATTATCTTGTCGTGACGGCGGAGGTCAAAGAAGCGGTAGCCTTCGAATGCGAGTTCCAGACGGCGTTCCTTCAGGATTGCGTCAAGCATCGCTCCCTGGGAGGCCGATGCGGCGGAAGGGAGGTTCCCAAGCTTTGCGCGCGCACGGACCTTGTTCACGAAGGTAGCAGCGCCCGGAAGGTCACCGCTGCAGCAGAGGGCCTCTGCGTGAAGGAGATAGATCTCAGCAAGCCTGTAAACGATAATGCTGGATACATTCGTAGGGCATTTGTGCATAAAGGCATAGTTGTCGGAGTCGTAGTAGTTGCTCCATCCGCAGGAATCCCACACGATGGATGCGTTCTTGCGTACCGCGTCTCCCTCATCATCATAGGCCTGAATGATATCCCTCGAAGGGGTGCACCACTTTGCCCAGTCGAAACTTGCATCAGGATCGTACGCATTCCTGTGGAACATCATAAACACCCAGTTGCCCGCGGCCTTGCTGGTCCACTGGACTTCGAAGATGGATTCGACGGAGTTTCGCTTCGCATCGGTCTCGTCATAGGCCCAAAGGTCCCCATACTCCGGTTCCAGCGACAGGCCGGAGTCCTCGATGACCTTGCAGTACTCGATAACCTTCGCCCAGTCACGGATAGGCTTTTCGGCATAGACGTGGGCGAGGATCGAATATGCGAAGACATCGGACATAAGCTGCTTGTTGGAAGGATTCAGCTTGGGGGCGTATTGAACGGCCCACGTAAGGTCTGTCACAAGCTGATTGTAGATATCCTCCATCGAAGTCCTGTCCGGATAGTAGAGAGGATACACCTCCGCAACGTTTTCGACGGTGATGACCGGAGGAATCTCAAGGACCATCGGAGCATCGCCCCAGAGCTGGGTGAGACGGAAGAAGTTAAAGGCGCGCCATATCAGGGCTTCCGCCTTCCACTGATCCCTTTCAGCCGTTGTCATATCGCTGTCTTCTTCGCAGATACGGTCGATATTGGAGATGGTCTGGTTTGCATTCGAGACCTGGGTCTGATACCATTCCCAGTCGCGGATGACGTTCTTGTTCGAGCCGTCCTGCTTGTTGGCCTCAAGGGCCATAATCTCAGCGGTGTTGGTTCCGCAGTATGCATTGTCCGCACGGACTTCGGAGTAGATGAGCCAGTCCAAAAGTCCCTTTTCCTGGATGTCCTTCACCCAGTCGTTGTACATCGAATTGCGGAGATTCTCCATATCCGCGCGGGATGTGTACTGGCTCTCCGTATCACCTTCCCCGCTGGTTTCGATGTTACCTTTGTTGAAGGATGTGGGGGAATAAAGGTCGAGCTCGCAGGAGCTGAGGCTCAAAAGGGCGACGAGCGTTGCTATGATGCTAAGTGTCTTTTTCATAACTTCCCGGGATTAAAAGTCAACGTTAACTCCAAGGATGACGGTCCTGACGTTGGGATATGTGCCATAGTCGATGCCCATATTGGTGGCGCTCGAGTACTGGCTCATCTCCGGGTCATAGCCGGAGTATTTTGTCAGGGTGACGAAGTTGGAAAGGGTCACGTAAGGCTGGATCCTTGCGATATTCCACTTGCGGAGGAGACTTCCCTTGATGTCATAGGAGAAGGTGATATTCTTGACCTTGAGGTAGCTGCCGTCCTCAACCCACACAGAGGAGGACTTCGCATTCCAGGTTTCTCCTGACTTCGGGATATCTGTCACCTGTCCGGGGATTCTCCACCTCCTGGTAGCGTCCTTAAGCTGATTGCTCGCATTCTGCATACCTATCATATCGAGGCGGGAGACGTTATAGATGTCGTTGCCTACGCTTCCTGTGATGAGGAAACTGAGGTTGAACCCCTTGTAGCTGAGGTTGTTAGTCATACCGAAGATGAAATCCGGATTAGCGTCACCGATGTACTGCTTGTCAGCGTCGGTGATGTCGTTGTCATTGTTTACGTCTTCATAAATGAAGAGTCCCGTCTCAGGATCCACTCCGAGGCATTTGTATCCCCAGAACTTGGAAAGAGGCTCGCCGGGGGTCATCCTTACGATGTTCTCCCCTATGGTCTCGGGATTCACGTAGTAGTAAACCTGCTGGAGATCGAGTTTTTCAAGACGGTTCCTGTTCATCGAAATGTTGAAGTCCGTCCTCCACTCGAAGTCCTCCTTTGCAATGTTGACGCTCCCCAGGGCGAGTTCAAGTCCCCAGTTGGACATTTCGCCTTCGTTACGGAACATACTGGGATAAGGGGAAGGAAGGCTGACGTTCATCAGAAGTCCGTCAGTGTATTTGTAGTACGCATCGAGAGCTACGGTCAGACGCCCGCGCCAGAGACTTGCGTCAATACCGACGTTTGTCTGGGTAGTCGTTTCCCAGGTAAGATACTGGTTGCCGAAATTGGACGGGCCGCCGATGGAAGGAGTCGCATAAGCGTAGTCGGAGTTGGTCCAATCATAGTAATTGGTCCCGTAGGTCTGGACCCAAGCGTAATCGCCAAGTCCGGTCTGGTTCCCCTGCTGGCCCCATCCTGCGCGGACCTTGAGGTCTTCCAGCCATTCGACATCCTTGAGCCAGGGTTCGCCGGTAAGGCGCCAGGCTGCGGAAGCGGAAGGGAAATACCCCCAGCGATGACCGGGCGCGAGCTTCGACGAGCCGTCAGCCCTGAAGTTCACCGTAAGGTAGTAACGGCTGTCGTAATTGTACGCAGCCCTCCCGAGGAAGGACATTATGGTCCACTGGGCCCATCCTGTCCCCTGTCCCCGGAGTCCGCCCTTGTTGCCGAGGTCGAGTCCCCATACGGACTTGTAGTACTCCGTAGAGACGTTGGAGCGGGAGCCGCTGAGCTGCTTCCAGTCGGATGTCGTAGCGGATGTACCGCCCATAAACTCGACATTGTGCTTTTCAGCCCAGGTATCCTTATAGGTGAAGATGTTGTCATAGACCATACGGCAGTCATCGCTCCGGGAGTCTGAAACTTCGCCGTGCTGGGTACGGCCGTAGGAGGTGGAGACCGGATCCAGGAAATAATAGCTATGGACCCAGCGGCGGTCCATCGAGACCGTGCTCTTGAAGTTCAGTTTCGGGGAGAAGTTGATCTGGGCGTATCCGGTCAGGATAGTACGGTCAGTCGTGTCATAATTGTTTTCGCTTCTTGCCATATTCTCAGCAGGCGAGGTGATGCCGCTAAGGCCATAGAAGGAATTGTAGTACTGGTCCTTGTTGTCAGGGTCCCACACGGGCGCGTACGTAGGCGTATTGATGACGGAAAGGACGACGCCGGCGCGATTGGAGCCGGTACCGGAGATGATTCCGTTGTTCTCATAGTGGGAGAAAGCCACGTTGGAGCCCACCGTAAGCCACTTGTACATATCCACGTCAAAACTTGCGCGGACATTGTATCTCTTTGCATAGGCCACCTTGATGATACCCTTCTCGTCGGTATAACCGCCGCCCATATAGTAGCGGAACCTGTCACCGCCGCCGGATACTCCCAGCTGGTAATTCTGGGAAATACCGGTCTTGTAGGTATAGTCGAACCAGTCAGTCTGGTCCGTCAGGGCTGCGGGGATGTTCGTATGGAACTCGGCCGCATACTCGCGGTACTCCTCCGTGTTCATCACATCGAAAGTACGGGTAACGTTGGAGATACCGGCGTATGAGGAGAAGTTGACCTTCGGGGCCGCGTTGCGTCCTCCCTGCCTGGTCGTTATGAGCACGACGCCGTTGGCGGCACGGGAGCCGTAGATAGCGGCGGAGGAGGCGTCCTTGAGGATCTGCATAGACTCGATGTCGTTCGGGGAGAGATATGCGATTGCGTATCCGCCTTCTCCGACGGGCACTCCGTCAACGACATAGAGAGGATCGTTTGAGGAAGCGATGGAACTGTTACCGCGGACGCGGACAGTCATTCCTGCGCCGGGAAGTCCGCTGGTCTGCTGGACCTGTACACCGGCGACCTTTCCCTGGATAAGACCGGATGCCTCAGTGACAGGACGGAGCTGTACGTCTTCTGTCGAGACAGTTGCAACAGCTGTTGTAAGGTCCCTCTTCCTCACGGAACCGTAGCCGATAGCGACGACTGCGTCGAGGGTCAGGGCATCCTCTCGGGCCGTGATTTTAAGGTCAGTGCTGTTTCCTACGGTCACGGGATCTACGACATACCCGAGGGCCTGGAACTCCAAGACGGCCTGAGGGCCGGTCACATTAATGGTAAAATTGCCATCAAGATCCGTCAGGGCATAGTTCTTCGTTCCCCTTTCCTGAACGCTCATCCCGATCACGGGATACCCGAGGGGATCCGTGACTGTACCGCCTATAGTTCTGTTCTGAGCGAAAGAGAGGGCCCCGAAGACCAGTGTAAGGATTACGAGGGCGATCGTCTTTTTCATAGTTATTGGTTAATAGTTGTTTTGACAAATTTAACTATTTATGCGGAAAAATGTCCCACGCACGAGGGCAAAAGTAGATAAAAAGGGAAGTATGAACGGGGTATATTATTGATAGACAATAAGTTACGAAAGAACCAATAAACTCAAAAAGTGGACTTGGAAACAAAAGAAAATCGCTATCTTTGCATCTGTGAATACTCAGAGACCTCCCATATATCTGTTCTCGGACGGAGCGGCGAGCGGGAATCCAGGACCCGGCGGGTACGGGGTTGTGCTGCGCTGCGCGGGGCTGGAGAGGGAACTCTCCGGCGGGTTCCGCCTGACGACGAACAACAGGATGGAACTTCTGGGGGTTACCGTGGGCCTGGAGTCTATAAAATGGGACGGAGCGGAGGTTCACGTCTGGAGCGACTCGTCCTATGTCGTGAAGGCTGTGAACGAGGGATGGCTTGAGACGTGGAAACGGACGGGGTTCAAGAAAAAGAAGAACGTGGACCTGTGGCTCCGCTTCGACGCAGCGCGCTCGCGGCTCCGCGTGACGTTCCACTGGCTCAAGGGCCACGCGGGGCATCCCGAGAACGAACGCTGCGACCAGCTCGCCGTGGCGGCCTATCATGGGGACAATCTCCGGGAAGACGTCGGTTATCTTACTGAAATACAAGAATCTACCATACTATGAGCAAGCCCAAACTGGTCGTCGGCATCACCCAGGGTGACAGCAACGGCATCGGATATGAAGTCATTATCAAGTCTCTTGCGGATTCCCGCATCCTCGATTCCTTCACCCCCGTGGTGTACGGGTCATCCAAGATTTTCGGATTTTACCGCAAAGGCATCCATGAGATCGACCAGATGGATACCTACGTCATCCATTCC
>CALCEJ010000086.1 GCA_937900465.1 uncultured Bacteroidales bacterium | reverse complement strand
GTATTTCTCCTTGCCGCCTTCTGCCACACCTTCCTTCGTGGAGCGCGGGGTGCACAAGGTCTGATTTTAGCTGCCGGACCTTGTGCGGTTTTTGTCTCCTGTCGCCACTTTTTGCACAAGGTCCCCAGGATGGAATCAGACCTTGTGCGCAAATAAAATTATTTATTGTAAATTTGTCATCGGAAACAAAAGTGACATTATGAAAATCATCATTCGAAACAACGCCAAGGAGGCTTCCCTGTGGGCAGCCCATTACATCGCAAAGAAAATAAACGACAAGGCAAAGATTACAGACAAGCCTTTCGTGATAGGTCTGTGCACGGGCTCTACCCCTATCGAGACTTATGCGGAACTTATCCGTATGGTCAAGGCCGGTGAGGTTTCTTTCAAGAATGTGATTTCTTTCAATATGGACGAGTATGTGGGCCTCCCGGAGAGTCACCCCGAGAGCTATCACAGCTTTATGCACAAGTACCTCTTCGACCATATCGATGAGCCTGCGGAGAATATCCACATCCTCAACGGCAATGCAAAGGATCCGGAAGCGGAGTGTGCCGCATATGAGAAGGCAATAGTAGATGCCGGAGGATTCGATTTCTTCCTCGGAGGAATCGGAGAGGACGGCCACATCGCCTTCAATGAGCCTTTCTCCTCGCTCCAGTCCCGTACCCGCGTAGTGACCCTCACCCAGGATACCCGCGAAGTCAATGCCCGTTTCTTCGACGGAGACCCCTCCAAGGTCCCGGCCCAGGCGATGTCGGTGGGCGTCGCAACCGTCCTTTCCGCAAAGCAGGTGATGATTCTTGCCTATGGGCCCAAGAAGGCCCGCGCCCTTGCAAGTGCAATCGAAGGGCCCATGTCCCACTACAACACGGTTTCCGCCCTCCAGAATCATCCTGACGGCATCATCGTCTGTGATGAGGCGGCAATCGGGGAGGTCAAGGTGAACTCCTACCGCTACTTCAAAGCCGTAGAGGCGGCGGAGAACCTTTAGCGTCCCTTCCGGAGGCGTCCGGTCGCGTGCTCAAGACTCTCGGACGGCTCAATGATGTTGTAGTCAATCCAGAAATCAGGGTCCAGGAATTCCTCCGCCCTGTCACCAAGCGCATCCTTTATCCGGAACCGTTCCGAGCGGGGAATGGGGACGGCCGGCTCACGTGTGTCCGTTACCACCAGTTCGTTTACGACAGTATATCGGGTCTTGAAAAGTCTCTTTTTCCAGTCGCAGTCGAATACCGTCGTGGTCCTGAAATACTCCAGCCTGGACCGCCCTTCGACAAGACGGTAGTTGATCACTATCGAGGCTTCCCTCGGGTGGAACCTCAGTCCGGAGGGCTTCTTGACAAGGAGCATCCGTATGACTTTTGCCTCGTTCTCCATATCCAGCGAGGCTTCGATGCGGGTAAAGGTCAGCAGTTCCCGGTCAATGAAAATCCTCCCGCGGTACAGCGCATAATCAGCCATCCATCCCGGCTCGAATTCTATCACGAACTGCAGCCTGTCCCCTATGTACTCGGGATTTGCCATCGTAAAGCTATACAGCCGGAAGTCTTCATCCCCGAACATAATGTCATTGTTCTTGAGGATGTCGTGGGTCAGGGCCTGGGTAGGGCCGCCCTGCATAACTACGCTCAGAGTGTCTCTCTTCCGCTGGCTTATAAGGACACGGCTCTTCTCAACGGCGGCATCGTCCCTCATCACAGTTCCGTCGAAGGTGTATTTGTACAGCCTTGCAACGGCTTCTGCGACATAGGTATAGCGGGAGTGCTTCCTTACCGTCTCGCGGTAGAAGCATTCCAGCAGCTCCGGCGAGGTGCAGTAGGTGTCCCTGCGCCGGTCCAGCGCCGTACGGAGAATGGTGTAGGGATTTCCGGAGACAATCGACGCCTCATCGAGGGGGATGTAGATGCGGACCATCAGGACCTTTATGGGCCCATCCCCGACGCTCTCGCGGACGCTCCGGTATCCGAGCATCGAGAAGGAGACAGTCTTTATGGGCGTCCGGGATTTTATGACGAATTCCCCGTCCGCATTTGTGACGGTGGCGTGCTGGCTCCCCGGGACGGTGACGTTAACGGATTCGATGGGCCTGCCGGACGAGGCGTCGACGACCTTTCCGCTCACGCTGTAGCCCAGCCGATCCGTCTGGGCGAAAGCCGCCACGAAGGAGAAAAGCAGCGCTGCAATCAGCGTAACAGCTCTTCGCATACATTTTCAATCTTCATTTTAACAGCGACGGGCCTGCCGGGCGCCTCAAGAAGGACAAACTGCACAAGCCCTTTCCCCGCGGATTTTTTGTCCATCTGCATCGCCCCCGCCATCTCCTCTATCCCGAACGGACACTCCGTCGGAAGGCCTACGGACTCGAAGTCCCGTCTGAGCTTTTTTTCGAGCCCATCCGCTACGCCCGTCCTGTCAGACAGCCTTCCCGCGAGGATTATCCCCATAGACACCGCCTCGCCGTGGGAGACGGCGCCTTCGGAAAGGCGTTCGATTGCGTGGGCGAAAGTATGGCCAAGGTTGAGGATGATACGCCGGCCCTTTTCAAATGGATCCTCTTCCACTACCGAGGCCTTGATTTTTCCGGCCTCGAGGATAAGGTGTTCAGAGATTCCGCCGAGTGCCTTTTCATAAAGGTCCGCATCGGCGATAAGGAAGGTCTTCAGCAGTTCCGCAAGACCGTCGCGGTACTCCCTTTCGGGGAGAGTTTCCAGAAAGCGGGAGTCAATCAGAATGAATTCCGGCTGGTGGAAAGCCCCGATCATATTCTTGTACCGGTCCAGGTTCACCCCGGTTTTCCCGCCGATAGCCGCATCGACCATCGCAAGGAGCGTCGTGGGTACATTTGCGAACCTTACTCCGCGTTTGTAGATGCTTGCGGCAAAGCCGGCGACATCCGTAGTGATACCTCCGCCGACGGCAAGGACGAAGCCCCGGCGTGTGAGTCCGGAAAGCATCATCGACCGTTCTATGGAAAGGATTGTGTCCATGGTCTTGTTTGCTTCGGTCGCCTCGACGGGCCAGCTCCCGACGACTTTATCGCCAAGCATAGCTGAAATTTCCGCAGCGGCGCCGGCAACGTTCCGGTCGTAGACGAGGAAAACCTCCTTCTCGTTTTCCAGAAGGGGCGAAAGCTCAGGAGTGCCGGAGGATATGATGCGAATCTTTTCCATCTTGAAGCAGAAGGTATTACCGTCTTCCGCAAAGATAAATGAAAAATTTGGCAGTTCGAGGAATTTACGGTACTTTTGCAGTCCGGCCCCGGCACGATGGCCCGGACGGCCCCTCTCGCCTTGGTGGCGGAATTGGTAGACGCGCTGGACTCAAAATCCAGTATCCCTTAAAGATGTATGGGTTCGAGTCCCATCCGAGGCACACAAAAAAGCATCGCCGCAAGCGATGCTTTTTTGGTGCCGGGAGACCGACAAATTGGAATTTGGTTAAAAGCGATAACCGATACCGAGGGAGACAAAGTAGTTGGTGAGCCAGGGGTTGATGTCTGTGGGCCCTCCCAGCTGCACGAACGAATAGTCGAACTCGGAAGGGCAGAATGCGATTGTCGGGCTGAGGACAAATTCCAGATGCTTACCGCATTTGACGATCCAGTTCAGGCTTGCGTTTAAATAGGGAATAACTTTATCTTTGCCGGCGAAGCTATCGTCAAAGATGTCGTGATACCCAAGACCGAAGCCGGCGCCTGGTCTGAGCAAAACGATATCTTTGATGACAGGAAGCCTATAATAAAACATGGCATCAGCCTTATAGATATTCTGGTCGATCGTGTTTCTGTATGGACTTTTCCCGATTCCGTCCCAATCGTATGTAATTGGATTGCCAAGGAAATAGGTTCCGCTCAATCTTGCTCCCCAATACCAGTTTCCGTTAAGCTGACGGTTATACTCTATACCCATATAGGCCCCCATATTATTGTGCGATCCCCAAAAAGAGCCTCCGTTCAAGTATATAATGGCTTCCTTATTGTCCTGGGCATAAAGGGCGACCGAACAGAGCGCCGTGAAAAGGAAAACCATTATTCTTTTCATAACCATCATACAAATCCCGATTTATCTAACTCTCAAAGTTAATCATTTTTTTCAGACCCTCTGGAAGCAGATAGATTTTTGGTCACTTTTGGTTGTCCCGGCTCCGCTCCCGATTTCGAGCGTGAAATGTAAAATATTGAAATACAATCTATTACGCAAAAGAGGGGTGTCGGTTTTCGATACCCCTCTTTTGTCTAACCCGCTCAAAATCAGCACATTACACTTCACGCCCTCTCTCGCCGCCCTATTCCGCACGTCCTTCGTCACCCAACGCCCGCCGCCGTCTTCCCCCCTCTCCCTTCCTGTCGGCTACATAACCTGGACAATCTGTCCACAAAAATGGACTATTTGTCACTTCTATGGTGACAAAAAGTCCATCATCCCGGCACTGGTCCCAGCTTTGCAATATCCTTAGGCGTTCCGATGAGGAACCCGGACGGAAGGCCACGTAAGGACCCGAAACCGAAGAATGTTTAAAATGATTTTGTTATGTTACCTACGATTAGAAGGAATCAAAGCTGGTTGCCTGACATCTTCAACGACTTCTTCGACAACAGCTGGATGGAAAGGACGAACTACACCGCTCCGGCCATCAATGTAATTGAAAACGAAAAAGAGTACGACGTGGAGCTGGCCGCTCCGGGTCTTACCAAGGAAGACTTCCAGGTCCATGTGGACGAGGACAACAACCTTGTCATCAATATGGAAAAGAAGGCCGAGAACCATGAGAAAAAACACCACGGAAGGTATCTACGCCGTGAATTCTCTTACGAGAAGTTCCAGCAGATGCTTGCGCTTCCCGAGGATGCCGAGGCCGACAAGATTGAAGCCAAGGTGGAGCACGGTGTGCTGAATGTCCACATCCCCAAGAAGGAAAAAGTGGATGTCCAGAAGGCCGTCAAGCAGATTGAGATACAATAATCTCTGACGCCACAGTTATTGGTATAAAGGGCGCAGTTATGAAGGGCTGCGCCCTTTTTTACGCCAAAAAGTCAGTAGGGAAGTCGTGGACTGAGTTTTGCTGAGAACAAGTCAGTACAGAAAAGATACGTTTGAAAATGTTCAACAAACACGATATTTCACGCGATGCCTGCCAGCTCTTCGGGGCACAGGCCAGCAAAGGTTACGACTGGTGGTGGCACTCTTTCACCGGATATGACGCCGAGACTGGCGCCGCCAAGCCTTTCTTTATCGAGTTCTTCCTCTGCAATCCCGCCCTTGGTGGGGATGAGCCCGTCTTTGGCCAGCTTCCAGGGAAACCGCAGAAGCCGTCCTATCTGATGGTTAAGTGTGGCGCCTGGGGAAAGGACGCTGCTCAGCTTCATCGTTTCTGGGGTTGGAAGAAGATTAAGGTGGACTGGGGCGTTCCGTTTTCCATTGCGGCCGACGACTGCTTCCTCACGGAAGACCATACCCGTGGTTATGTGAAAGTGGAAAATGCGGCAGAGCATCCCGAGTGGATGTGTCAGGACGGCGAGATGTCCTGGAACCTCAGCATCCGTAAGATAACGGCTTTTAATGTCGGTTTTGGGGCCGATGAGGTCTTCCGCAAGGCCGAAGCCTTCGAGATGTTCTGGCATGCGGAGGGTATGAAGAGTGCGTTTGCGGGCGAGGTCACTTGGAACGGTCGCCGGTACCTTGTCCGTCCGGAGGACTGTTTTGGCTACGCCGACAAGAACTGGGGCAAGGATTTCACCAGCCCCTGGATATGGCTTTCATCCAACAATCTTACCAGCGAGCTCACGGGGAAGAAGCTGACAGACAGCGTCTTCGATATCGGCGGAGGGAGGCCCAAGGTAGGCCGTCTAGCTCTTCCTCGCCGTCTGTTGTCGGCCTTCTGGTATGAAGGGAAGCCCTTCGAGTTCAACTTCTCGAAGGTATGGACCGGTGTGAAAACGAAGTTCGACTGCCGGGAAACCGACACACTGATCATCTGGCACGTCGAGCAGTCGAGCATATCCGGGAAGATGATTTCGGACATCACCTGTGAGAAGGCGGACATGCTCCTGGTGAACTACGAGGCTCCGGACGGGCAGAAGCGTCACAATCGCCTCTGGAACGGTGGCACCGGCATCGGGACCATCCAGCTGTTCGACCATCAGGGGACCCTTATCGACCGCATCCATGCAGAGAACATCGGATGCGAATACGGAGAGTATTGTTAAAATTAATTAAGAGGTCAAACAGAAAACAAGTTCCACACCCCTTTTTATAAAGCTCTGATTATCAGGGTATTATGAAACGACGTGTGGAAGGTCACCGGAGCCCCTGGCCGTCTATATAGGGTTTCGACAAAAGCTGCGAATCCGCAGCTTTTTTTTGTAACATTCTCCCAAAAATTTAAATTTGCACATTACAAAACACGGATGTTATGACTGTGACGATGATCATTGAGCTGCTGATTGTGCTGGCAGCCCTGTATGTAGGATCGAGATATGGAAGCCTTGCGCTTGGCGCAATTTCCGGAATCGGCCTCGCAATTCTGGTATTCGGATTCGGCCTTAAGCCCGGAACTCCCCCGACAGATGTAATCTACATTATTATCGCTGCGGTGACCTGCGCCGGTACGCTGCAGGCCTCCGGAGGCATGGACTGGATGATACAGATTGCGGAGAAGCTTCTCCGAAGGCATCCGGAGCATATCACCTTCCTTGGGCCCCTTGTGACCTTCTTCCTTACGGTCCTTGTCGGAACCGGCCACGTGGTCTACACCATTATGCCCATCATCTGTGACATAGCCCTCAAAAAGAATATCCGTCCTGAGCGCCCCTGCGGTGTCGCGTCCATCGCATCCCAGGTGGGAATTACCTGCTCGCCCATCGCAGCGGCAGTCGTCGCCTTCGTGACAATCTCCAATGCCAACGGCTATATGGTTTCGATTCCCCAGGTCCTGATGGTTACGATACCGGCCTGCGTCTGCGGCCTTATGTGTGCCGCGGCGGCCTCCTACAAGAGGGGTAAGGACCTGGACAAGGACCCTGAGTTCCAGAAGAGGAAGGCTGACCCTGAAATGTACAAGTATATGTACGGAAACTCTGCGACAACCCTTGACAAGGAGATTTCCCCCGCCGCGAAGGCATCGGTGTTCATCTTCCTGGGCGCGCTTGTGATCATTGTGGGCTTTGCGTTCTGCCAGATGTTCCACGTCGCTGACGGAAGGACGGTGGCCCAGGCGATCAACCTCCCGAAGATGAATATCAATATCCAGATCATTATGCTTATGGCCGCGGCGGCAAACATAATGTTCTGCAAGGCCCAGCCCAAGAAAGCCGTTGCCGGGGCCGTATGGCAGAGCGGTATGGTCGCCGTTGTTGCAATCTACGGCATTGCCTGGCTTGCGGACACATACTTCAGCAACTATCTTGAGGAAATGAAAACGATGCTTGGAGGCGTGGTTGAATCCTATCCCTGGAGTATAGCATTCGTATTCTTCCTCGTTTCGGTCCTGATCAACTCGCAGGGCGCCGTCGTCGTGGCGATGCTGCCCCTGGCATATGAGCTGGGCATCGCCGGCCCCGTGCTTCTGGGGGTCCTTCCAAGCGTCTACGGATACTTTTTCATCCCGAACTATCCTTCCGATATCGCAACCGTCAACTTCGACCGTTCCGGGACAACGGTGATAGGGAAGTACCTTCTCAATCACAGTTTTATGATGCCGGGACTTATATGCGTCATAGTTTCGACAATAGTCGGATACCTTATCACCAACGTGTTTTTCGCCGGGTACTTCGCTAGTTTCGTCCATTAACGTAACCCGTCGAAAATTGTTATTTAATCTGTGTCATAATTAGTTGGTATTGCTCTTTTCCCTGAAGATTTCTATCTTTGTAGATTCAAGGAAAAGAGTATGAAAAGTCATATCCTCATACCGGTGGCGGCTGCCATTCTTATGGTCCTTGCCGCCTCAGCGCCCCTCGGGGCCCAATCCAAACGAGTCACGAAGGCAAACTATTCCCAGGCGGAGCGCTTCTCCCAGAAGAACGTATCCCAGATGGTATACTCTACCCGCATCCGCCCCCGCTGGTTCCGTGACAGCGACCGTTTCTGGTATTCCTGGAAGACGGCCGAAGGCACGAAATACTATATCGTGGACCCGGCAAAGGGCACCAGGACGGAAGCCATCGACCTTGTAAAACTCGCGATGCAGGTGACAGAGATCACCGGCGACCCCTATGATGCAGCCCATCTTCCCCTCCGCCTCGAGCTGAAAGACGACAAGTTCTTCCAGTTCGACCTCAAATCCGGCAGGGAAAAGACTGATTCCGCCGGTAAGACCACCAAGGTGGAATACCGCTTCTACTACGACATCGCCTCGAAGGAACTGACCTTCGATACGGACGAGCATCCGGAGAAATACCCCGAATGGGCTAACGTCTCCCCGGACGGAACGAAGGGAATATATGTCAAGGCCCATAATCTCTGGATGATGGACTCTACTTCCCTCCGAAAGGCGGCGAAGGACCCTAAGGACAGCACAATCGTAGAGATTGCGCTTACGACAGACGGTACGGAGGAGTTCTCCTGGAACGGAGACAACTACACCGGCGATGTGGAGAAGGATTCCACGGCAAGGCATTTCCCCTACGCGCTGTGGGCCCCCGACGGGAGCCGTTTCGCGGGCGTGAAATGGGATATGTCAGGGGTTAAGAAGCTCTGGGTCATCAATTCCGTCACAAGCCCCCGTCCTACCCTTGAGGAGTACCACTACCAGATGCCCGGAGAGCCGGGCCCGAGGGGTGAACTCTATATCATCAGTTTGGACGGCTCCGCAAAGCGCATCCTGACAGACACCTTCAAGGATCAGGATATGGACCTTCTCCGAAGGCCGCGTACCGTAAAGGACGAATACGATGAGTTTACGAATATGACCTGGCTCGGGGACGATTCCGGCTTCTACCTTATCAAAAAGAGCCGCGACCTCCACAGGATAGACCTTTGCTATGTAGGAACCTCGTCTGACAGCACTAAGACGCTCGTCTCCGAGAGGATGAACACCTATATCGAAACCCGCGACCCGTACTTCCTTCCCGGAGGAGACTTCGTGTGGTGGAGCGAAAGGAACGGATGGGCTAACCTGTATCTGTACGGGGCTGACGGAACGCTGAAAAAGAACCTTACGGAGGGCGCCTTCCACGTCGAAGACGTCATAGGCTTCGACGGGCGGAATCTTATAGTCAGCGCCTGCGGCGTCAATCCGGAGGAAAACCCCTACCAGATGCACACCTTCCGTGTAAGCGCTTCCGGAGGGTCCATGCAGCAGCTGGATATGGACGATATGGATGTCCTTTCGACGTCCTCCGATGACGGAAAATACGTGGTGGCGAATTATTCCAGGGTTGATGCAAAGCCCGCCGTATGCCTTATCAATACCGCAAACGGACGCCGTACAGAGCTTGAGGAGGCTGACTTCAGCGAACTCTTCGCTGCAGGATACCGCTTCCCCGAACGCTTCAAGGTGAAAGCCGCGGACGGCGTTACGGACCTCTATGGGGCTATGTACAAGCCTTTCGACTTCGACTCAACGAGGGTATATCCTATCTGTGATTACGTTTATCCGGGCCCCCAGGTGGAAGCTAACAACATCTCCTGGAGCTCCGGCTTTACGCGCACGGACCGTCTGGCCCAGCTTGGTTTTATCGTCATCACCGTCGGAAACCGGGGCGGCCACCCCAACCGCTCGAAGTGGTATCACAACTACGGGTACGGGAATCTCCGTGACTATGGACTCGAAGACCAGAAATATGCGATTCAGCAGCTTGGCGCACGCTACGGCTTCATCGATCTCGACCGCGTGGGAATTCACGGCCACAGCGGCGGCGGATTTATGTCCACGGCGGCCCTTCTGAAGTACCCGGATTTCTTCAAGGTGGCTGTCTCCTGCGCCGGCAACCACGACAATTCCATCTACAACCGCTGGTGGTCAGAGACTCACCACGGAGTGCAGGAGAAGGTCGAAAACGGAGACACTACCTTTGTCTATCATATCGACACGAACCAGGAACTCGCCTCCCGCCTGAAGGGTCACCTTCTCCTTGTGACTGGCGATGTGGACAACAACGTCAACCCTGCAAACACAATCCGCGTCGTCAACGCCCTGATCCGTTCAAACAAACGTTTTGATATGCTGGTTCTTCCAGGCCAGCGCCACGGCTTCGGCGATATGAACGACTACTTCTTCTGGAAGATGGCTGACTATTACACATTACATCTGATGGGAGACCGGACCCCCCGTCCGGTGGACATCCCCGAAATGAACAACCAGTAAAAGTATGAAAGCGACAAGGTGGATAATTACAGAGGTGGACGGGCGGATAGCTTCCGTAGCCGCGGACTATTCCCACTTTGCCCGTATCGCCGCAAAAATCGCCGAGGGTTCCCCCAAGGCAACAGAGCGCATTGAGGCCCATAAGATTTCAACGGAAGAGCTCGTCGGGCTTTCCCGGAGCATTTCCTTCGAGGACCTGCGCCTTTTTGGTTCAAAATTTCAGACAGGCGTCTGGAGGACGCTTTACGACAAGATGAAGGAGTCACCCCGGCTTATCAGCTATACGGACCTTGCCCAGATGTGCGGCAACGCCCCAGGCGTCCGTGCAGTGGCCCATGCCGTTGCGATGAATCCCTTCGCCTGGATAGTCCCCTGCCATCTCGTAGTCCCCAAGGAGTCCATTACGAAGATAGGCGACATCCGCTCCACGGCGATGGAGACAACCCTTTTCAAAGGGGCGGACCTCTATCTTCTGGATTCGATCGACGTAGGGGAGTACGCCTACGGACCGGCCCTCAAGAGAGATCTTATCAAACTCCATTTCGAGATCAACCAAAAACCATAAACCAATGCCTAAGCATTTTACACTTCCTTACGAGGGAGGGCTCATCACCAAGAACCTTCCCAAGGGTATCCTCCATTCCTACGAAAAGATTTGGACTGAAATCTACCAGCAGTCCCGCCCGGCATCCTACGAGGTCGCTGATCAGATTTGCGCTGCAATCGAAGCAACTCCGGAAGGCTCCCTGTTCCGTCTTGGACTGACGACAGGCTCTACCCCCACATCCCTTTACAACGAGCTTGCCCGCCGCTACGAGGCCGGGAAGGTATCGTTCAGGAAAGTGGAGGTGGTTACAATCGACGAGTACTTCCCCTGTGATGCCCGCGACCCCCGGAGCCGCAACCGTCTCATTCACGAGGCGCTTCTCGACAAGGTGGATATCCTTAAGGAGAACATTCACATTCCCGACGGAACCGTCTCCGTGGAGGCTGTATCGGATTACTGCGCAAAGTATGACAAGATTGCCCGCGGACTGGATCTTCTTGTGATCGGAATCGGCGAGCAGGGCCAGGTCGGTTTCAATGAAGCCGGAGCTTCTCCCAAGACCCGTACCCGTACCGTCCGCCTTTCCTACAAGTCCCGCAAGCGTCAGGCAAACTTTTTCAACGGAGATATCACGATTACCCCCCAGACGGCAATCACAATGGGCATTTCGACGATGCTCAGTGCGAAGAAGATCATCCTGATGGCGTGGGGAGAGGACAAAGCGGAAGCCGTCAAGGCTGTCGCGGAAGGGAAGATGGACGCGGCAATTCCCGCGACGCTTCTCCAAAGGCACGAGGATATCACCCTCTATGTTGACGAACCTGCGGCTGAGCAGCTTACCCGCGTTGTCGCACCCTGGCTCGTGGGCCCGTGCGAATGGTCAAGGAAGTATATCCGCAGGGCGGTGGTGTGGCTCTGCCAGACCGTCGGAAAGCCTATCCTCAAGCTCACGGAAAAGGATTATCTTGACAACTCGCTGGGCGAACTCCTCGAAAAATTCGGCCCCTTCGACAAGATCAATATCGACGTGTTCAACGACCTTCAGGCGACAATAACCGGATGGCCCGGCGGAAAGCCCAACGCTGACGACAGCCGCCGTCCCGTTTCAGCGAAACCGTTCCCGAAGACCGTCCTTATCTTCTCGCCCCATCCGGATGATGACGTCATCTCTATGGGCGGAACCTTCATCCGTCTTGCGGAGCAGGGACACAATGTCCATGTCGCCTACGAGACTTCCGGTAACGTCGCTGTCCACGACGATGTCGTCCTCCAGCATATGGACGCCGCATTCCAGCTCGGATTCGCGGACAAGTTCGCGGAGGTGAAAGCCCTTGTTGACAGCAAGGTTCCCGGCGAACCGGAGCCCCGCGCCCTGCTCGATATCAAGGCGGCAATCCGTCGCAGCGAAGCCCGCGGCGCCGTCCGTTCCTTCGGCCTCAACGACAACACCAACGCCCACTTCCTCAATCTCCCGTTCTACGAGTCCGGCGGTATCAAGAAGATGCCCCGCACCCAGGCCGACGTGGATATCATCAAGAAGCTGATCCTCGAACTGAAACCGGATATGATCTTTATGGCCGGAGACCTTGCCGATCCTCACGGAACCCACCGTGTGTGCACGGAAGCGGCGCTCGAGGCAATGGACCAGATAAAGGAGGAGGGAAAATCCCCCTGGATTGAGAATACTCACGTCTGGCTGTACCGCGGCGCGTGGATGGAGTGGGAGATAGGACGAGTCGATATGGCAGTTCCGCTTTCCCCGGGAGAACTGATAAAGAAGCGTCACGCAATCTTCCGCCACCTCTCCCAGAAGGACATCGTCCCGTTCCCGGGCGAAGATCCCCGCGAGTTCTGGCAGAGGGCTGAGGACCGTACCCAGAACACCGCCAGGATATACAATGAACTTGGAATGGCGGAGTATCAGGCCATAGAAGTGTTCCTGAAACTGTATTAGTTTTTGCATTATTAAAATTTTTTACTACCTTTGCGTCCCCTTTGAAAAAAGGGGATGTAATTTTTTATAAACAAACATTTATGCCAACAATTCAACAACTTGTCCGCAAAGGACGCGAGCAGCTCGAGGTAAAGAGCAAGTCTCGTGCGTTGGATGCTTGCCCTCAGAAGCGTGGAGTATGCCTCCGTGTGTACACTACGACGCCTAAGAAACCTAACTCCGCTATGCGTAAGGTTGCCCGTGTGCGTCTTTCCAACGCGAAAGAGGTCAATGCCTACATCCCTGGCGAGGGTCACAACCTCCAGGAGCACTCCATCGTGCTCGTTCGCGGAGGCCGTGTAAAGGACCTGCCGGGTGTACGTTACCACATCCTTAGAGGAGCTTTGGATACCGCTGGCGTAGACGGACGGACCCAGTCCCGTTCCCTCTATGGCGCCAAGCGTCCGAAGAAATCTAAGAAGTAATCACCTGTTTTTATCACCTTTAATTCTTTTTCAAAATGAGAAAAGCGAAGCCTAAAAAGAGGATTCTACTTCCTGATCCGAAGTTTCACGACGTGGAGGTTACCCGTTTCGTGAACAATCTTATGCTGCAGGGGAAGAAGAGTATCGCGTATTCTATCTTTTATGATGCCATCGACAT
Source organism: uncultured Bacteroidales bacterium (assembly GCA_937900465.1). Taxonomy (GTDB): domain Bacteria; phylum Bacteroidota; class Bacteroidia; order Bacteroidales; family UBA932; genus Cryptobacteroides. Next base: position 4,982 of record CALCEJ010000086.1, on the reverse strand, counting down.
GGTGGGCGAGAAGATGAAAGATTCTGACAAGGCTCCTCTCGATATTTGGAAGAAGGCACTCGAGAACGTGACCCCTCAGATCGAGGTTAAGTCCCGTCGTATCGGTGGTGCTAACTTCCAGGTGCCTACGGAGTTACGCCCTGAAAGAAAAGTTTCCGTCGCGATGAAGAACATGATCCAGTTCGCACGCAAGCGTTCAGGTCACTCCATGGCAGAAAAGCTGTGCGCTGAAATCGTTGCTGCTTACAACAACGAAGGCGGTGCATTCAAGCGCAAGGAAGATATGCACAGAATGGCAGAGGCCAACAAGGCATTTGCACACTTCCGTTTCTAAACTGCATTCCTGATGGCAAAGAGAGATCTCAGGTTCACGCGTAACATCGGCATCATGGCCCACATCGATGCCGGTAAGACAACTACGTCTGAACGTATCCTCTACTACACGGGTAAGACCCACAAGATCGGGGAAGTGCACGAGGGTGCCGCCACGATGGACTGGATGGTCCAGGAGCAGGAGAGGGGTATAACCATCACCTCCGCTGCGACCACCGCTTTCTGGCACTACGAGGGAGAGACCTATCAGATCAACCTGATAGATACTCCCGGCCACGTGGACTTTACTGTCGAAGTGGAGCGCTCGCTGCGTGTCCTGGATGGAACGATTGCCACTTTCTGCGCTGTGGGCAGAGTTCAGCCCCAGTCGGAGACTGTCTGGCGTCAGGCGGACAAGTACCGCGTACCCAAGATCGCTTATGTCAACAAAATGGACCGCGTGGGTGCGGACTTCCTCCTCTGTGTGGAAGACATCCGGAACAAGCTTGGTGCAAACGCGGTTCCCGTATGCCTCCCGATCGGAGCGGAGGATAAATTCGAAGGTATCATCGACCTCATCGACATGAAGGCAATCTTCTACGAAGACAACGAGGAACTCGTCAACTATCGTGAAGGCGAAATCCCCGCTGACCTGCGTGGAGAGGCTGTCCGTTGGAGGGATATCCTCCTGGAGGCGGCTGCAGACTGCGATGAGACCCTTATGGAAAAGTACTTCGAGGATCCTGATTCCCTTACCAAAGAGGAGATTATCTCCGCACTCCGCAAAGGAACGATCTCAATGCAGATCGTTCCGGCCTGCTGCGGTTCCTCCTTCAAGAACAAGGGAGTCCAGTTCCTGCTGGACAACGTGATGCGCTACCTTCCGTCCCCGCTCGACAAAGGCGCCGTCGCCGGAACAGACCCGCGTACCGGAGACGAGGTCGAACGCAAACCCTCCGCAGACGAACCGTTCTGCGCGCTCGTATTCAAGATTGCGACGGATCCTTTCGTCGGCCGTCTTGCCTTTATGAGGGCGTATTCGGGCCGTCTGGAGGCCGGTTCATACGTGTACAATACCCGGACCGGCAAGAAAGAGAGGGTTGCCCGCCTGTATCAGATGCACTCCAACCACCAGAACCCCATCGAGTTCGTGGAGGCCGGCGACATCTGTGCGGCGGTGGGCTTCAAGGACCTGCGTACCGGTGACACGGTTTGCGTAGAGAACGCCCCTGTGACTCTCGAGTCTATGGAATTCCCTACCCCCGTCATCGGAATCGCGATCGAGCCCAAGACCCAGAAGGACCTTGACAAGCTTGGTATCGCCCTCGCGAAACTTTCCGAGGAAGATCCTACCTTCACCGTCAAGTCTGACGTCGAGACCGGCCAGACCGTCATCAGCGGAATGGGCGAGCTTCATCTGGACATCATCGTCGACCGTCTCCGCAGGGAGTTCGGTGTCGATATCAACCAAGGAGCCCCTCACGTGAACTACAAGGAGGCCATCACCGGCACCGTAGAGCTCCGCGAGGTGTTCAAGAAGCAGACCGGAGGCCGCGGAAAATTTGCAGACATAATCGTAAGAATCTCTCCTGCCGATGAAGGCGTACAAGGCCTTCAGTTTGACAATCAGGTGAAGGGCGGAAACATTCCGAAGGAATTCATCCCGTCAATCCAGAAAGGGTTCGAAGCCGCAATGGCAAACGGAGTCCTTGCCGGATACGAGGTGCCTTCGCTGAAAGTCACCGTCCTTGACGGATCCTACCACCCCGTGGACTCAGACGCGCTCTCCTTCGAGCTCGCCGCCCGGATGGCGTTCCGTCACGCCTGCCCCAAGGCAAAGCCCGTACTTTTGGAACCCATAATGTCCCTGGAGGTCGTTACCCCTGAGGACTATATGGGCGACATCGTAGGAGACCTGAACCGCCGCCGCGGTCAGATAGTGGCAATGGACTCCGCCGCCGGAGGAGCGCGAATAGTGAAAGCATTCGTGCCGCTCTCGGAGCAGTTCGGCTACGTCACGGTGCTCCGTACACTCTCTTCGGGGCGTGCCACCAGCACAATGACATTTGACCACTACGCGGAGGTTCCCCTCCAGCTTGCCCGGGAAATTGTCGAAAAAAGCGGCTACAGGATGCCTGTGGCTGAAGACTGAACAGTAAAAATGTAATTAAAGTTATAGAAATGAGCCAGAAAATCAGAATTAAACTCAAGTCATTCGATCATATGCTCGTGGACAAGTCCGCAGCTAAGATCGTTGATACTGTGAAGGCTACAGGTGCAAAGGTCAATGGTCCTATTCCTCTTCCTACGCACAAGAAGATCTTCACCGTGAACCGCTCCACGTTCGTGAACAAGAAATCACGCGAGCAGTTCGAGCTGGACTCCTATGTCCGTCTTCTTGACATCGACGACTCCAATGCAAAGACCGTCGATGCTCTTATGAAGCTCGAGCTCCCCTCGGGAGTGGAAGTAGAGATCAAGGTCTGACGACCTCAAGATCCTCGAATAACCCGGACGGCTGTTTGCTGTTCCGGGTTTTTTCGTATATTTGTGAAAATCATAATCTTCGCTCCAATGGAAAAAGTTAAAGTATATGTGGGCTATTCCCACGAAACCAACGATATGGGCATTGCGAATTATCACGAGTCCAGGAAAGAAGTCCCCGCTGAAAATCTTGTTGAAGGAGGGGAACTGATACTATCCGAGGGAAGGCTCGTCGCTACTGTCGTATCCTTCATTGACGGTGTTCTTGTGTTCAAATATCGGGGAGAGGAAATAACCTTGAATCCCGGACATAGCTGGAATACCCCGATGTACCGTGTTGACAATCCGTACATTTACGAATCCGAAGGGTGGTCCGTTACGATTGAATTCGAAAGGGATCCTGAAAAGGAAGAGCAGTATGTGGACCGTGTCGTGGAGCTGCTGGACCAGATGAGGAAAAATGCTTCGGAGGAAGGGTGGAAAGTATGGAAGAATATCCCCTTGGCGAAAGAGTATCTTGACATCCTCCGGAACCGTGTCCCCCTTCACGGGAAGCATATAGACGCAAACGGGATTATCGTCTGTTGTGATGCAATCTTCCTTGAGGATCTCCTGGACAAGAGGGATGTCCCCCGTCTTTGCCTGGAATTCCTGCAGCTCAGGAAATTCGCAAATTCCCAGAGGGAGGCCGATGACGCTCACTATGACAATGACCGCTATCTTGGCGTCATCGAGGCGGACAAGATTCAGAACAGGCTTGATTTTTACATCGACCCTCACGTTACGATGGAGTGGTGGGTTAACTATACCGGCGCCCATCTGAAGTTCGACCCTGTCGAGAGGACTCCCGAGTGGGAAGACTGCATCTACGAGGTTGAAAAGGAGGTTGACGAAAAACTTGGAGATGAGCCCCGCGGAATGGGATTTTGCTTCAGCTACTGGTCTGTCAAGAAGGCAGTCCTTGCAAAACACGGGATAGATTGGAGTACACCATCGATGATGAATCCCAAGGTAATGTTCGACTAGCGGATTCCCCGAATACAAAAACGGGTGACAGAACGTCACCCGTTTTTGTGGCCCCTGGGGGACTTGAACCCTCGACCCACGGATTATGAGTCCGCTGCTCTAACCAACTGAGCTAAGGGGCCTCTGAACTTAATCAGGGGATGCAAAGGTAAAAAACTTTTAGGAATCTTGCAAAACTATTGAAATGGAGGTTTTCTATTCATATGAGGGGAGGGGGCCGCTCCGCTTGATGGACCCGGAGGAATCCGCCCACTGTGTCCGCGTTATGCGCCATCGTCGTGGCGATGAGGTCCTGCTCATCGACGGCCTTGGGACTATGTACCGTTGCATCCTGGAGGATGATAATCCAAAGGGAGCCTCTGCCCGGATTGAGGAGGAATTCCCCGGATGGGGAGGACACCCGTACCGCCTGACGGTCGCCTGTGCGCCCACTAAGAACAACGACCGTTTTGAATGGTTTGTGGAGAAGGCTGTGGAGATAGGTGTGGACCGTATCGTTCCGGTTATCGGGGAACGCTCGGAGCGGAAGGTTTATAAATCTGACCGTGCCCGCCGTATCGCCCTCTCCGCCGCAAAGCAATCCCTAAAATCCCTCATCCCCGACATCTCAGACCCCGTTGCCGTACGGGACTTCATCGCCTCGATGGTAGAATCGACCTCCTCCGAAACTCCGCTGAAGCTCATTGCGTGTTGCTTTGAGGGAGAGGTGCCAAGGAAGGGAATCCGTGAGGCGCTTGAGGGGTTCGAGGGGAGCGAAGTCGTCGTGATGATCGGGCCGGAGGGGGATTTCTCCGAAGAGGAGGCCCATGCCGCCGTCCTCGCAGGCTTCATTCCCGTTCACCTTGGTCCGTCGCGCCTTCGAACGGAAACCGCCGCCGTCTATTCCGTCGCTGTCATTTATGCCGTGAACTGTAAATAGTTGACCTACAATATATTATGCAAAAGAGGGGTATCCAAAACAGACACCCCCCTTTTGTTTATTTATTTGAATATCAAGCAGTTGCATTTCACGCCTCATGCCCCGTCCTGAAAAAAGTTTACCAAAAAAGGGGAAACCTTGGGCGGGACGTTAAAGCAGCAGAAGCAGAATCTCCTCAAGCGCGGCGCGTAGGACAGGTGTGTCCACCGTTGCATTGTTTACCATGATCGAGAAGGTGACG
>CALCEJ010000085.1 GCA_937900465.1 uncultured Bacteroidales bacterium | reverse complement strand
CGTCTCCGCCTCTCCGACCGCCGTTCCTTGGCAGGAGGACCTGATGGACCATCGGGATGAACTCGTGAGCCGCGATGCGAATTACGGACGCATCGGCATTTACCAGGGAGGAGAAACCTACCTGTATGGCCGCTGGCGCAGCGAGAAGATCAGTTGCATGATCGACAACCGGTTCTATTTCTCCGCATGGCAGCGTTACCTGATCACAAAGCGCATTTTCACCCTTTCGGGAGACGCCTCCGCTTTCAGCTATGCCACCTGGCTCGCCGCCGACGTCACGACCGATCCCGTCCGCGACCGCACCGGCAGCCTTCCGGTAACACTCCACGGTACGGCGGACATATTCCGCGCTGCGGGCCCGGCCTTCAATTTTGAATACCCTGACACCCGCATCCACAATCTTGTCGAGGAACTCCACGGTACAGAGGTCCTTCGGGGACATAATGTATTTGTTGTCCACGAAGAGCCGGTTCCCGGTCTCAAGGTCAGTAACCTCATAGCCCCTCCGGCAAACCTGGAGGCATCCTCCGCGGTTTGCGGAAGAACCGTATGTCTGGAGGGAGAGGTAGCATTTCCCGGAAACGGCCATACAGAGGGCCCCGTGGACAAACATCTCAATCCTTACAAGATTGCCTGAGGGGCCCTTGATGCCCTCTTTGACAATGGCCTCGTGAATCAGGCGGACCTGGTCCAGCCGCAGTTCGCGGGCAAGGACGACAACGTCCGAAAAACCGGCGTAGAAGCGTAGCGCTTCGATGTTGGAGATGTTCAGCTGGGTGGAGATATGGACCTCGAGGCCTATGGACCGGCAATAGGAGATGACCGCGATGTCGGAGGCGATGATGGCATCCACTCCGGCGGTACGGGCGGCGTCGAGGGTCTCGTGGACAAGGGGAATTTCCTCGTCATAGATTATGATATTGAGGGTCATATAGGATTTCATCCCATATTCCCTGCATATCCGTACAATTTCCGGAAGGTCCGAAGGAGAGAAGTTGTTTGCGGAGTGAGACCTCATATTCAGATGTCCTACTCCGAAATACACTGAATCCGCGCCCCCGAGGGCCGCGGCGCGGAGACATTCAAAATTCCCCGCGGGGGCCATTATTTCAAGTTGTTTCCTTTCCATCAGAATGTCCTTCCGACAAGTGCGTGAGCAAAATTCCTGAGGGTATCGTAGGCGGCGGCGGATGTAACCTCACCGGCCTCCGAAAGCGCCCGTTCCGTCAGCTTGCGGATCTCCTCCAGCGCCTTTTCGCGGACCCCGACGGATTCGTATATTTCCTTTACGTGGGCAATCTTACGGGCCTTTTCCTGAGCGGTGACGGAGGGGAGCGTCATAGCCTCGGCGAGGCCTTCTGCGCCATCCTCCATCGCTTTCACCGTAAGCCAGGTCTTTTTCGAGTTGACGATGTCGCCTCCGATGGGCTTTCCGAATACGCATTCGTCGCCGTAGGTGTCGAGATAGTCGTCAGCAATCTGGAACGCGAGTCCAAGGTAGTAGCCGTAATAGTACAGCGTATCCCCGACCATCGGGCTTTGCCGTGCGATGACGGCGCCCATCTGGGCGGAGCAGGCAAGCAGAACCGCCGTTTTCCGCGCAATCATCACCATATACTGGTTCATCGGAACGGAGTCAAGACTCTCAAAATCCATATCGGACTGCTGCCCGTCGCAGACGAGAGCCGCCGTGCGGGAGAACAGGTGAAGCACCTCCGGAAGTATGTCAGGACCAACCGCAGAGAGTCTCCTGTAACTGTCGATGCACATCGCGTCGCCGGAGAGGATTGCGTGATCCGAATCCCACTTTGTCCATACGGTTTCCTGTCCGCGCCGCAGCGGGGACTTGTCCATTATGTCGTCGTGGATCAGCGTGAAGGTATGGAAGACCTCCAGCGCCTCGGCGGCAGCGAGGACTTCGTCGGTGAAATCGTCATTATAGAGCCCATAGGTTGTAAGGCAAAGGGTAGGGCGGATTCTCTTTCCGCCGATGGAGATCATATAACGCAAGGGATCGTAAAGGCCCTTGGGCTCATCGCTGAAGGTGATCTCACTGAAAAGCCTTTCTACCCTCGAGCGGATTATTTCTTCGCTGATCATATGGACAATGAGTTTATGGCGTAAAGATACGGAGAAAATATTATTTGGAAAAGTTTGGGCGAGTCAGTAACTTTGTGTGATGACATTAAAACCGCAAATCGTAATGAAAAGAATCACCGCTGTCCTCCTGCTGGCTCTTCTTGCCACGGGAGTTTATGCCCAGGAAATCGTCCACGGCAAGATTGAAGGTGTAAAGCACCAGGGCTCCTATACTCCCACTTACAAGAGCGACGGCTCAAAGAAGGCTCCTCTGAATGTTATCCTTATGATCGGCGACGGAACCGGTCTTGCCCACTGGGCTACCGGCTATTTTGCAAACGGCGAGGAGCTTACGGTCACGAACCTGAGACATCTCGGGTGGGTCACGACAAAGTCCGCGAAAGAGTTCACCACGGACTCCGCCGCCTCCGGAACCGCTTATGCCTGCGGCCAGAAAACGTATAACTACGCAGTCGGAGTGGACCTTGAAAAGAATCCTATCCTCAACATCCCCGAAATCGTAAGCGAGAAGGGAATAGTGAGCGGTATAGTTTCCACGGATGAACTTACCGGCGCAACTCCCGCCAGTTTCTTTGCCCATCAGCCGGGGCGCGGAATGCGGGATGAAATATGGGCGGACCTCCCCTTGTCCCCTGCGATTTTCCTTTCCGCCGGATCGTGGGAGAACTATGAAAAAGTTGCTGCGAAAACGCGCGAAGCCATACAGAACAGTTATACCGTGGTGAAGTCCCTCGATGACCCTGCCGCTTCGGATGCTTCAAGGCTCGTGGTGCTTCCTCCCCATATCGAGACCGGATATATCGTCGACGGCCGTACGGACTTCCTCCCTGTAACCACCCGCTACGCAATCGATTTCCTGAAGGCCCGTAAGAACAGGGGCAAGGGCTTCTTCCTTATGGTCGAAGGCGCCCGTATCGACAAGGCTTCTCACCTGAATGTCTTCGATTCCGAGGTCCTTGAACTCCTCGACTTCGACAAGGCGATTACCGAGGCGATCAAGTTTGCAGACGAGGACGGCCATACGCTCGTGGTGATCTGCGCTGACCACGAGACCGGAGGCCTTTCAATCGCAGACGGAAATCCCTCCGAGGGAAGGGTCGAGGGTAATTTCGTGACCCGCGGCCATACGGCAATCCCTATCCCCATCTTCGCATACGGCCCTCATTCCCAGGACTTCTCCTGCGTCCAGGGCAACGAAGAGGTGGGCGCAAAGATAATCTCGCTTCTTACCGGAAAGAAATGAAGGAAATAATAAAGGACTGTGAATTCGGTGGAGAGCGTCCCCTGTATTTCGGGCGTCATCTCCGTCTTGAGAATGTCATAATCAATCCCGGCGAATCCGCCCTTAAGGAAACTGAAGACATAGAAGCTGACCGCTGCGAATTCCGCGGAAAGTATCCGTTCTGGTGCACGAAGGGCTTCACTGTGACAAACTGCATATTCCGTGAAGGAGCCCGCGCAGCTCTGTGGTACTCGGAGGACTGCGTGATGGAGGATACCCTCGTGGAGGCTCCTAAAATGTTCCGTGAGATGGACCGGACGTCCCTTCTTCGCGTGAGGATTCCCTTTGCCCAGGAGACATTCTGGATGTGCCGCGGAATTAAACTGCGCGATGTGGAGGTCTCAAAGGCGGACTACTGCTACTTCCACTCCCGTGACATCGACATAGAGGACTATCGCCACCAGGGAAACTATTCCTTCCAGTACTGCCGTAATGTCGTAATCCGTAATGCCCATATCGATTCGAAGGACGCTTTCTGGAATACGGAGAACGTGCTTGTTGAGAATTCCAGCCTGAACGGTGAATACCTTGGCTGGTACTCGAAGGGACTGACGCTCCGCGGCTGCCATATCTCGGGGACCCAGCCGCTGTGCTATGCGGAAGACCTGGTCCTGGAGAACTGCACTTTCGATGATGACGCGGACCTCGCATTCGAATACTCCAGCGTGAGGGCTGAGGTGAAGGGCAACATCACCAGCGTAAAGAACCCCCGTACAGGCTCGATCAAGGCTGATTCAATCGGTGAAATAATTATTGATGAAAACCTCCGCGCGCCCGGAGACTGCAAGATAAATGGACTATAATTTTGACGAAATCATCGACCGCCGCGGCAGTGGCAGCGTGAAGTGGGACCTGGTCCCGGATGCCCTCCCTATGTGGATTGCGGATATGGACTTCCGTGTGGCTCCTGAAATCCGCGAAGCGGTGCAGAAAAGGCTTGATCACGGGATATTCGGATATCAGCTCCTTCCTGACGATTATTACGATGCGATTGCCGGATGGTTCTCGCGCCGTCACGGATGGACAGGGATCAAGAAGGAGCAGGTTATCGCGACTACCGGCGTAATAGCCGCGTATTCCGCCTGTCTGAAGGCCTTTACCGTCCCGGGAGACAAGGTGATTGTCCAGACTCCCTGCTACAACGCCTTCTTCCCGGCAATCCGTAACAACAAGTGCGAGGAGCTGCACAATCCGCTCATCTACAGGGACGGGACATATTCCATCGACTGGGATGACCTTGAACTTAAGGCAAAGGAACCAAGGGCTAAGGTTTTTCTCCTTTGCAATCCCCAGAATCCGGCCGGGCGCGTATGGACCCGTGAGGAACTGACACGGATAGGGGAGATATGCCTTCGCAATGGGCTTGTCGTGGTATCGGACGAAATCCACTGCGAACTGACTTATCCCGGCCACGACTACACTCCCTTTGCAACTCTTCCGGATGAGATTTCTTTTAACAGCGCCGTCTGCTGCTCTCCAACCAAGGCGTTCAATATCGCCGGTATCCAGATTGCGAACGTGATTGCCCGCGATCCTGAGAAGGTTAAAAAGATAGACCGCGCGATAAACGACAATGAGTGCTGCGACGTCAATGTGTTCGGAGTGGCGTCCCTTATCGCCGCTTATACAAAAGGCGAAGCCTGGCTGGATGCCCTCCGGAAGTATCTCCGCGCTAACGCAGAATTTGTCTATGATTTCCTGCGCAGGGAACTTCCCGGGGTGAGAGCCCTGCCCCTTGAGGGGACATACCTTATGTGGCTGGACCTTCGCTCGGCGAAGCATCCGGATGAGCCCTTGGATGGATTCTCGGAGCGTTTTGCGAGGCACCTTACGGAAAAAGCCGGACTCCTTATGTCAACCGGGACTATCTATGGGCCCTCCGGCGAAGGCTTTGAAAGGCTCAACATCGCCTGTCCCCGAAAGACACTCGAAGAAGGCCTCCGCCGCTTGAAAAAAGGCTATCAGAGCTATTGACGCGTATAAGCCCCTTTTTTGATGCCATCCCTGCCAAAATGTCAGTTTTGCGGGGATGGCATACTCATTGAGTATACTGGTCCCGGAAAAAAAAACTAAAACATCATAAATTATGATCAAACCACTACAAGACAGAGTTCTCGTTGAGCCTAAGGAGGCCGAGACTATGACTGCCGGCGGACTCATCATCCCCGACACAGCTAAGGAAAAACAGCAGCAGGGCACCGTTATCGCGGTTGGCTCCGGAAAGAAGGACGAGCCTATGGAGGTCAAGGTAGGAGATACCGTCCTCTACGGCAAGTACGCCGGCACCGAGGTCAAGTACGAAGGCAAGGATTACCTCATCGTGAAACAGTCTGACATTTTAGCTATCCTGTAATTATGGCAAAGGAAATCAAATTCAATACTGACGTCCGCTCCCTTATGAAGGAAGGAGCAGATGCATTGGCCGATGCAGTGAAGGTTACCCTGGGCCCTAAGGGCCGTAACGTCGTCATCGACAAGAAATTCGGAGCACCCCAGGTCACCAAGGACGGTGTAACCGTAGCAAAGGAAATCGAGCTTGAGGACAAGTTCGCTAATATGGGAGCCCAGATGGTCAAGGAAGTCGCTTCCAAGACTAATGAGCAGGCCGGTGACGGTACCACTACCGCGACTGTCCTGGCCCAGGCTATCATTAACGTGGGCCTGAAGAATGTTACTGCAGGCGCTAACCCTATGGACCTCAAGAGGGGCATTGACAAGGCTGTCACAGCTGTTGTGGATAACCTCCGCAGCCAGAGCCAGGAAGTTGGTGACGACTTCTCCAAGGTGGAGCAGGTCGGAACCGTTTCTGCCAACAATGATGCCTATATCGGAAAGCTTATTGCCGATGCAATGGCAAAGGTCAAGAAGGACGGTGTCATTACGGTTGAGGAAGCCAAGGGTACTGAAACGGAGGTTAAAGTCGTCGAAGGAATGCAGTTCGACCGCGGCTATATCTCCCCTTACTTTATGACTAACGGCGACAAGATGGAGGCTGTCCTTGACGATACCTACATCCTCCTCACTGACAAGAAGATCGCTGCAATGAAGGATCTTCTCCCCGTCCTGGAGCCCATCGCCCGTGAAGGCAGGTCCCTCCTTATTATCGCTGAGGACGTCGAAGGCGAGGCTCTTACGACCCTTGTCGTGAACCGTCTCCGCGGTACCATCAAAGTCGCCGCCGTCAAGGCTCCCGGCTTCGGTGACCGCCGTAAGGAAATGCTCCAGGACATCGCAACCCTCACCGGAGGCGTCGTGATTTCCGAGGACCGCGGTTTCACTCTTGAGAATGCGAATGTCCAGATGCTCGGCCGCGCTGAGAAGGTCACCATCACCAAGGAAAACACCACCATCGTCGGCGGTGCAGGTGAGAAGGAAGCCATCAAGGACCGTGCTGATTCTATCCGCAAGCAGATTGAACTCACAAAGAGCGAGTATGATCGTGAGAAGCTCCAGGAGCGTCTCGGCAAACTCGCCGGCGGTGTCGCTGTCCTTTATGTGGGCGCGACGACAGAGGTTGAGATGAAGGAGAAGAAGGACCGTGTCGAGGATGCCCTCAACGCAACCCGTGCTGCGGTGGAGGAAGGTTATCTTCCCGGCGGCGGAGTCGCCTACATCCGCGCAAGCGAGGCTTTGAAGGACCTCAAGGGAGAGAATGAGGACGAGACCACCGGTATCCGCATCGTGGCGAAGGCGATAGAGGAACCTCTCCGCCAGATTGCCGCCAATGCTGGTGTCGAGGCAAGCGTCATCATCCAGAAGATCCGCGAGGGCAAGGGTGACTTCGGATACAATGCCCGTACGGACGAGTTCGTAAACCTCTATGAGGCCGGTGTCATCGATCCAACAAAGGTTGCCCGCGTCGCTCTCGAGAACGCAGCTTCCGTTGCCGGAATGTTCCTCACCACTGAGTGTGGCATCGTCGACATCCCCGAACCCGCTCCCGCAGCGCCCGCAATGCCTGCCGGCGGAATGATGTAATCGCCTGAGGGCAAAAGTTTTGGCCCATAGGTCCCTGCCCGGGACTTATGGGCTTTATTTTTGCTATTATGATGGAAAAACCGTACATTTACAAAATTATTGACTAAGCAAATGAAACGTTTCGAAACACTTCTTCTTGCATTGCTGCTTTCGGGCGGCATAGCCGCTTCCGCCCAGAGTGTCAGCCTGAGGGTATCTGAAGATATTCCGGAGGATGCCCGCAATGTTCTCGTCGTGCGGTTCACCCAGATGCTGAAGATCGGAGGCTTCACGATCGAGGATGATGCTACGCCGTTTATCGTGAGCGCTGAGATTGTCAGTGAGATGGACGTCCCGGGAAGTATTCCCCAGAAGGGACTCTCGATCCAGATTACGGCAGAAGCTGCAAAGGAGAAGGAAGTGTTTGCTGTAAAGGGCGTCGGAAATGATGCTGAGGATGCCTTCGAGAGGGCCGCAAAGCAGATTCTTCCAAAATCCAAGGCAGCCACCGCCTTCCTTGAAAAAGTAAAATCACATCTTTAGTAACCAATGAGAAGAAGACACCTCCTCCTCTTTGCCGCAGGCCTCCTTCTGGCTGCGAGCTGCAATTCTCCTAAAACCACTACCGGTAAAACACTCTCATTTCCAAAAGTCGACTCCCTTCTGAAGGTGATGACTCTCGAAGAGAAGATAGGCCAGATGGTCCTTCTCACGAGCGACTGGTCAGTTACGGGACCGTCCATCCGCGAGGGGTATCTGGAAGATATCCGCCGAGGACGCTGTGGAAACATCTTCAACGCCTATACGGCAGATTATACACGGAAGATGCAGGAAATTGCCGTGAATGAAACCCGGCTCGGAATCCCGCTGCTGTTCGGATATGATGTAATTCACGGGTTCAGGACCATTTTCCCTGTCAACCTCGGAATCTCCTGCAGCTGGGATATCGACGCTGTCCGTGAATCCGCCGTCATCGCTGCAAGGGAAGCCGCCGCCGCGGGCCTTCATTGGACTTATTCGCCTATGTGCGATATCAGTGTCGAGCCTCGCTGGGGCAGGATCAGTGAGGGTGCCGGAGAGGATCCGTATCTGGGTTCGCTGATTGCTGCCGCAATGACTGAAGGCTACCAGGGGAAGGACCTTTCAGACCCTCTCACCTTGCTTGCCTGCGTAAAGCACTATGCGGCTTACGGTGCGCCTCAGGCCGGCCGTGACTACAACACCGTGGATATGTCCGAGCGCTGGCTCCGCGAATTCTATCTCCCTCCCTACAAGGCTGCGATAGACGCCGGAGCACTTAGCGTGATGGCTTCTTTCAATGAACTTGACGGAGTTCCCGCTACGGCTAACAAGCACCTTATGCAGGACATTCTCCGTGATGAGTGGGGCTTCCAGGGCTTTGTAGTGACGGACTACACCGGAATCAACGAGATGGTCTGCCACGGCTATGCTGAGGATGAGGCCGATGCCGGACGCCTCGCCGTCAATGCAGGAATCGATATGGATATGCAGAGCGCATCCTTCCTGAACTACCTCAAGGAGCAGGTGGAAAGCGGAGAGGTTTCCATGAAGACAGTCGATGACGCGGTTCGCCGCATCCTCAACGTGAAAGCCGCCCTGGGCCTTTTCGACGATCCTTACCGTTACTGCAGTCCTGAGCGTGAGAAGGAACTTACTCTTACGGAGGAGAATCTCCGCTTTGCAAGGAAGCTTTCCGCTGAAAGTATGGTCCTTCTGAAAAATGACGGCGTGCTTCCCCTTAAAACCGAAGGGAAAATCGCCGTTATCGGCGCCCTGGCGGATTCCGCCGATGACCTCCTGGGGTCGTGGAGGGGAGCCGGTGAGGTTCAGCATATTCCTCGTACCATCCTCGGAGCTATCCGGGAAAAGGTAGGGGAGAAGAACGTTATTTATGCCCGTGGATGCGATGAACTTTCGGACGACAGGTCCGGTTTTGCCGGTGCAATAGCCGCGGCAATCCTGGCAAAGCAGGTCGTGATGGTGATTGGCGAGGACTGCCAGTGGACCGGAGAGGCTGCAAGCCGTACTTCGATCAAGGTCCCCGGTGTCCAGACAGAGCTTCTCCGCCGTATCGCCGCCCTCGGGAAACCTGTTACCGTCGTGCTGATGAACGGCCGTCCCCTTGACCTTTCCGAAGAGTCTGAACTTGCCGGTGCCATCCTCGAAGCCTGGTATCCCGGTACTATGGGCGGATATGCCGTCGCAGACGTCCTGTTCGGGGACGTCAACCCTTCCGGAAGGCTCAGCGTTACCTTCCCGAGAAACCTCGGTCAGGTTCCGCTATATCACTATGCGAAGAATACCGGGCGCCCTTATGTCCATCCGGAAGCGAAATACGAATCCCGCTATCTGGACAGCCCCAACACCCCTCTGTACCCCTTCGGATACGGACTCAGCTATACAAGTTTCGATTATTCTCCCGTCGCCCTTTCCGCTGATTCATTCACTGGAGACAGTGGCATTACGGCAGCTGTAACCGTTACGAACAAGGGTCCCCGTGAAGGGACTGAAACTGTCCAGATGTATATCCGTGACCTTGTGGGCTCCGTCACGCGTCCGGTCCGTCAGCTTAAGGGCTTCGAACGTATCACCCTTGCCCCCGGAGAGGCCCGGACCGTAGAGTTCTACATTGACGCGGAAACCCTTTCCTTCTACCGTCAGGATATGACTTGGGGAGCGGAACCCGGCGGGTTCAATGTCTGGATCGGTCCTGACAGCTCAACCGGAAACGTCGCAGGATTCAGCTACCGATGAAAAAGCTTCTCATACTTGCATCGGCCCTTCTTGTCGCCGCCCTCTCCTGTAAAAGTCCCGGAGGCTTTGTCCTTACGGCAGAGGATGAGGCGCTTCTCGAAAAACTCGGATTTACCTATGAATAGATTTCTACCTGCCGCTCTCTTTTCACTTTTGATACTTTCCTGCACTCCAAGGCCCTCTGAGCCCATTCGCGTCCTTGCCGTAGGTAACAGTTTTTCAATGGATGCGATAGAGCAGAACCTCTGGGAGATTGCGAACTCTGCGGGTGTCGATATGGTTGTCGGGAACCTTTATATCGGGGGCTGCTCTTTGGAGCGTCACCTCGAAAACCTGAGAACTGATGCTCCTGCGTACCGCTATCGCAAAATCGTGGGCGGAGTGATGACGGAGACTGAGCCGTGCCGGCTGTCAGAAGCGTTCGGGGATGAGAAATGGACCAACGTCTCATTGCAGCAGGTAAGCGGCCTTTCCGGGGAATATGAGTCCTATGATACTGTCCCGGAGGTGATACGTCTTGTACGGGAGTATGTCCCCGGAGCAAAACTGATGTGGCATTCGACGTGGGCATATCAGGGGGATTCCGACCACGGAGACTTCCCGCGTTACGGGTCTGACCAGATGACTATGTATCGGGCGATAATCAGTGCCGGGAAGCGGGTGATGGCGGATAACAAGGCTCTGAAGGTTTTTATCCCTGCCGGGACGGCGGTACAGAATGCAAGGGCTTCTTCCCTCGGAGACAGCCTTACCCGTGACGGATACCATCTCGAACTTACGTACGGGCGTTATACTGCGGCCCTGACGTGGTTTGAAAGCCTTACCGGAATCGACAGTAGAGCCGTAACCTGGAAGCCGGAGGATGTGACAGAGGACGTTGCTGTCATTTGCCGTGTCTGCGCCCATAATGCCGCCCAGAATCCTTTCGATGTGACGGTCTGGGACCAAATCCCCGGAATTGGGACGAATGAATAATATTCATTATATTTGTCACAGTAAAAAATGTGACGAATGAAACCGGTATCCAAGTTCTTCAGCGGAATGACAGCAAACTTGCTGTACTTCGTTGTGGTCCCCATCTCACAGATGGCGACAATCCTCCTGGCGGATCCCTACGACATTTCGGCCTTCATCTCCTCCGGGACCGGAGCCTTCTCCCTGGTTTTTCCCATTGTGGCTATCATAAGCTGCGCATCCCTCGCCCTGTCGAGGATGCTTCTTTTCATTCTCAGGAATCATCTCCGGATGAAATGGCCCCAGTATATTCTCTGGTGCGTCTGCGAAATTGTCATCGCGTGCCTGTTCCTGTCCATTCTCCTCGGGATTATGCTCCGGGACGTTCTGCCTTACTTCACCGTGATGACACGCTGCATCCTGTATTTCGGCTCAGTGATGCTCATTCCTTATACCGTCATTACGATGGGCATCCAGATATATGTCCTTTCTCACCAGAACTCAGCCGCAGTAACCGATGAAGCGACGCTTATCCGTTTCTACGACGAAAACCGCCGCCTGCGGATCATCATATCTTCCGACGCCGTATTGTACATCGCCGCGGAAGAGAACTATGTCAATATTTTCTATCTTGACGGCGGGAGGGTCCGGAAGTTCAATCTCCGTTCCTCGATGAGCGCCCTGGAAGACAATCTGCTCCGTCACGGACTTCTCCGCTGCCACCGCTCATATTATATCAATCCGGCCCACGTTTCCCTCCTGAAGAAGGACGGCGGCAACGCCGTGGCGTGCCTTGACGTGCCCGGGGAGGAGAACATCCCCATTTCCAAGACTTATTACGACTCACTAGCATCACTACTGTAACACTAAACCATGAGAAAGACCATTTGCAGCCTTGCCCTGCTCCTTGTTTCGACTGTGTTTCCCCTCGCGGCAAAAGTTGCCGTCGAACCGTGGAAGGATCCGTCCGTGAATGCAATCAACCGTCTCCCGATGAGGGCCTCCTTCGAGACGGCCCAGCAGGCGACGCTTTCCCTTGACGGAATATGGAAATTCCGTTTTTCAGAAGATGCGGAAAACCGCGTCAAGGATTTTGAAAAGGTAAACTACGACGATTCTTCCTGGGGGACCATCCCCGTTCCTGGGCTGTGGGAGCTTGAAGGCTATGTGGATCCCCTGTACCTGAACATCGGATATCCCTGGAGGGGCCACTACGGGAACAATCCTCCCGTCCCTGCATCGGAGCACAACTATGCCGGGGCATACCGCCGTGTATTCGAAATCCCTGCAAACTGGAAGGGAATGGAGACTTTCCTCGTTGTAGGCGCGGCTTCCTCCAACGTGAAAGTATGGATTAACGGGAAATTCGCAGGATACAGCGAGGACAGCCGCCTGGAAGCCCGTTTCGATATCACGAAGTTCGTAAAACCGGGCCTGAATGTCATAGCGATGGAGATTATCCGCTGGTGTGACGGTACATATCTTGAGGACCAGGACTGCTGGCGTTTTACCGGAATTTCCCGCGATATGTATATCGCCGCGCGTCCGAAAGACCGTCTCGAAGATGTCAACGTCGTGGCCGATATGTACGGAAATATCTCCCTCAAAGCCGTCGTAACGCCGGCAGTGAGAAGTGTCAACTTTACCGTCAGGGATGCTTCCGGAAATGAGGTTCTCGGGCTGAGCGTCCCCGTAAAGGGCGGTGTCGCATCAGCGAAGTCCAAGGTCGCGTCTGCGGCCCTCTGGACTGCGGAAACCCCTAACCTCTATACCCTTGACGTGGAAGCCGTAAAATCCGGCAAGGTTGTGGAGAACACTTCCGTCCGTTTCGGATTCAGAACGTCCGAGATAAGGGGAAATCAGCTTCTGATAAACGGCAAACCGGTCCTTATAAAGGGAGTGAACCGTCACGAGCTTGTGCCCACGAAAGGCAGCATCGTCTCGAAGGAAGATATGATCAAGGATCTCAGGGTTATGAAGAGCCTGAATATCAATGCGGTCCGTACCTGCCACTATCCCAACAATCCTCTCTGGCTGGACCTGTGCGATGAATACGGTTTCTATGTGGTAGATGAGGCAAACATCGAATCCCACGGTATGGGCTATAGCGACGGCGTGACCCTCGCCCAGGACCCCCAGTTTGCAAAGGCCCATCTGGAAAGGGACCAGCGGATGGTCCTGCGTGACATCAATCACCCCTCAGTAATCGTATGGAGTCTCGGTAATGAAGCTGGAAACGGAGCGAACTTCAAGGCTTGCTACGACTGGATCAAGTCGTATGACCCTTCCCGTCCCGTCCATTACGAAAGGACCCTTCATTACGGTACTCTGTTCGGCTATGGGAATACTGCCCAGTACTCTCAAGAGGATTTCTCCGAGATATGCTGCCCTATGTACGCCGGCGTGAAGGAGTGCCGGTACTACCTCGAAAACAATCCCGAGAGGCCTCTCATCCAGTGCGAGTATGCCCACGCGATGGGAAACTCCGTAGGTAATTTCCGCGAATACTGGGACCTCATCCGAAAGTATCCCGCCTATCAGGGAGGATTTATATGGGATTTCGCGGACCAGGCGCTCCTGAAACCCGTCAGCGACTCAGGTACGGACCATATATGGGCCTTCGGAGGAGACTATAATGACTATGACCCTTCCGACGGATCGTTCAACTGTAACGGTATAGTCGCATCCGACAGGAGCTATCACCCTCACGCCTGGGAGGTGAAATACCAGCACAGGAACATTCTCACGACCTTCGAGCCCGACTGGACGCTCAAGGTCAGGAACGAGTTCTTCTTCCGTGACCTTTCCAACGTCAGGATGATATGGATTGTCCGCCGTGACGGCGACCCTGTCGCGACAGGGGTGGTCGAGAATATCAAGGCGGGCCCGCAGGAAACAGTCTCCCTGGACCTTGGAATTGCGGACATTATCAAGGAATACAAGTGCACGGAAGCCGTTGAGGTCCATTATTACCTGAAAAAGGCCGAACCTCTTATGGAGGCCGGATCCGAGATATCGTGGGACCAGAAGATCGTCAGGATGCATCCCGTTTACGGCGGCTGCGCAAACGATACCGTAACATATGATGTCCGTGAGAACTCTCTCTCCGGAATGACCTCGAAGGAGGATGCCCTCGACGGCAGGACTCTTCCCTGGAAGATGGTCTTTGACCGTAAGAGCGGGGCCCTGGTATCCTATAAGGTCGGTAATTCCGAACTCCTCAAGGCTCCCCTCGTCCCTTCCTTCGACCGTGCCCTTAACGAGAACGACTACGGTGCGGGATTCGACAAGCGTTTCGCCGCGTGGAGGAACCCTGACCTTTCCGCAAAGAGCTTTACCGTGGAGATGGCTGACCTCCGTCAGTACATCGTCACGTCGGTTTATGAGCCCGTGAGGGGAATCACCGTAACGGTGGATTATACCGTATGGGGAGACGGAATGATGTATGTCAGGGAGTCGATGAAGGTAAACGGTGAGATTCCTTCGGATGCCCTCCAGATGTTCCGCTACGGAATGGTCCTCGCGATGCCCGGGCAGTTCCGTACCCTCGATTTTCTCGGATACGGTCCGTGGGAGAACTACCGCGACCGTATGAGCGGAGCCCTCTGGGGCCATTATGTCCAGGATGTCAACGAACAGTACCACTACGGTTACGTCCGTCCCCAGGAGTCCGGGAACCATACCGGAATTACCGTACTGAAGGTGCTTGACGCCGGTGGAAACGGACTTATGTTCTGTGGCGGAGATCCTTCATTCGAGGCTTCCGTCCTTCCTCTGAGCATAGCCGATATGGCAACGCGGAACCACTCCCTCGAACTCAAGGCCCTTGCCCGCGAGAACGACCGCTCCGAAGGCTTTACCTGGATTCACATCGACCAGGAGCAGATGGGCGTCGGCGGCGAAGATTCGTGGGGAGCATGGCCTCTGGAAGAGTACCGCCCTGTTCCGAAGGACCGCGAGTTCATCTTCGAGATACATCCTGTGCTGAACTATTAGTCCGAACCCCTATTATTTGGTATTGCTCAAGTCCTTAACATTGACTATCTTTGTGTCGCTTTTCAGACAGAACAGTTAAAAACAACAATAAAACTATGGTATCTTACAAAGAACTGGGCCTTGTGAACACCCGCGAGATGTTCGCAAAGGCCGTTGCCGGCGGATATGCAATCCCCGCTTTCAATTTCAACAACATGGAGCAGCTCCAGGCTATCATCATGGCAGCCGCGGAGAC
>CALCEJ010000084.1 GCA_937900465.1 uncultured Bacteroidales bacterium | reverse complement strand
CCGAGCAGGAGCCAATCACCGAGCAGGAGCCCGAGCCGATGGTGGAACCGGAGCAGGAGCCCGCCCCCGCGCCCTCAACACCCTCCGCCCCCGCGCCCTCAACACCTTCCGCCCCGAAGAGGCCGTCGGCATTGGTGGTGCTCGGGAGGATGTTCCTCATCGCGGCGGGGATAGTGCTGGTGGCGCTGGTGGCGCTTGCTATTGTGGGCCGGGTTGCGCCGGATATCGTGGACAATTACCTTTACACGGCGGAAGAACTGGAGATATTGAGATATTGAGATGCCTAAGATTATAAGGGAAGGATTCAGATTTCGTCAGGACCTGACGGTCCCGTGCTACCAGACAGATTCGAAGTTCCGCCTCAAGGCGGCTTCTTTTATGGATATGGCCCAGGAAATCGCGATGTGGGCCGCAGAAATGCTCGGGTTCGGATATGATGAACTCCGCTCCGGCGGAACCGCGTGGGTCCTTTCCCGTATGCACGTAGTATTCGAAAAACAGCCCCTCTGGAGGGAAGATGTGTCCATATGGACCTGGCATAAGGGAGCACAGGGACCGTTCTTCCTGAGGGACTTCCTCCTCGAGGACAAGGACGGAAACCGCCTTGCGGAATCGACTAGTTCCTGGGTAATCCTGGACACGGCGGCAAGAAGTTTCGTCCGCCCGGAGCACCTTAAGGAAATAATGACCGTCCCGGACGGCCTTGGCGATGCACTCGAAGAGCCCGCCCCCAAGTTGGTTTTCCCGAGATCCCTCGAAAAACGGCCTGCCGGACAGCATACGGTTTGCTATTCAGACGTGGATATCATCGGCCATACGAACAATGCCCGCTACGCTGTGTGGGCTATGGATGCCCTCGAGTATGAGGTCGTATCTGAAAGGCCGGTGCGCGAGCTGTTCATCAACTTCAACAAGGAAACCACCCCGGGACAGGTCGTCGCATTGTCAACGGCCAAAGAAACCGATGACGTTTTCTGGGTCGAAGGGGAAGTGGACGGGAAGCAGGTGTTCATCTTTAAGCTGATCCTTGGCTGATGTTCGACCTGATCTACCCCTCCGGCGTTGTCGTGCCTATGTTCCCAAGGCCCACTGTGGATAATCCCGGTGAGCCCGTGCCAGACACTTCTGAAATCCTTCCGATAATCGAACCTGACGGCATTGTCATCGGCCGGGCATCCCGCGCATACTGCCACGCCGGGACGGGACTCCTCCACCCCGTGGTCCATCTCCATCTAGAGGACCATATGGGCCGTATCTACCTGCAAAAGCGCTCAGCATCGAAAGATCTCTATCCCGGATACTGGGATACCGCAGTGGGGGGACACCTGACTTATGGGGAAACCGTCCTTGAAGCGCTCTACCGTGAGGCTGCTGAAGAGCTGGGCCTAAGGGCATTCAACCCTGTATGGCTCGGGAGCTATATCTACGAAAACGGCGGTGACCGCGAATATGTATGTATGTTCGCGGCCGTGGGAAACTTCAACATCCACCCGGACAATCTCGAAGTCCAGGAAGGGGAGTGGTGGACTGTGGAAAGGATAGAGGAAAATTTGGGAAAGTCCGTCATAACCCCTAACTTTGAGGAGGAGTTCGGACGAATCCGCAAAACCTTGGCCTCCCTGTTGTAGAATGCCTTCTGATATCGATAAATTCGTTCACGACCAGCTGTCTGTCTGGAGAACGGTCGCTGCAAAGTATCGTGACCTTAAGAGTGCCCGTACCCGGCAGATAATTTCCGGCGGTCTCCCCGTCACCCTCCAGTGCAACCCCGGAAGAATCCCCGTCGAGGATACCGGCTGCCCCCTTTGCGCGGAAAACCGCCCGGAATTCCAGCACAGCCTTAAGTTCGAAGGCCGCAAGGGCCGTAAATATGACATCCTCGTAAACCGCGCCCCCATCTTCCAGAGCCATCTTGTCATAACCCGTGACATCCACACGGAGCAGACAATCTGGCACCGCTACGTGGATATGCTGGATATGGCGCGGGAACTCGAAAGCTACGTCATCTTCTACAATGGGCCCCACTGCGGAACTTCTGTCCCCTCCCACGCCCATTTCCAGGCCTGCCCCAAGGGCTACCTGCCCCTCGAACGCTCTGCAGATCGCCTGTTGAGGGCGATTTCTGACAGTAACGGCGAAATCCCGGAGTTCCTCCGCGGCGACATCGAGTTCATCGCAAACGTGCGCGACGCCCAGCTTTTCCACTACAAAAAATTCCACCGCGGCATCTTCGCCCTTCGCGCGGAAACGGCAAAGTCCATGGCGAAAATGTTCTATCGCCTTCTCGACTGCATACCCGTTGTGGGAGATGAAACAGAACCTCGCTTCAACGTCCTCACCTACTTCTCCGGAGGAGAGTACCGCGCCGTCGTAATGTGCCGCAGGGCCCATCGTCCCCATCATTTCTATGCCGAAGGCGACTCTTCCTTCGCCATCAGTCCCGGCGCCGCGGATTGCGCGGGATTCATGGTCGTTCCACGCGAGAGCGACTTCGACCGCCTTACCCCCGAAATCGTCAGCGAAATCCTCGACGAAGTCTACATCGACAAGGCAACCGAAGACCTGCTCCTGTGGCGCCTCGTAAGAACCCAGCCCACTATCGAGGTGGGGATAATGAGCGGAACGGAAATCCGCTTCGAGATTATTTCCGACGGCGCCGGCCCCCAGAAAGTATTCTACCGCGAAGGCAAGATAGACTATAACGGAACCCTGTACGACGAACTCGTTTTCGAAGCCGTCACAATCTCAACCCTTTTCGCTGAACCTTCGTTCATCCTTTACGGCGTCACGATAGGCGTCGATTTCCATTGGGAAAGGACCCGTGAAGAAAAATTTGCCGGAGCCCTCAAGTTCATTGTCGCTGGAGGGAAGGTCCATGCCGTCAACGTTATCGGCGTCGAGGACTACCTCCTCAGCGTTATCTCCTCCGAGATGCGCTCTACCGCAAACGAAGAGTTCCTGAAGGCCCACGCAGTCATCTCGCGCTCCTGGGTAATGTCCCAGATCCGCAGCCGCAGGGAGCGCGAGGCGAAAGCCTGCCCCATCAGCTTCGACAACCTTCCGGAAGTGGTGACGTGGCTGGAAAGAGGGCGAAAGGAAAGCGGAATCAAGTGGTGGGACCATTCAGACCATCACAGCTTCGACGTCTGCGCTGACGACCACTGCCAGCGCTATCAGGGTCTCACGATGGCAATCGGCGAGAAGGTCCGTAACGCGGTCGACCGTACCTGGGGCCAGGTGCTGACCTATGACGGGAAAATCGCTGACGCCCGCTTCTCAAAGTGTTGCGGAGGCACTACGGAACGCTTCTCGACAGCCTGGGAAGACAAGGATTATCCCTACCTCCCTGTAAAAGAGGACCCCTGGTGCAATACAAAGGATAAATCCATCCTCGAAAGCGTCCTTAATGACTACGATCTCGAAACCGTGGATTTTCACGACTGGAAAGTCGAGTTCACGGTAGAAGAACTCTCCGGAATCATCAGGTCGAAATCCGGTACGGATATCGGGACCCTCCAGGCCCTTGAGCCTGTGGAGGTCGGGGGCTCCGGCCGCATCAAGGTCCTGAGGATTGTGGGCTCAAAGGCAACAATCGTGATCGGGAAGGAGCTGAACATCCGGAGGACCCTTTCGAAATCTCACCTGTACAGCTCAGCCTTCAAGGCGGAAATCAAGGACGGGAAAGTCACCCTGACAGGACGCGGATGGGGTCACGGAGTGGGACTTTGCCAGATAGGAGCGGCCGTAATGGCCTCGAAGGGCAAAACATACCGTGAGATCCTTGAATACTATTATCCCGGCACAGTCATAGAATGAATAAAATCAAAGGCATATCTCCCGCCGTATGGGTCCCGACACTTTATTTTGCTGAGGGTATCCCTTACTTCGTCGTGAACAACATCTCGACGATTATGTTCAAGAAGATGGGTATGTCCAACGCGGATATGGCCTTCTATACCTCGCTGCTGTATCTTCCCTGGCTGATAAAGCCTTTCTGGAGCCCGTTCGTTGACGTCCTGAAGACAAAACGCTGGTGGATAGTCTCGATGCAGTGTCTTATGGCCCTGCTCTTCGCAGGACTTACCTTCAGTATCCCCTCGGAGACAGGCTCCGCCGTCAGCCTTTACAAACTGTCATTGGTCCTGTTCTGGATCACGGCTTTTGCTTCCGCAACCCACGACATCGCGGCCGACGGATTCTATATGCTGGGCCTTTCGGAAGGTAACCAGTCCCTTTTTGTGGGAATCAGAAGCACATTCTTCCGCCTGTCGAACCTCTTTGTCCAGGGCGGCCTCGTAGTCCTTGCCGGTCTTGTGGAATCCTCCACAGGGGATATACCCTATTCCTGGAAGGTTACACTCGGAGCCGTTACGGGTGTTTGGACAGCGCTTTCGCTGTTCCATCTTTTCGCCCTTCCAAAGCCAGATTCGGACGTCCGGAGGACTGACACCTCCCCCGAGGGAATCCTTCGGGACCTCGGGAAATCGTTTGTAACTTTTTTCAAGAAGAAAGAGGTGTGGGCGGGAATTGTGTTTATGCTTTTGTACCGCCTCCCGGAGGCGTTCGCCCTGAAGATCGTCCCGGCTTTCCTGGTGGACGGAGCGGATGAAGGCGGCATAGCCCTGTCGACAACGAACTACGGCCTCATCAACAATACCGTAGGCGTTATCGGAATCCTTCTCGGCGGTATCCTTGGAGGAGCCTGGATATCGAAGCACGGGCTTAAGAAGTCCCTCTGGCTGATGGCGGCAGCGCTTGCGCTTCCCTGCGCGGTGTACCTGTATATGTCGCTTGTCCCGGGGGTCCCGCTCTGGGTCGTAGGAAGCTGCATCGCGGTCGAACAGTTCGGCTATGGATTCGGGTTCTCAGCCTATATGCTCTATATGATCCATCTCTCCAAGGGCGAGTTCAAGACATCACACTACGCTATCTGCACGGCCTTCATGGCTGCATCAATGATGCTTCCGGGGCTTGTCGCAGGCGTCCTTGAGGAGTCGATGGGCTATCCACTGTACTTTGGATTTGTAATGCTTACCTGCATTGCGACCGCAGTCGCGGTAATGGCAGTAAGGGGCAGGATAAGTGA
This sequence comes from uncultured Bacteroidales bacterium, assembly GCA_937900465.1. Lineage (GTDB taxonomy): Bacteria > Bacteroidota > Bacteroidia > Bacteroidales > UBA932 > Cryptobacteroides. The sequence goes on along the minus strand of CALCEJ010000084.1, from coordinate 8,506 downwards.
AGATTTCGGTAAGAAATGAAAAGACTTACATTGATACTTGCCGCCATTGCGGCTTTTGCCCGGTGCGGCACCGGCAGCGATACTGCAGCACAGGCCCAGACCGTCCGTCCCGGCATCGAAGTCCTGGAAGCAAGGGGCTTCCAGCCGCTTGTGGGAAAGCGTGTCGGACTGGTGACAAACCCCAGCGGCGTCGCATCGGACCTTCGCAGTACGATAGATATCCTCTCCGATGCGCCAGAGGTCAATCTCGTCGCTCTGTATGGGCCCGAACACGGCGTCCGCGGCGACGTCTATGCCGGAGACCACGTCGGAAACAGCACGGACCCCAGGACAGGACTTCCCGTTTATTCGCTCTACGGGGCGACGAGGGAGCCTTCCCCGGAGATGCTGAAAGGGATTGACATTATGGTCTATGACATCCAGGATGTCGGAACCAGGTCCTATACCTTTATCAGCACGCTGGGCCTTGTAATGCGGGCGTGCGCAAAAGCAGATATCGAAGTTCTCGTCCTCGACAGGCCCAATCCCCTCGGCGGAGTCAAAGTCGAAGGAAACTATGTCGAGCCCGGCTTCCATTCGTTTGTGAGCGAATTCAAGATTCCCTATGTCTATGGACTGACGGTAGGGGAACTCGCGACCCTCATTAATGAAGAAGGCCTCAACTGTGGCCAGAAAGGGGACCTTCCCCATCTGAAATGCCGCCTCAGTGTCATCCCTATGCAGGGATGGCGGAGGTCCATGCTATACCGCGACACCGGCCTTCCCTGGATACTTCCGTCCCCGAACATTCCCTCAATGGAGGCCGCGACAGGCTATCCGTCCGCCGGCATCTGCGGCGACTTCGGACATCTTAACATCGGTGTGGGCTATACAATCCCGTTCCAGACATTCGCTGCCGAATGGATTGACGCGGATGCGCTTAAGGCAAAGCTTGACAGCTACTGCATCCCGGGAACCGCCTTCCGTACAATCCACTATACGCCCCTTTCCGGCAGCCTTAAAGGGAAACTGGTCCATGGCGTCCAGTTCTTCTATACGGACTACGAAGCCGCAGAAATCACCCTGACCCAGTTCTGGGTGATGCAGGCTGTGAACGAACTATGGCCGGACCACAACCCTTACCCGGTCAAGAATACCCGTATGATAGACATCATATGTGGTACGGATTATGTAAGAAACACCTTTGGAGAGAGACTCCGGGTGGAGGATATCAAATCTTTTTGGATGAAAGATGCAGCTTCTTTCCGGGAAATCTCCGAAAATTATTACCTTTATAACGAATTTTAAAACAGACCGCTATGAGACGCTTTACAATTTACGCAGCAAGCACTCTTATGGCCCTCGTGCTTGTCTTCTCGCCTTCAGTGATGGCGCAGACAAGAGGCTCCTCTTCCGGGACCTCAAGGGGGACCACTACGTCCTCCGGAACCTCCAGGGGATCTTCTTCAACTTCGGGCACATCCCGCTCTTCTTCGTCCGGGAGTTCGCAGGTGAGCCGGGGCAGTTCCTCGTCCTCATCCAGCGGCACTACCCGTTCTTCTTCCAGCGGAACCGTAAGCCGCGGAAGCAGCAGCAATTCCTCTTCTTCATCTTCCAGCAGTTCCCGCTCCTCCAGCGGAACCGTCAGAAGCGGCAGCAGCTCTTCTTCTTCCTCCAGCGGAACCGTCAGAAGCGGCAGCAGCTCTTCCAGCACTGTCCGTTCCGGCAGCAGCTCTTCCAGCACTGTCAGAAGCGGTAGCTCTTCCAGCACTGTCAGAAGCGGCAGCTCCTCCGGTTCCGTCCGTTCCGGTAGCTCTTCTTCCACTGTCAGAAGCGGAAGCACTTCCTCCGGAACCGTCAGGTCCGCAGCCTCCAACGTTTCCCGCGGCGGCCTCTCCGGAGCCGATGTCGAGAAAAGCAGCTCCGCTCCCGCACCCGGAGCCGGCACCGCCAGCGACAACTTCCGTGATCGCGGAGCGAATTACCGTTACGGTGACGACTTCCGCCTCGACGAGGGCAGGAACCTCCACAGGATACCACCCCGCGAGAGGGATATGATTCCCCCTCAGAGAATCAACAACTTCTGGGGCGATCATCCTCACTACTTCGGTTACAGGGTCCACGTGCTCCCTGCCGGGTACCGCAGGATCAGCCACTGGGGGATTGATTACTACTACTATGGCGGAGTTTACTACAGGCCTTACGCCGGTGCATACATAGTCTGCCGTCCTCCTTATATGACCTCGCTCGAGGCTGCGATTGACAGGAGCATAATGAGAGCTGTGACATTCTCTTATTATTCCAACGTATACCGTACTTACAGGACCTCGTTCGACTATTACAACACCATCGCCCAGCAGAACCTGATCATTGCCCAGAACAACGCCCGCATCATGGCCCAGAACGCCGCCTACGCCCTTAACGGCAACAGGGCGCTCTCCGCATACGAGCTCGCTAACAGCATGGGCCTTGTCCAGAGTTACGCTTATGCGAACGCGAACTACTTCTATCAGGACGGTATCTTCTACCTCGTCTCCGCATCCGGAGCCGTTTCGACCATCATCCCTCCTGCAGGAGCCCTGGTAACTTCACTCCCTGATGACTACGAGGTAATCGTGATGAACGGAATCGAGTACTATCTCGTCGACAATACAGTTTACCGCACAACCCTGTTTGGAGGTGAGCCTTACCTGGAGGTGCTTGGACAGATGTACGGATCCCTGTACAACAAGTACACCTACTTCAGATAGCGGATGAAAGCGGGGAAACTCCTCAGAAACATTCTTATCGGCATAGGAGGATTCATCGTAATCCTCCTTGTCGCCGTGGAAATCGCCCTCCGCACCGGGATGCTGACACCTGTGGTAAACCGGATTGCGGCGGAGTTCATCCTCGGGGACGCTGAGTTCTCCCGTGTCAGGGGCTCGATCCTCAGGAGATTCCCCGGAGTCAATGTCCGGCTGGACAACCTTTCCGTCACATACCCCCATTCGACGTTCTCACAGTACGATTCCCTGTGCAAGGATACGGGGCGGTTCTCGCTTTCGAATGCCGGCAGGGCGGAAGAGGCGGACACTCTCGCATCGCTGAGGTGCCTGGACGCAACTCTCAACGTACTCAGCCTTCTCAGGGGAAGGATAGATGTAAAAAACCTGGAGCTTTCCGGCCCCAGGATTTTTGCGCATTATTACGATTCTACGGCCGCCAACTGGAACATTCTTCCCCTTGGCGGCGGCAATCCTGACGATACCGTCTCGACTGGTCTTCCGGATATCCGTATCCGGAAAGTCGCCCTGACGGACAGGCCTTTCATCGTTTTTACAGACCCTCGGGATACCCTCTATGGGCTCTTCACTATGAAACAGATGGGCCTTGACGGGGATGTGCTGATCAAGGATCCGCTGGGGTCGAAGCTGGATCTGGGGATTGACAGTCTTTTCCTTTCGGGGCGGCTTCCCCGGGATACGGTCGCGCTGGGGCTCGACAGGCTGTCGCTGGAGCTGAAATCCAGAAAGGCCGGGCTCGAGGCGGCGGCGAAGGTCTTCCTTGCTACGAATGCCTTCGGGCGGATGGTGGTCCCCATAGGAATTTTTTCGAAGGCGTCGTTCCCGGAGGCGGAAGCGTGCATTCCGCTCGAGGTGGACACTCTCGCGGTCAACGTCGCGTCGCTTCTTCTTCACGGAAACGCCAGTGCCGTCCTTTACCCGGACAGCACTTATCTCAGGGCTGCCGCCGGGGTCGATCAGTGCCGTATCGGTGATCTCGTGAGGGACTTCGGGGACAACTTCCCCGAAATCAGGGACATCCCCTGTTCCGCAACGCTTTCCCTGAATGCGACGGCTGACGGCTATTTCTCGGAGAGCAGTTCCCCTATGGTTAAAGCCCTCGTGAGAATCCCTGACGGGGATATCTACGGCGCAAGGGCAAATCTCGTCGCAACGGGCGACGACCTTCTGGGGGCGGACCCGCTCCTTACGCTGAAAGGAAAGATCAATGCCGATGTCGCCCGCCTGACGCGGTATTTCACCGCCTCTATGGGCATAAATGGTGACGGAGAGCTGGATGCTGATATCGATGCTGCGGCAAGGCTTTCGCAGCTCAGTCTCCAGGGAATCGGGAATGCGGATATCGACTGCCGCGTGGACCTTTCGGACCTTACGATCCACGATGCCCCGGATACTCTTGACCTCTATGTGAGGTCCGCTGCGATAAAAGCGGGGACGGAAAACCGTACGCTTGCCCTCCGGGCGGCGATAGATACCGTGGGGCTGGAACTGCCGGCGACGTGGATCAACGGCAGAAACCTGAATGTGGAGGCCCGGAATCCTGCGGACCTTTCCGGTCAGGTGAAGGCATCGAATCTTACCCTTATGGATAATACGGGCCTTGCGCTCCGGATAAAGGACAATACGGAAAGGTTCCGTATCACCCCTTCCAAGGGAAAGACCCCTATGAAACTTTCCCTTTCGTCTGAATCCGGAAGGGTACGGGTTAAGAGCGGCAGCGATTTCTTCTTGCTTGATGAGCTCTCTTTCAACGCATCGGCCTCCAAACACGTTTCTTCCGCAGACCGGAGGGCGAAACGGCGTCACATCCTCGATTCCCTCCAGAGGGTCTATCCCGGCGTTCCCCGCGATTCCCTTTTTGCCTATGCCCGACGCTCCCGCAGCGTCCCCGCCTGGATGAAGGAAGAGTCTTTCCGGCGCAGCGACATCGACCTGAACCTTGGCGAGACGGTGGCAAAGTATATGAGGGAATGGGATTTCCTTGGAAATGTCGCGCTTGAAGAGGGCCGGATTTTCGTGCCGGCTTATCCGCTGAGGACTGTTGTCAGCGATGTTTCCGGAAAGATAGACAATAACAATCTCGTCCTTTCGAACGTCAAGCTCCAAAGCGGGCAATCGGATGTGTCTGCCTCCGCTACGCTTTCAGGACTCCGGCGTGCAATCGGCGGCCGGGGAAAGGGACAGCTCCGGCTTGACGCTGCGGTACGGTCGGATTATATTGACGCGAATGAACTTCTCCGGGCCTATGCTTACTGGACAGAACACGCCTCGGAGTTTTCCGATGCTGCTACGGTTGAAACCGCAGTTGAAGAAGTACCATCCTCGGAGATGCCTGACAGCATAACATCATCGCCGCTTATCGTAATTCCCGGAAACATCGTTGCAAATCTCTCCCTTGAGGCTAACCGGATCAAGTATGACAGCTTGCTTGTGAGCTGGGCTGCGGCGGATATCGCGATGAGGCAGAGGACCATTCAGATTACGAATACAGTTGCCGCGTCGAATATGGGCGACATATATCTGGAAGGCTTTTATTCAACCCTTTCCAAGGATGAGATAAAAGCCGGCTTCGACCTCTCGCTCGTGGATATCACGGCGGAAAAAGTCATAACGCTGATTCCGGCTGTCGATACTCTGATGCCGCTTCTGAAGACATTCTCCGGAGATCTTGACGTCTCCCTTGCTGCGACTTCGGACATCGACACGACGATGAATCTTGTGCTTCCCACGATGGACGGCGTGATGAGGATTTCAGGAAAGGACCTTACACTTCGTCCGGACAAGGATATCTCAAGGATAATGAAGATAATGATGTTCCGGAACTCGAAGCGGGCCGTAATCGACAATATGTACGTAACGGCGATGGTCAGGGACAACACCATAGAGATTTTCCCGTTCGTCCTCGACATCGACCGGTATATGCTTGCTGCGAGCGGTATCCAGCATCTGGATGAATCCTTCCGTTACCACGTCTCCGTGATCCGTTCACCTCTTCTTATCAAGTTCGGAATCAATGCGTGGGGTAAGGATTTCGACCACGTCCGTTTCGGAGTGGGCCGTGCGAAGTACCGGAACCCCAATGTCCCGGTATTTACCCGGCAGCTCGATACTGTCCAGTACAGCCTCCTGTCTTCGATTCACAACATCTTCGATATCGGTGTCCAGAAAGCCATCGAAGAAAACCGCAATCAGAGTTATATCCAGTCCCGTATAGACCAGGTCGGATTCTCCTCGGAGATTGACACCGTGGAGGTTCGCGGCGTACTGGATTCCCTGACAAGGGCCCAGGAGGAGTATGAATCAGTCCTCGAAAGCGTTGAGGCCCGTAAGGAAAAACTCCGCGAGGAGGTCGTTCTCCTCGAGGATGAGGCCGCGGGCGTTACGACCGGCGACGCATACCGTAAAGAGGATGAACAGTTCTGATTACATAGAAGTGACGGTTGTCCTGAATCCGTTTTCCGAGGAGGCTGCTGAGATCCTTATGGCGGAACTCGGGGAACTGCCGTTCGATTCTTTTTCCGTGGAGGAGCCCTCCCTGAAGTGCTATATCCAGAGGGAGGAATACCGTCCGTCGGACGTGAAGGTCGTGCTGTCCGGATATGACTTCGTGGAAGGCTTTTCTGCAAACCTTGTGACCGGAAGGAACTGGAACCAGGTGTGGGAAGACTCTTTCGAGCCCATCGTGGTGGAACCCTCCCTTGTCACGGTCAAGGCCTCTTTCAATGAAAATCCGCCCCATTCCCGTTTCAATATATGGATGAATCCGTCGATGGCCTTCGGGACCGGTTATCACGACACGACATATATGATGATGGAGGAAATGCTCCGTCTCGAGTCTTCGATCCGGAACCATAATGTCCTCGATATGGGCTGCGGGACAGGGGTCCTTGCAATCCTCGCTGCGAAGATGGGGGCGAAGCGTGTATGGGCTATAGACATAGACGCGGTAGCGGCGAAATCGGCCTGGGGGAACGTGCGTTGGAACAGGGTAAGCCCCAGGGTACAGGTCCTGTGCGGGGATGCGTCGCTGATGCAGATGGGCCTGTATGACGTGATTCTTGCGAATATCCACAGGAATATCCTGATCCAGGATATGTCCACTTACGTACGCAGCCTCCGCCGCGGAGGAAAGCTTCTTGTGAGCGGCTTTTTCCCTTCGGACGAGGAGGCGGTGTCATCGGCCGCCTTATCCGAAGGACTGACGGCGCTCAGCCGTAGTGAAAGGGGAGGATGGGTCTCCCTGGGGTTTACAAAATGATAACGCAATGCTAAATCAGAAGATCAGTCGATTTGCCATCCTGGTAGTGCTAACGCTTCGCTGCAAAGTTCAAGTCCGACCCCGTCGTCAGTGATTTCCTGACCTTGTACGGGACCTGCGAATCCACCCCCGGCTGCTTTCGCTGCGCTGTCACCCTCTGAAAGCGAGTCTATGATACAAATATACCCTTTTTTGAAAAAATCGCTATATTTGCAATCCCTTTCCTGCGGGTGTGTTGGAATTGGTAGACAACCCAGACTTAGGATCTGGTGCCCCAAAGGCGTATGGGTTCGAGTCCCTTCACCCGCACATTAGTTGCCTGGCTTCACGCCAGGCTTTTTCGTTTGCGGCTGGGGACTCCACCTCTAACCCCTGTCGAACAATTTATAAATAAGTTGCATATTTCTTAAACTATTCTTATATTTGCGAAAAAGATGGATATGAACGAATCTATAAAAAGGATGCGAAAGTCAAGGGGAATGACTCAAGAGCAGGTGGGAATATTGGCCGGTATGAGCAAGTCACAGATATCCAGAATGGAGAGCGGAAAGCTTGGAAGTCCTGCCACGTACGCTCGTGTACTTGATGCCCTTGGCTATAAGGCCGTCGTACATTATGAGGATGTCAGAGGTGGCAATGGACTGGGAAGAGATCAGATACTATCAATGCTTAAAGTTTACTATTTATGCAACAAGTCGGCTTTTGGAATTGAAAGAATCGGTCTGTTTGGAAGCTTTGCCAGGGATGAAGGGCGTGCAGACAGTGATATCGACATCATCATTACGCTCTCAAAGCCAGATTTATTTCTATACTCCACCATTGCAAGCCAATTGGAGACCGTTTTCGGAAGACACGTAGACCTTGTTTCTTCCAAATCTATTTTTCCCGAAAAATTTGCCTGTCGTCTGAAGGAGGAGACCATCTATGTATCCTAAAAAAGAACGCGTTCTTTCCCTGCTTGATGCCGCATTAAAGGAGATGAACCTGTTGCTAGAAATGAGCAAGGACATTAATGCGCCCGACGACTTTGTCTCCAGCACTCCCGGGCTCATTGTTTTCCGTGCCTGCGGAATGAGCCTCCAATATATAACCGAAAGTCTCGTCAAGATCCGCAACATTTGTGGCAGTGACTTCTTCAAAACATACTCATCTATTCCCTGGCCTGCCGTCTTTGGGATGCGTAATTTCCTGTCTCACGAATATGGAGACGTTGATGCTGAAGGCATATTCAACACCGTTAAGACAAATATCCCCGAACTTTTACAAGTCTCTAAAAAAATTCAGCATGACGTGATTAAAGGAAGTCTGGATGCCTTCTTGTCAGATTAGTCTTTGAGTTGTAAAACAAATAGATATATAGCGTCGAGATCCTCAAAAATGGTTCGATAATTGTCCCATTGCCCGCACACGAATGAGGTTGACTTGTGAGTCAGCCTCTTTTTGTGCCCATAGCTTGCGGTAGGTGTCCTGATAGAGGTGACAC
>CALCEJ010000083.1 GCA_937900465.1 uncultured Bacteroidales bacterium | reverse complement strand
GCTGTATTTCAGGCGTTTAACCCCCTAATACTCCTCCTCGTTAAAAAAGAAATCCTCCTTAGTAGGGTAGTCGGGCCAGATGTCTTCGATGGATTCGTAGATTTCGTTTTCCTCGTCGAGTTCTTCGAGATTCTCGATGACCTCTTCGGGGGCGCCGGAACGCTCGGCATAGTCTATAAGTTCTTCTTTGGTGGCAGGCCACGGTGCATCATCAAGGCTTGATGCTAATTCAAGGGTCCAGTACATATCAAAAAAGCTTTTTATGCGTTAGTTATCAACTATTTAACCCGACGTAACTATTGAATCGGGCCGCAAATATATACAAAAAATCAATACAATGAAATTATTTTGCTATTTTTGCAGTCCCTTTTTACAAAAAAAACTATTTCTATGGCATTCACGAGGATTGAGCAGTACGATGAGAAGGTAACGGAAGAGATCGCATCTCACGTTAAATCAATACTTTCCCTTATGGGCGAAGACCCCTCCAGGGACGGTCTCCTGAAGACTCCGGAGCGTGTTGCGAAGGCAATGCAATTCCTTACCCAAGGCTACTGGCAGGACGGCGGTGAGATTGTGAAGTCTGCCGTATTCGAAGAGGAATACTCTCAGATGGTGATCGTAAAGGATATCGAACTATTCTCCGTCTGTGAGCATCACCTGCTGCCCTTTATAGGCAAGGCCCACGTCGCTTACATTCCCGACGGCCGTATCACCGGCCTGTCGAAGATTGCCCGTGTCGTCGAGACCTACGCCCGCCGCCTGCAGGTCCAGGAACGCCTCACAGAGCAGATCCGTGACTGTATCCAGGATTCGCTGAAGCCGCTCGGCGTCGCCGTAGTCATCGAGGCGATGCATACCTGTATGTCTATGAGGGGAGTCCAGAAGTCAAACGCTATCACTACAACATCAGCCTTCTCCGGCGCCTTCCTGAGTTCAGAAAGGACGCGGAACGAATTCCTCCACCTTATAGGAAAATAATACCTGCGGCTCGCCCTTTATCCTTTACAGCAGTTTCTCGCTCCTTGCGATGAAGTCTGCGAGGGCCTTTCCTTTCAGCATTCCGTTTGCAAGCAGGGCGAGGTCCACGACCTGATGGAGTTTCTCGCAGGCGCGGCCGAAGGCCTGGACATCGGCCTTATGGGCATTACGGATTTCCTCACGGGCCTTACGCGCTGCGTCCTTTTCGGTCTCGGGGGCGTCAGAAGGGGCTTCTGCGGGCAGTTCGGCCTGCGGAGGTACATCGGCCTTCATAGACTCGAGAATTGCCGCTACAACGGGATTTTCGAGGTTTACGGTGATGTTGTAGGACTCCGGCATGGACCCATAGAAATTCATTCCGCCGCCAAGGGCGCTCATTTCGCGGTAACGGCGCATAAATTCGTTGCGGGTGATGAGCACAGGGCTGGCGTTTTCGCCAAGGTTGTCGCCGGTCACGTAGTAGTCGTTGCCTTCCGGAAGGACGGACTTCAGAAGGTTCTCAAGGTCGTAGCGGGCGTCTTCCTTCATCTCCGGTCTGATGCGGTCCTCCTTCGGGATAAGGTTATCGGTGGCATCGGAATCGACCCTGGCGCAGCGTACGTCGAGTTTCTGCTCCAGCAGATTCACGTAGTGTGAATCCAGCTCGCAGTCCATAAGAAGTACGTCGTAGCCCTTGTCCTTTGCCGCTTCGATGAAGGAGTACTGGTCCTCGGGCTGGGTAGCGTAGAGGTAAACGAGTTTTTTATCCTTGTCCGTCTGGGCGGGCTCAACGGCGGTCTTGTACTCGTCGAAGCTGAAGTACTTGCCGTCCACATTCTTCAAAAGGGCGAACTTCAGGGCTCTCTCGCAGAATTTCTCATCGGAGAGCATTCCGTACTCGATGAAGAGCTTGAGATTGTCCCACTTCTGCTCAAGTGCGGCTCTTTCGGTCTTGAAGATGTCCTCAAGGCGGTCAGCAACCTTCTTGGTGATGTAGGTGGAAATTTTCTTGACGTTAGCATCGCTCTGGAGATAGCTGCGGGAGACGTTCAGGGGGATGTCGGGGGAGTCTATGACGCCGTGGAGGAGTGTCAGGAAGTCAGGGACGATGTTGTCCACGTGGTCCGTCACGAACATCTGGTTGCAGTAGAGGGATATCTTGTTGCGCTCGATGGCGACGCGGTCCTTAATCTTCGGGAAATAGAGGATTCCGGTAAGGTTGAAGGGATAGTCCACGTTGAGGTGGATCCAGAACAGAGGCTCCTCGTTCATCGG
>CALCEJ010000082.1 GCA_937900465.1 uncultured Bacteroidales bacterium | reverse complement strand
GTACTGGACAAAGATATGGCTTTGGATGGCAAGAATCCGATGCCGGGCATAGTCCGCTGTGCAGAAGACGGCCCGGACCTCCTCGCCGGTTCTGATGGTCTTCCCGCCGCCGTTGTTGACTACGACAATAAAGACATTTCACCTTCTGATATTGCCGATATTTTGCTGGGCAATCGCTCCGGACGTCTTCCAACTGTCCTGTCGCAGGATGCCGGGGCAAATGTCTTTCTTTATTGGAGCGGACACGGGGACAGCCTGTCTAATGGCGGTGCAGATGAGTTTTGCTGGAGAGACAATTCACGAGGGGAGGGATTCGGAGCCGGGCTTCTTGGGGAAACTTTAAGGGAAATGGAGTTTCGGAAGGTCCTGATTTGTGCGGAACCCTGCTATGGAGAAGTCGTCCTCCGCTGTGTCGAAGATATTCCCGGAGCCCTTGGCATTTCCGGGGCTTCCGCAAACGAGATGTCCTGGGCCGATCACTGGAATTCCGAAGGGAGGCTATGGATGTGCGACAGGTTTACCCTGAACCTGACGGATTATCTGACGGGGAACCCTGAAGGCAATTTCCGGGACTTGTTCCTCTATTGTGCTGCCCACACACTGGGCTCTCACGCGAGGATTACAGGTGCTGCAACTTATGGAAATCTATATCTGGAAAGTCCCGGTGAGTTTGTCCTGTATGGCGTCAGGTAACTCTGGCACCATTTATTCTATATGCTGTTACGGTGGCGAAAGAAATGTTTCAAAAACGAAACCGGTTTCAAAATTTTTTTTTACTTTTGCATAACTAGGGCGATTTGTTATGGAGGCTCAATCTATTCTGCAAGACACATTCTTCATCCTTTTTTACGGCGGCGTAATTATGCTGAATGTCGTGGCGGCGCTCTATCTGTTATTTCGTCGCGGTAATGCCATAGCGCCGGAGGTGAAGTCCCCCATCCGCCTTCGCAGGTGGGCGGCTGCTTTCCTGATGGGGTGTGCGTTAAGCCACGTGTCGTGGGTGTTGTACCTCTCCCATGGTAATTCCTCGGTTGTCGCATATGTAATTGTCTGCGGTCTGGACTTGCTGATGCTTATGCCCACAATAACTGGCATTCTGCTGTCTATGCTTCAGGACCGGCACCGTCCGGTCTGGCCGTTTCTTTTGATGCTGGTTCCCGCCTTTGTATTGATATCTGTCGGTGTCATCCGTGGAGACACCCTTGTATTTCTTCCACTGACCTTTTACGTAACTTTCTGGTACGCGCTGCTTATACTGTTCATATACAAAGCCGTCCGGCAGTATGGACGCTGGTTGAGGGAAAATTTCGCGGACCTTGAACGCAAGGAGGTTTCGCAGAGTTTCTTGATACTGGCTATGTTCCTGTTGTTTTTTCTCTTTTACAGCATTACCACGGAGAGGAGTATGGTTGTCGTGTATCTTTTCCAAGCAGTCAATGTAGTCATTTTAACACTGCTGGTCTGGCGCGTGGAGTCCTTGCAGGAGCTGAGCGAAAGCACCTCTCCTGGGGCTGAACCTGCCGGGGAAGATGAGAAAGCGTCCGCTCCTGCATCTCCGTCTATCCCGGTGAGCATCGGGCCGCTCCTTAAAAAACACTGCGAAGACGGGCAGCTTTATCTGCATCACGATTTAACTCTGGCCCAGCTTGCCTCGGTTATAGGCACAAACCGTTACTATCTTAGTCTGTACTTTGCCCAGCAGGGGCTCACATACAATGCTTACATCAATGGACTTCGGGTAAATCATTTCATTCGGTCGTACCACAAGGCTGCCTCAGACGGGCGGTCGATAACTGCCCAGCAGTTGGCTTCCGAGAGCGGATACCACAGTTACAGCACCTTCAGCGCCGCATTTAAGCAGCATACGGGGAAGGCTGTAACAGCGTGGATGAAAGACGTCGCAGAGTAGTTTTACTCCCCGACTTTCAGAATTTGCAAAAATTGTTTCAGAATTTGCAAAAATTGCAAACCGGGGGCATCGGACTTCGAAATGGTGCTGAAGTTTTTTTTTAAAAATTTTAACTTTGCACCCCGAAATGAAGAAGCATCATATCTCCAACAGCTTGAAGCGTTTTCTTGTGGTTTGTGCCGTAGCCTCGGTTTCCGAGGTGGCTTTCCCGCAGGATATCTCGGTCAGAAACAACCTCTTTTGGGACGCCGCCGGCGCTCCCAATATCGGCGTTGAATATCCTCTGGCAAAGCATATGAGCGTTGGAGCAAACGCTGCTCTGAAGCCCTGGCCGCGATTCTTTTTCTGGGACAATGATTATGTGGAAAACACTACTCACTGGAAGCATCTTGCACTTGTCCCTGAATTCCGCTACTATTTCGATCAAGTTTACGACGGTTTCTTTACCGGAGCTGATTTTGTTTATACTCACTATAACGTAGGAAACGTAAAATTCCCCCTGGGCCTTTATCCTGAAGTGGCAGACCACAGGCTGCAGGGTGATTTCTTCGGCGCCGGACTCTTCGCGGGCTATTCCTGGTGGATAGGGAAGCATTGGCGCATTGAGGCTGAAGCCGGAGTGGGCGCAGGCCTTGCCGCTTACGATAAATTTGAGTGCGACCATTGCGGAACCCGCCTGGGAGAAGAACGCAAGCTTGTTATGGTCCCTAAGCTCGGACTCAATATTGCTTACAATGTCCTTCCCCATCACGAGTGGTTGGAACTTGTTTCCCAGATTGATACAGTCGAGCTCATCCGCCCGCTGCTTATGGTAGCTCAGGTTAAGGAAATCGCCCCTGAAAAGACATCTGCCCGGGAAATAGCTGAAAAGGAGCATTGGGTTACCCCCATCGGGAATTACCGCACGGTAGATGAGATAATCAATGCCCCGATGGACAGCGTCCGCTATGTCCATTTTCCCCTCGACAGCATAACCCTCTTCCAAAATTTCTCAAATAACGCCGAGGTCCTTGAAGAGATTCTCGACGTAAGCCGGAAGATAGTCGCGGATTCCCGCGATTCCCTTGCCCTTATCCAGCTTGTAGGCCTTGCCTCCGTGGAGGGTGAGTGGAAGCACAACAAATGGCTCGGTGAGGGCCGTGCAAATGCTCTCAAGCAGTATGTCGTGAGGGAACTTGGGCTTAAGGACTCACAGGTCGAGGCTGCCGGCAGGGGAGAGGCGTGGCCGTGGTTCCGCCGCCAGTTAGAGGCCCTTATCCCTGATGGCGGGAAGGGACTTACCGGCAAGCAGGCCCAGTGGCTCCTCGATATGATGGACAATGAGCCCGATCCCGAGAAGCGGGAGAAGAAGATGAAGGCTGACAGGGACCTTTACAAAGCACTCAAGGAGGATATCCTCAAGGACCAGCGTAATTCCGGTTACGTACATATATATTATTATTCGAAACCGGATACCGTGGCAGAGGGGCTCAACCGCATCAACGCCCTTATCCGCGCCCGCAAGTACAGCGATGCGCTGGAGGCCTATGAAAGCCGCGCCGAATATCTGGACCGTGCCCGGAAAGACGCTGAGGCCGCAAATGCTTACGGCATAGCAAAGTTCGGGGCTGCCGTGGAGGTCGAGAGGATGGATACCCTTATGGCGCAGGATGCCCTGGAGATGCTCCGGAAGGCTGATGAGATGGGCAGCGACTGTGCCCGTTCCAATATTGAAGGAGCAAATGAGTTCCTCCTCAAGTACAAGGAGTATACGGAGCGTAAACGCTCCCAGGGAGCTATGAATGAGGAGATTGAGAAGGACAACAAAGCAAGAAAGAAGAGAAAATAAACAAATATTATTTATATTATGAACAAATTATTCAAATCAGCCCTTGCGGGCGCTGTTGTCGTAGCCGCTCTGGCGTCTTGCGCCAGGGAAGCCCAGGTTGCAGACAACCCTACTTACAACAGGGCCGACGGCACTGTGAAGACCCAGTTTGTACTTAATGTCTCCACAGCCAACACCCCCTCCACCAAGATGAGTGCCGCTAACACCCAGGCTACTACCTCAGAGACTTTCCGCGGTATGGAAGAAGTTTCCCTGATGGCATACGAGCTTGGTTCAAACGGTTCACACCTTTATGACCTTGCCACTCTTTCCGAGGCAAAGCGCTCCTACAGCCTTGGCCAGCTTCTGAGTACCGGCAGTATCTCTGAGTCCAACTCCCGCCGCGTCATCGAGCTTGCCCTTCCTGTTGGAACCAACACTCTTCTTTTCTACGGTAAGGCTCCTAAGGGTGCCAGTTCCTCAGACGCAGTCGGAAGCATCACAATGAACATTGATGAGGATGCAAACAACACTTCCTTCACCATTGATCCCCGTATGACGGCTGAGAACCAGACTATCTTCAACGAGACAGCAGCCCTTGTCAGCGCCTGCCTTACGGCTCTGTCAAATGCCGGTCTTAAGGAGTACACAGCCGGCGTAGACGGTGCGGCCGCGGACCGTGACCTCCGTTATGCTTTCTATTATCCCGTGACCAATGAGGCTACCGATGTTCTGGATGTTTCCGGTATGGATGCCGCCCAGAAGGCCGCCCTTCCCGCCAATGGCGCAGCCGGCACCGGCACATATGCAGGCAAGACCTTCTATATCGGCTCCGTTACGTGGCCCGATCTTGGAGAAAAGTATATCCTGAACAATGACGCAGATCCCTCAAACGACGTCTTTATGAGTCCCCTTGAGGAAATTCTGGGCCAGGCTCACGCAGAACTTACAAACATTCGTACAATGGGCGGCGGCGTTGAACTTCGCGCCGGCTCCGGTGGTGCCCTTCAGTACCTTGTAACCGATATCTTCCAGCTGGCACAGCGCGTTAGCAACACCACTCCTTCCTTCTGGCAGGGAGAGGTCGCCATCCTGCTTGCAAGGCGTATCATCGATATCCTTTCCACAAGCTTCAACACCAGCACTATACCGGTCATCTACAGGCCTTTAGCTACAATTAAGAACGCCGTTGTGACCAACGTGTACGGAACTTCCCTTTCCAACTTCTCCCACGTTCAGGATATTGCATCATTCCCTGCCAACATCAATTTGCCTATGGGTGCAGCCATCCTCAACTACACTCCTGCCACCAAGACCTGGGCTTACAAGACTGAGATTCCCAGCTACGGAATGGGCGGCGGCGTAAGCGGAACAGCCCTTATTTCCAAGTATCTGTTCCCCGCGGAACTTGTTTACTTTGGCAACAGCCCCGTCCGTGTGACCGATGATTCTCACGAGACCAATCACTATCCTTACACTGTTGCTACGTGGGACAACGACGCGACTTGGGCTACCGGAGAACTTGCCGGTTCTACCGGTTGGACCAAGAACGGCAATGTTAAGTCCACTACCCGCAGCGTTGCTATGCAGAAGGATATCAACTACGGAACCTCGCTCCTTAAGACTACCGTGCAGTACAGCGCAGCCACCCTTGAGGACAACAATGCCGCAATCCAGCTTGAACGCTTCGGCGCAACTGAGGCTAACAATACCATTACTGTTGCTGATGATTCCTTCGAGCTCACTGGCATTATCATTGGCGGAGCCATCAACACTGTCGGTTGGAATTTCGTAAACAAGGGCAGCACCTATGACTATCTTGTCTACGACGGAGTGGTAGAAAACGGCGCTATCTCAAAGACCGTGGGCACAGAGTCCCAGCCCGTTTACACCCTCGTCTGGGATAACTGGAACTCAGCACTCGCTGACGACGCCCAGTCTCCCGTTTACGTCGCCCTTGAGTTCACCAACAACGCAAAGGACTTCTGGGGACACGCAAACAAGGTTCGCAAGGGCGGCACCTTCTATCTTACCGGTAAACTCGATCCTGCCGGAATGACGTTCCCTACCCGTACCGCAACCAATTACAGCCTGCCTCCTTACGCCTCCGACGGTTCTACCATTGAAGCGTCCCGCGTATTCATCCAGGACTTTATGACTACCGCCAAGTTCAAGATCGGCGCCACTTCCCTGCAGCACGCTTACGTGACTGTTCCGGATCTCCGTTCTTCGGAAATTTCCCTTGGTCTTTCCGTGGATATCGTTTGGGAAACCGGTCTTTCCTTCGACGACGTAGTTCTTGGCGAGTAATCATCTGAGATGAAGTTATTCCGTCATACACTTTTGGCTCTTGCCGCCACGGCTGCCGCCCTGCTTTCCCAGGGCTGCAGCCTGGTGGACGAGAACCTCAGTGACTGCGAGACGGACTATATGATAAACTACGAGCTCCGCCTTATCACCAATATGACCACGGAGCTCAAGACCCAGCTTGAGACGGAACTCTCCACGGACGTCGACGTTGCGTCTGCGGCCGCTCTCAAGAAATACCTCAAGAATATATTCACGGACTTTGCCCACGACGTGGACCTTTCCTTCTACGACGTTGCTGAAGACTCCGTGAGGCTCCACCACGAGGCCCATATAATGGACGCCAACCAGAGCAGTTACACCCTCTATATTCCCGTTCACAAGTATATGCACACCGCTGTCGCAAACGTTGTGGAAAACGACCTTGTGACACTCCAGGAGGACGATCACTGCCATACGGCCGTGCTCCATCAGGAGATTGCAGATTCCATCGGCACCCACAAAACCGGTCTTTTCACCGCGAGGCTTCCGATGGACGTCCTTGAAGGCATTGACCAGACTTTTGACGTGAGCCTTTATATGGCAAACTGCGCTACCGCCATAGTGGTAGATACCCTTGGCAGCGGCATCAGAGACCTCAAGGTCCATATGACGGGCTTTGCCACGGATTTCAATGTCTGCGACAGCACCTACCGCTTCAAGTTCTCGTCCATAGTCAAGACTGACAAACTTGATATTTCCACTCCCGGCGGTATGTGCTTTGCCTCTGTGAACTATCCTTCCAGGGATACAAGGCCCACCAGGAGCATTTTCGAAACCACAGATCCCTTCATTTCCGAAAATGCAGCCAATTCCCTCTGGCAGATCCGCGCATACGCCACTCTTGTCGATGGTACAGTAACTGAAACCAAACTGGGTGTCACCAAGCCCCTGAGGGCAGGACAGCTCAAGGTTTTCAAAGTCAAGGCGCTTAATAACGGAGCCGTCCAGCCGGAGGATCCTGACATCGCCGTCAGCGTAGAGATTGACTGGCAGGCAGGACAGCAACACGAAATAGAGCTGTAAAGAAGATGAGAAGGCACCTTCTAATATGGCTTCTTGCGGCTGCGTGCCTTTCCGGTTGTACTGCCTTGGATCCCCTGCAGTCACCGGAAGTCTTTGTCTTGGAGGGGGAGGAAGTGTGCCTTCCGCTGTCCCTTTCTGTCGGGACTGTCAAGTCCCGGACCAAGATGTCCCAGGCTGTCACCCAGGCCGATGCCACGGAGGCCTCTTTCCGTGGAATCAAAGAAATTTACGCCATCCCTTTCAGGGCAGCCCGTGCGGTCAACGGCTCTGATACGAGGATCGGTCCCAACCTTCTTCTTCCCCAGCAGGGAATCCCTAACAGTTTCGGTGATTCGGCCCAGGATGGGGATTTTGAGGGCCTTGTGCGCTCCAATAATTCCCATCTCTACAAGGACGTATATATGCGCCGCGGTACGGCCTCGATGCTCGTTTACGGGCAGGCAGCAGATGAATCCGTGAGCATATCCCCTGATTCAGTTGCTTTCAAACGCCGTAACGGAGTTCTCCGCGGGTATGGCCTTGGGAGTGCAGAAACCCCTGCGGACATTTCCTTTACCCTGGAGCCCTTCATTACATCAGCCAATGAGACATCTTTCCAGAACGTTATAAACGGGCTTCTGGCGTATCTCAACAATATTGCCGGGGCTACGGTGTCTCAGACAGGCTATGAATACAGAGGCTCCCAGAGAACCTGGACGTACACGTGGAGCAATCCGACCAGTTACAGTAATTTCGGGACTCTTAATAACGCGTTCAATTTCCTTACCAACGATAATCTGGGATTCTCAGGAGGAAGTGATGGTTTGTCACAGATGCTCTCATACCTATATAATTCGCTATACTCGGTTGCTTCGGATCAAAGTGTGAGTAATTCATATTATCAAACGTGGTATTCTTCGAGTAGCCGGTATGCAACTGAGAATGAATTCTATTTTGTCCAGGAACTTGCCCAGGAAATCCGCTCCCGGATTAACAACAGTACTTATGTGGATGTTACCGGTGCCGGAAACAGCGTAACAGTGTCCCTGAAGGGGGATTACGCAAATTTCCCGGACAGTTACGGCATACCGGCCGGTTCCGTTGCCATCCAGTGGAACGGAACTCAGTTCATACAGCAGACCCCTGCTACTGGCAGCGCCCTTGCTCCCATCGGCTCCTATTGTTACCCGCCGAGCCTGTGGTACTGGACCAACAGCACTCTCAGGACTTCTGATAATGGAGACATCGTGGAAGAGTACAAGAGTGCAAATGTTACCTGGAACGACATTTTCAGTCAGTACACATACTCCAGTTCTGTGATTCAGGGAGCAGAATCTGTTGCGCTCAAAGACCCTCTCCAGTATGGCGTTGCAATGCTCGAAGTTAACCTGAACTATGCTGTGTCCCCTGGCGGAACCCAGCTGCTGCTTGACAGCAAGGGTACGGCAATAGACGTCCGGAATGACAGTTATCCCCTTACTGGAATCATCATTGGTGAGCAGAAGAACCAGTCGTTTGGTTTTGAGCCGCTTCTGGAAGGCCTTGGCAACTATGTCTATGACAACGAGGTCTATGACGGCTCAAGCCCTAAGGCATATATTGCTGGAGCATCGGCCTCCCTTACATTCAAACCGGTCCATACCCTGGTGGTCCAGACTGAAGATTCCCAGGACGTTCATCTCGCCCTTGAATTCCAGAATAACAGCGGCAGTGATTTCTATGGGGTCAACGGCAACAAGATTGCCGCAGGAACCCGTTTTTACCTCCTCGCGATCCTGAAGTTTTCCGAGGCCAACAATACCACGGGAGATGACCTCCCCGCAGTTTTTGTACACGACCATACAACCAAGGTTACCTTCAGCGTAAACAGCCTTGCGAAGGCCTATAACACCATCCCTGAACTCCGTGACCCCCAGCTTGAGATTGGCGTGGTCGCTCAGCTGGAATGGGTGCAGGCAACCCCGGCAGAGATACCCTTGTACTGAAGATGAGAGCAGCGCGGATAATATCGGCCATAGTTTTTGCAGCGGTAACCGTTGCAGGATGCTTCCGTGACCCTCTTTTCTATCGCTCGGAGAGCGGAAACCTCAACGTCCGCGTGTATATTCCGGAAGCTGCCATAACACGCGCGGAAACAGGGCTTGAAGCCGCCCTGGAGGCGGAGCGCAGGGTGACTTCCCTCCAGATATGGGTTTTCCGGGAAGGAGCCACTACCACAGCCGGTCTTGTCGGGTACCGCCTTCTTGACAGTGACGCCCTTGCCGCGACCGGTCTCAGTACCGGCCACGAGACCCGTTTCACAATCCCCGTGGACAAGGATTTTGTGGACGAAAAGCCCAATGTGGACGTATATGCGGTGGTAAATGCAGCATCGGCCGGCTTTACAATTGATAAATTCTCATATGCCGCAGGAGACTGGTCAAAGGTTACCCCTGCTGACTTAAGGGATTTTGTGCTTGAGGGAGACATTTTCGGCGTAAGCAGCCTTACATCCGAGGTCCCCGCAGAAGGCCTTCCTATGGCCGGGCTTGCGACCTCCCAGACCGTTACCGGAGACTTCCCTGTTCTTAGCGTTTCAACCCTTACCTTGACACGGGCAGTCTCCAAGCTTCGCTTTGTATTCTCCCAGATGACAGAAAGCGGTACACCGGTGGATGAATTCCACGTTACCGGAATCACCCTTTCAGGGGAAATCGGCAAAGAGGAAAAGCTCTTTACGGAGAGTACATACTCTGGTCACTCTTACGGAACAAAACTCTTTGACATCGGCACGGCGGGGTATGATGTCCTTTCCAAGACTTATCCCTCTGACGGTGCGCTCCCAACGGCTCTTGGAGAGAGTCCTGCGCCGGGAGATTATATGTACCAGACCGGTATGACCGCCCAGGAGTATGACGATCTGATTAGCGGAGG
Organism: uncultured Bacteroidales bacterium; assembly: GCA_937900465.1. Classification (GTDB taxonomy): domain Bacteria; phylum Bacteroidota; class Bacteroidia; order Bacteroidales; family UBA932; genus Cryptobacteroides. Next base: position 9,234 of record CALCEJ010000082.1, on the reverse strand, counting down.
CATCACTTCCGGAGCTCTTACCCAGTGGGGTCTTACCTACCTTAGGGAAACGGACAAAAAGCTTACGGGGACCATAACCTACACGGTAGGTTCCGGCCTTTCTATGAAGACAAAATCGGCCAGCTTTACAATGGAAGCCGAAGGAGATTTCACGCGCAACCACAGCTGGACCGTTTACGGTTATTTCATCGGCGGCCGTCTGGTGGTGCAGCCAACCGTCCTTCCCTGGATCGCCGGTAACGACAGATTCGCATTCAAGACCGAGGGAAGTACGGAGTTCAGGTACGAAAAGCCCTGGCTGCGCTACGATATTGACCGTATGTCGTGGACCTGGGATGACACCTGGCTTGTGGTGGCTTACGGTTACGAGGGCGGCGGATCGGTTGGCAAACCGATGTATTCGCCTATGCTTACGATGGAAACCCTCAACGCCAACGACCTTACCCTTCAGCTGAACAACGACCACTTTATCCTGGTCCAGATGACAGAGTCCGTGGACGGTGAAGGGAATCCGGTTGTTTCGTACTCCAAACACGGTCAGTCCATTACCATTACGGGTTCTTCCGAGAAAATGGTTACCAATTTTTATGTGGTGCCGATAAGCGATGATGTGATGGCTGACCCTTATGTCAAGGTATTCCTTACGGAAATGCACAGCGGAGACGGACTTCCGCCCCAGAATATTCCGTTTAACCACAACCTGCCGGGTGATGAGGACCACACCTCGCTCCTTATTTACAATCCCGGTCGTGCGGAATATATTTCCAATATGAATGTTCACAAGGACGGTTCCAGCAATGAGCAGTCCACCCAATACTGGCTTGAGGAAGAAGGATGATGAGAAGATTTTCTAAATATGCCCTGATGCTTACGGCATCGATTGCGGTGCTCTCCGCCTGCGTGAGGGAGTTCGTGCCTTCCACGGAAAAGGAGACAAGGCCTTACCTGTCCGTTCTTCCCGGCATTTTCAACGGGGATAAAACCAAGGTTGCAGACACTGATTCCGGAATCAAGAAGGGCGATCTTGTGGACTCAAGGGACGAACTCCGCGAGAATTTCTTCGGCTCTCTGGATATCTTTGTAAAGCGTCAGGATGCCGCCGAAAGCGCTGCCTGGTTCAGACAGTATCACCTCAATGCCGGAGACGCCGGTGTTGTGATTGACACGGAAAAATATGACTCCGAGAGCCTTCTTAACGAGGCCAAGCAACTTCTTGCCAGCAACTGGGCGGAACAGGGGTATGAGGTTGGAGTGCCCTACGACATTTATGTGACGGCTAATAATCCTCACACCGCGGCAGCATCTGCCCCGGCGAGTCTCACCGTCCTCAAGGCGCTTCAAACCAACTCTACTGACATTTACAGGTATTACCTTACCTATACGCCGCCGGATACGGACCCCGTCTACTGGTCCAACTGCATGTACTCGGAGAAGAAAAACTTCCTGATGGACGGAAAGATTGAGGGATGGCAGGTAAATCCTTCCTCCTCGGAACAGGTGTTTGACGTGGACCTTAAGAGGGCCGCAGCCAAGATAATCGTGACGGTGAATTTCAGTGATGACAAGACCATCCCGCTTGCGCCGGAGCCCACCGCTTCAGATCCTGACCCAGAACCCGAGAAGGATGCCCAGGGGCGTGTTGTCTACGGTTCCATCCAGGAGTATATGGCTTATGTAGGCCGTACCGCCGGTGTTCCCCGCTGGAAGGCCGTTAACTTCAACCTTAACGGTTCAGATATAGCCTATGATGAGGATACGCTTCCCGCTGACAGCCCCCTTCTGACACTGGACAATAACTTTACCCCCTTCCAGGAAGGAACGGATCCGGATAACACCAACAATACTTTTGCTCTTGTCACATACTCCTACTCCATCGATTGGAGCGCTGACGAGAGCCGTATCCCTTATATCCTCCTTTCCGTTTTCTATACGCGGGACTCCGACGGCGACCAGCTTCGAAGCTACTACCGTATCCCCGTGTGCGATGAGTCCAAGGTGTCTTCCCTCGACCGCAACAATGTCTACATCGTAGACGTCGAAATAGCTTCCCTGGGCTCCTCCAATGAATCCTTCGAGGCCCAGGACGAGCAGCTGAGGATTGAGTACCACGTAATCCCCTGGACAGAAACCAATATGAGCCAGGAAGCCACTACGGTGAAGATTACGGATACCAAGTACCTTACAATAGTCCCTACGGAATATGTTCTGAAAGGAGATGACACCCAGAGTGTCGAGATGCTCTGGTATGCGTCAGTATCCATAGATGACGGCCGTATTGTTGATATAGATCCAAGCTCTCTCAGCGTGTCTTACGTGAACTATCAGGGAAATACCGTGGACATCAAAGGAACGGTAACCAAACAGGTGAGAAATGATTCCGGTACGCTTGTTACGGCGACGGATGCAAATACTGACGGCAAGAGAGATATAGTCATTACCTCCACAGCACCTTCCGGATCTACCGCCCAGGGAGAAAAAGTCACAATTACCCTTACCCCGAACGGGCTTATCAGGGTGGAATCCGAAGCCCTTGCCAGTCGTGCGGTAAAGGATATGTCATTTACCGTTTACCTCAAGAACGCAACCGGTGTGGATCCGGTCACCATTACGGTCCGCCATTTCCCGCTGGATAACATACAGTCCTTCACGGGCTTATGGTCTTCCAAATGGAACGAGAGTTACTCGAGCGGAACCGTCAGGGAGTATTCATTCAATCCTGCAGCCGATGGCTGGACAAGTTGGGACGGGTATGAGGATAATGTGGAATGTACGCTGGACCAGTATAATAATGCAATTGAAGGTAAGTCCACGGCGGTTAATAATGATGGTACCCCTTCGGACCATGATTCCGGAGATTATCGCGTGAATTATACCACCGGAACAAACGGCTCCACTGTCCAGACCCAATACAGGAACTATGTTGCTCAGGGCGTGGACAGGTACAATACAGACGGTGAAGCCAATGCAGCCCTGGGTGCTGACGGATTCTGGTATTGGGGTGATACGCGTATGAACGGAGGGACCGACAACTATGACTGGCGAGGTAATACAGGTACCGGGGGTAATGGCTCAACGCGTTACAGGTGGACAAACTATTATCGTTCACAGTATAAGAAAACTCATTATTACGCACGTGGATACTATAGGGATGTTACAGTGAATGTTCCTTCTACAGGAAGTTGGGTAGACTGGGAAAACCATACCGGCACAACAACTTACGACGACATTGGCTTCTATGCAAAGGTATTTGCAAACGACGTTTCCAATCCCATTGATTCAGGTGGCTCAACGTACCACACCGACAACAGCTTCAGCAACCTTACAAACCCGCAGATGTACGTTATCCAGCTCACATCCACCAGTGACGAGTATGCTATAGGAAGGCCGGTTCTGGATGCCAATTACCAGTCTCAGGACGACGTATGTTCCCCGGCATTTATGATTGCATCCCAGCTTGGTGCTGTTAGCGGAGGCGCTTATACTGCTGCAACTGCCGCAGTGCATTGCGGAACATATATGGAAGTCGGGACTGACGGAACCAGATATGTTGGCTGGCGTCTTCCCACAAAGGCAGAGATTGAAACTATCATCAAGTACCAGACCGAGGGCGCCGCAAGTTATTCTGTGACAATGGTCAGAGTGCTTGCCGGCCGGTATTACTGGGCCCTGGATGGTAACAGATATCAGGCTTACGCTTCCGGCACCAACAATACTTTCACCCGCTGCGTCCGAGACCTTACCATGGATGAAGTGAATAAGCTTAATAAAACCGACTGATGATCAAGCGTTTCTCATATATCCTCGCTTTACTGGCGGTTTTTGCCCTTTTTGCCTCCTCCTGTATGAGGGAGGTGGATACTGTAGACCCCATTGTGAAGGAACTCGGACTGGACGAACCCGAAATGCAGGTTCGTATCGGCTTTGACCTTCCCGGGGAGAAGATGACATTCTCAACAAAGGCCAGCGTCGTCGGTGGAGATGAGGACCCTTCAGACTATATCAAAACCCTCTACCTTATATGCTTCACCCGTGAAGGCATTTACCTGGGCTGGCGCAAAGCTACCCTTATAGGCTCAGAGGTTCCTTTCACCCACGACGGTCTTTCGTGCCGGGGACGCGATCTCTTTGAAGGAACAGTGCCTTCCCGCACCGCCCGGATTCACTTTGTGGGAAATGTCGGAATCGGCCTCGCCGATGGGTATGCCCCTTCAAATATTCCCGGCAACGACCAGATTGGCGGCAACGAAAACACTCTCATAAAATCCACCAAAATGACGGTAAGCGCCACTGAAGACCGTACAATCTGCTATTGGGGCTTCCACGGCGAACAGAGTTCCGAGGATATGAAAGCTTGGCTTGCTCTTGCCGTCACCGATCCTGTCACAGGTACTGTTACATATTCAAAACAGGCCGGACACAACATCCATCTGGTGCGTGACCGTGCAAGGGTTGATTTTGGCTATATGCTTGATTTCAAGCGTTCTGCCACGGATGTTGAAGATGGCAAGACTGTTACTGTGAACGGTACATCCTACACTATTTCCGGCGGTAAGATCACTATCGGCGGGCGTCAGTACAATATAGATAAGAACCAAACTGACTACACCATACAGTCAATCTCCTGGATTCTGTCAAACGGCCTGAACAAAGGATATCTGGCGCCATATCACGATGAAAACCAGGATGATCACTTTGCCGGATACTTTGATGCATCGAGTTCTCCGGCACTTAAGGAAGATCGCCTTACACAGTACGATAAGGCAGATGCCAGTCGTTACACGGCAGTCGAGGGGGATATGATGCAGATATATGACGGGACCAATTCCATTGATGCCCCTCTTTTCCTCTTTGAGGATCAAAATCTGGAGAGCAACCCTCCAAAGATAATCCTCAAGGTAGTGTATCAGATAGACGGTCAGGCTACTCCGAAGACAAAATACCACACTCTGATGATGCTCAACGAGAGTCAGGAGCCGTGCAAAATATACAGGAACCACAATTATATCCTGGATATTTTCGGAATTCCGTGGGAGGGGCTTGGGTATGCCACCTTTGAGGATGCCGTTAATTCCGTTACATACGCAAACAACCAGACGGTAACAATCAGTGAAGAAGTCCCTGCGGTAAATGATGGACGTTTCCAACTCTCTGTACAGGGAGAGACCTCCATTATATTCCAGGATCCGGCCCTTTCGGGAACCACGCAGACAGTATACTTTACCTATACTGCCCTGGCGTCCGGAGAAAATACCGATGCCGTTGAGGCTACGGATTTTAAGGCCGCCTGGACAGAAGATGTCCGTCCTTCATTCGCGGATCAGACTGTTGCTGTTTCTGAGGTAAGCAATAACGGGACAGTATTCAAGGGAGCCATTACTTTCACTCTTGGAACATCCATCAATTCAGCCCTTCAGGGAGGCCAGATCGAGTTGAAGGACAAACTTACCGGTATGACACGTTTCATAAACGTATATACTATCGACAAGTTCATCTTTCTCCCGTCAGGTGCCTCGCAGTTGGAGCTTGTGCCAACAGGAGGGTCTCGCACTGTTAACGGAATGTCCTGCCCTACGTACAAGATGGATGTCAGAATCCCCGGTGATTATCCTCTGGGACTGTATCCCATCAATATTCGTATGGCTTCCATTACGCTTAATCCTTTTATGGTTGAACGTCGCTCTTCCGGCATTTCCACTGTTGAGGAAACGGTCCAGAATGTTGCCGTGGCCATGGGTGGAACAGAGAATGGCTCCACTCTCGACGGTGAAACCCTCTCGGGAATGTCGTTTACAACCGCTGCAGGGGATCGCCTCGAGTGGAATTATCATGCAGACGGGAATCCGTGGAACTTCTGGTTTGTGACTACTCTTATCAGTAAGCCCACAATGGAAGACGCCGGTGAAACAGTAGAAGATACGAGGGATAAGGTTTATACGTTTTATTTTGATGATATCCGCCAGCTCCGGGCGGCAGCAAACAGGCCCACAAATCTCGGACTGTTTTTAAAAATCAAATATTTTGGGGACGCAGTTGCAATTATGCTCTAAAATTTTTGTGATGTTCCAAAAATTAAATTAAATTTGTACGTCTTGTAAAAGGCGTACTTTTTTTGAATTGGAAACTCCTCATACCGTTTGTCTCGCTCCTGGCTGTGCTCAGCGGCGCTTCGGTTTTCGCTGAACCCGTGGAGAGAAGCGTATCGGCAAAGATCAGCTATGGCGTCGGTAAGACTGATGTCAATCCTGATTACCGCGGGAACAAGAAGGCTGTCAGTACTTTGGATTCCGTTTTTGGATCAGACGCACCCGTTTCTCGGATTGAGGTTTTGTCATATTCTTCTCCCGAGGGCCCGTTCGCTGTAAATAAGCGCCTTGTCGGTGAAAGAGCTAGTCTTGCCGTCGATTTTCTGAAGCATCGTTATTCTCTTCCTGATTCCGTTTTTGTTAGAAAGACTGTAGATGAAGACTGGCAAGGCGTGTCCGCTTATCTGCTTCGTTCAGACAAACCCTGGAAGGAGGAGGCACTTCAGATTATCCGGGCAGCTGGAAAGAACCGGAAGGTGCAGCTCCAGGAACTGTGGGTAGGGGAGGCCTGGGACGATCTCGTGAAAAACGCATTTCCTTCCCTGAGGAGAACAGAGATCCGGGTTGTCCTTGAGGTGGAGCCGCAGGATAAGGATCTGGTTCTGTTCCGGAGGGGTTATCGCCAGCTGGATCTTACGGAAGGTAATATTTCTACGCTCGATGCCGTGAAAAGCAGGATCGACGACGGTTATTCTGGTGCAATTAATATTATAGGTTATTATTCGCCGGACGGAAGCGAAGCTGCAAATGAAAAACTTTCTCTTGCCAGAGCTCGGAATGTAAGGGATTATATAGCAAATGTTCTTCATTATCAGTCAGATAGAATATCTATTTCAAGTGGTGGTGTAGATTGGGATAAATTCGTCGCGACAGTTGAAAATTCATACTATGGAGATGACAAGGCTTCCGTTTTGGAGATTCTCAAGGACCAAAGCCTCTCGTCTGCCCAGAAAAAACGTGCTCTCTTAGCCCTTGGTGGCGGAAATACCTGGTATGCGCTGAAGGGTGATCAGATGCTTGCGCTATGCGCTGTCAAGATTGTCCTTGATGATGATCATATGCGGCCGGAACATAATAATGAGACTCCGCAGCAGCTTGAAAAACCGGATAATGTGGAAGACACAGAGTTGCCGGAGGTGTCTGGAGCGTCAGATGAACCCCCTGAAACAACCGTTATTGTAGAAGAAACGGATAAGCCGCTATCTCAAGAGACGGTTCCTGATGAGGAGCAAGTTCCCGCGGATGTTTCTACGGAGGTACTTCCTCCGGTAGAGCAAGTTCCCGCGGAGGATAGCGTTCCTGTGGAGGATAGCGTTCCTGTGGATGTTAAGGTCGCCTCAAGATCCCAGACCGTATCTTTCGGTCTTGGTACCAACTTGCTCTTCGATGCTCTGACCGGAATTAATGCATCGCTTTCTATCCCTGTTGGAAAACATTGGGAAATTACCGCTGATTATGTAATGCCTTGGTGGAAGAATCGCGATATCAATTTCGCTTTCCAGCTTGCACATTTGGATGTCGGTGCCCGTTATTACTTTAAGCCGTGGGAGTATAGGAATGATGAAGTTCTTCGCGGATGGTTCGCGAGCGCTTCGGCCGGAGCCGGCTATTATGATTTTGCCCTTTGGAATCCTGACGGTGTCCAGGGAGAAGAGTTTAAACTTTCGTTCGGCGGTGGCTATTCACTGGCGATAGGGCCGTGGTGGAGACTCACAACAGAACTCGGCTTTGGTCCTGTATTTTCTCAGTATCGCATTTATAACGCTGAAGCTACGGATCTTCTTGTTGTCAAGGAGGAGGCTTCCAATGTCTTTTTCCGTCCCACGACAGCTAAAATATCTCTTACTTACCTGCTTTACACACCCTCCAGAGCCCGATAGTGTTTCAAAATCTAAACTTTTAATTTTGTAACACGAGCCCAGTTTTTTTGCTTAGATTTTCCTATTCTTCGCTTGGGTTCTTCCAGCTTTCCCTGTCCTGTGCTTCCGGGATGAGCGGCTTATTGTCTGACATAATTTAATGAATTGCCAGTCACAGTCTTTGATTTGTCAGTTGCTATCGTCGTTGAATTACTACATTTGCACTGTTCAACAAAAACTGATCGTTATGTCAAAGAATCATCTATTTGCAGTTTTTGCCTGTATTGCGCTTCTTGCTTCAGGCTGTGACAAAACCGACAAAACCGACGACTCCGTAACGCCTGCTGACGCCAAGGTCACTTCCGCTGATTTTGTCGGCAGCTGGTACGCTGGCGAGGATGTTTCGTTAATCTTTAACGAAAACGGCTCTTACACTGAAGACAGATGGGGAGAAAGCTCATCGGGAACGTGGTCTTTCAATGAGTCAGACAATACTATTTCCTTTACTCCCTCTTCCGGCGACCCCAGTACCGTCAAAGCCCTTCTCATTGGTGGTAAAGCCTGGCTTGTCCTGGTAGAGGAATTTGAAGGTATGCTTTCCTATGAAAGCTACCGGAAAGAGGGCGCCACAGTTGTTTCCGCTCCCCTTGGAGATGGCCGCTGGGATGCTCCGCGCAATGGTGTGAAGCCTGCGGAATATACCCGGGAGGTAGATTACAGGATTTGTATGGTAGTTTCCGGGAATATCATTGACCTGTACGTTCCAATGTGGGGCTATCATATTCAGGGTACGTTCACACTTAACGACGGTAAACTCCACATAGAAACGGATGATGACCATATTTTCTCCGGTTTGTACATTGATGCGGACGGGTCTTTTGGCTGGAACGGTTTCGGCCCTCCTTCCGGTGATTACGACGAGACCTGGGACTACTCTTACGGCTCAATGGACCCCGAGACATTCACTGTCAGGAGTCCCTACAAGATGTACAGTGTAAGCGATATGCTCAAGATGGGCAAGGAGCCTGTTGAAACAGATCCCGAATACCGGGCAGATCCATTCAATTTCAAGTTCAGGATGTGGGGATGGGCTGAGAATACGCGTGAGATCGCGCTTGACCTCTGCGATTTTGACCTCTGCGTCTCTCCCGACGGCAAGGAGGCTTTCGGCGAAGCTGTAGGTCTTGCTCCCTGGTTCTACAAGCGCTAACTCTGTCATCCGGGAGATGTTCTGATTCCCCTCTTGTATATCTGTATTGGATTGCGGTAGGTGTCACCACCAAAATGACACC
>CALCEJ010000081.1 GCA_937900465.1 uncultured Bacteroidales bacterium | reverse complement strand
ACTGGAGTTCAGACGTGTGCTCTTCCGATCTGACTCCGGCGGCCTTGAGAGCCGCGACGGCCTCTGCAGCATCGGCCTTTACGCGGTCGGAGATTACGATGTGGCCGGCATAGACCCCGTCAACGGAGACGTGGATGACCGTTCCGCTCTTGTGGCAGTTATGCCACGCCGCACCCTCGAGGTCCATAAGAGCAGGATTCCCGACCGCGACTTTCTTTCCATTGATGACCGCGGTGATTCCCTTGCCCGCGATTTCCCGGATGCTTCCCACCTCGCAATCGTCACTTTCCTCCGGATATGCAGCGCGGAGAGCGGCGGCAATGGGGTGGGTGGAGAAGCGTTCGACGTGGGCCGCGAGATGGAGGAGATGCTTTTCGTCGAGGAACTCGGGATGGACCGCAGTAACTTCGAAGACGCCTTCGGTAAGGGTTCCGGTCTTGTCGAAAACGACGGTACGGAGCTTTGAAAGTACGTCCATATAGCTTGCACCCTTGATGAGGATTCCGCTACGCGAAGCCCCGCCGATTCCGCCAAAGTACGTAAGGGGAACGGAGATGACAAGGGCGCAAGGGCAAGAGACGACAAGGAACATCAGAGCCCTGTAAAGCCATATCGTAAAGGGGCCCATACCAAAGAGCGGAGGCGCCACTGCAAGTATCACCGCAAGAGCTACGACAACCGGAGTATAGATCTTTGCAAAACGGGTGATAAACCTCTCGCCGGAGGCCTTCTTCCCGGAAGCGTTTTCGACAAGGTCGATAATCCGCGATGCCGTGGACTCGCCGAATTCCTTCTCCACGCGGACACGGAGAACGCCCGATACGTTGACACAGCCGGAAAGGACGTAATCCTCCTCAGACACTTCCCTGGGGAGGCTCTCGCCCGTGAGGGCGACCGTGTTGAGAGCCGATGCGCCCTCGATCACGACCCCGTCCATAGGAACCTTCTCGCCGGGCCTGATAACAATGACATCCCCAACTTTTACCGTCTCAGGACTCACCACCGTAACGACGCCGTCCCTTTCCAGATTGGCAGAATCCGGACGGATGTCCAGAAGGTGCTGGATCGAGCGGCGGGAACGGCCTTCCGCGATGGACTCGAAAAGTTCGCCCACCTGGAAGAACAGCATTACGAATACCGCCTCCGCGAACTGGGGCTCCGCCCCAGGCATAAAGCCAATCCCGAGGGCGCCAAGAGTCGCTATCGTCATAAGGAAATCCTCGCTGAGAGCCTCTCCGTGGAGAAGCCCCTCCGCCGCCTCCCTGATTGTTTCCCATCCTACGACAAGATACGGGACCAGAAAAACAAGCAGCTGCTGCCAGGTTTTAAGGCCGGCGTATTTCTCGACAAAGACCGCCGCAATGAGAAGTACTGTCGCGACGGCAATCTTTACGATACTCTCCTTTATTCCGCCTTCTTCGTGATGGTGATGGTGCCCGTGCTCTTCGTGCCCGTGCTCTTCGTGGTGATTATGCTCGTGACTATGCTCTTCGTGGTGATTATGCTCGTGACTATGCTCGTGTGCCATAATAAAAATGTACCTTTGTTTTCGGCAAAGGTACATCATATGGAGTGCAACCTGGTTGCAAAGTTACAGGGCTGCGATGGCCTCGAGAAGCGGCTTGGTGTACTGAGCGGATGCTGTCACGAAGTTAGCCTCGATGAAGGCGTTGACTGCGGTCGCGACGAAAAGGAGGATGATGAGCGAGCTCACCACGATGCCGATAACCTTCAGGCGGGGGAGCCATTTCTTGTTGTTCCATCCGATAGTCTGGAACATCGACCAGAAACCGTGGTTCAGGTGAAGCCAGATAAAGAAGAACCATACAATGTAAAGAGCCAGGACCCACCAGTGACGGAAGGTGTTCAGAAGCAGGTAATAAGGATTCTCCGCCTCAGCGCCGAGGAATTCCTGCAGCTGCATCTTGGCCCAGAAATGAGTCAGGTGGAAGCAGAGGAATCCGAGGATAATGACTCCGAGGACCGCCATATTCTTTGCAGACCAGGAGTCGTTCTGGGCCTTGGAAGCGACCTCATAGCGCTTCAGTCCGCCGCGCCGGCGGTAGTTGTCAACCGTGAGCCAGCATCCCCAGAGGATATGGACGGCAAATCCAAGAGCAAGGATGGGAACCATAATGTCAATGACGGGAGTGCTCATAAAGTCGCAGCCCAGCTGGAACCAGCCGTCTCCCGCGCTGAATCTTACTGCATCATCGGCCACCTTTCCGAACTGTCCTTTGAAGGAATCAATGACGGAAAAGAAATTGATTGTTCCGTGAAGCAGGAGGAAAATGATAAGGAACGCACCGGAGATGCTCTGGATGAATTTCTTCCCGATGGAAGATGTAAAGAAATTTGCCATAATGCCGTTTCTGGTTCTGTTTAGTAACCCACAAAGATAAAATGTTTCCTTGAAGTTTCAAAATATTGGTTATATTTGTAATCACCTAGAATGTAACACTATGATCATCAGATGCCCCCACTGCAACGCCCTTATCTCCGACAAGGTGAGTATCTGTCCGAAGTGCGGAGAATCCCTGAATGCGGGAAACGCACCACTTCAGAATCTCAACGGAGTAGTCAATAACCTCACCACCCTTGCCCAGATGGAAGCCAAGGTCCCCGGTGGAGGAGTACGGATGGATATCTATGCCTCTCCGAGGGACCCCCAGCCGTACATAAGAGTCACCGCTGAGCTCAAGGATGAAGACATTACGGCCAGCCTGTCCGCCTTTGACCAGGAACTTCTCGCTGACATAAAGGCAGGAAATCCCCTCTGGGCCGTAAAGAAGTACAAGGAGGCGACCGGAGTGGGCCTCATTGAGGCGAAAGCCTATGTGGACGATATTCGGGACCGTTTCAAGGGAGAATCCCGGTCAGATGCCGTAGAGCGTGCGAGTTTCCTTGTCAATGTGCCTATGATGGACCTGAGCGCCCTAGATTACGGTGACAGCTTCCTCCGGAGGACGACAGCCGGCGTCCCCGGGCTCGTCTCCGAAATAGGTGACGTGCAGATTGCCGCAACGGTTATAGCTGATCTCGCGGCAAAGGTATTCCGCAATGACCTCAGCAGCTCACTGTTCGAGCTTGTGGGCATTGGCGGCGAGAAGTATCCCTTTGACTTCAAAGGGAGCCCGTACCGTGGAGAAGCCCATCAAAACGTCCCGGCGCCGAAGCCTCAGCAGCCCAAACCATCCGGTGGGTTTGGCGGGTTCGATGCCGCGCTTCGCACCGGACAGTCCCAGTCCGGCCCGAAGAAATTCACCAAGTTCGGGAAATAGACGGCCAAAGGGGACCAAAGGGAATTAAAACAAAACAATATATGTACAAGAGAGTTCTTCTTAAGCTCAGCGGAGAATCGCTGGGAGGAAACAGCGGCAAGGGCCTTGACACGGACGCCCTCCGCAAAGCTGCAAAAGAGGTCGCTGAGGCGGCAAAGGCTGGTCTTCAGGTTGCAATCGTAAACGGCGGAGGAAACATTTTCCGCGGCCTTCAAGGCACGGGAAAAGGCTTCGACCGCGTTGACGGCGACAAGATGGGAATGCTCGCAACCGTGATCAATTCCCTCGCCCTTTCAATCTTCATCAAAGAGGAAGGCGTAGAGGCGAAGGTGTTTACTTCCACGCCCATGGAGCCTATGGCAGAGTATTATATGAGGGACAAGGCCGTCGAAGTCCTTGAAAGGGGCGGCGTAGCCCTCATCGCCGGCGGAACCGGCAATCCCTTCTTCACAACGGACTCCGGCGCTGCGCTCCGCGCCCTTGAGATCAAGGCCGATGCCCTTCTGAAAGGCACCCGTGTGGACGGAGTCTATACGGCTGACCCGGAAAAAGACCCCTCCGCGACGAGATACGATGAACTGTCCTTCGACGAGGCTATCTCAAAGAATCTCCGCGTGATGGACCAGACAGCATTCTCTATGTGCCGCGACGGCGGAATGAACATCATCGTGTTCGATATGAACGCCCCCGGGAACCTGAGGAGAATTCTTGACGGAGAAAAGGTAGGAACGCTGGTCCACCCGTAGGACAGACACCCTACTGCTCGTCAGGCGAACCGTCGTCAAGACGCGGGTCGAAAAAGAGCGGCCGGCTTGCCCGTGCAGAAGCAGCCTCCGAGAGGATACGTTTGCGTGTCGCCTTGAACAGCCAGAAGCAAAAGGCGATAAGAACCAGCGAGATTATGCCGGAAAGGGCCGGAGTGATGGACGAGGAGAATGCAAGGGTGTCGTAAACTCCGTGAAGGATGACGGGATAGAGCCATACCTTCACCTTGTCGGACGTCTCCCCGCCGCCGAACTTGATTCTCGAATAATAATAGCCCATCACGATAGCGAAAGCGAAGTGTCCGGGCACGGCAAAAAGCGCCCTGGAGACGCTCACATAGAACCAGGAGCTTCCGGAAGACAGCACATACATCAGGTTCTCCAGGCAGGCGAAGCCAAGGCCTATCGACGCGGCATATACCAGCCCGTCATACCTCTCGTCGAACTCCGCGCTCTTACGCAGAAGCAGCCACAGCATAAACAGTTTCGCCAGTTCCTCCGGAATCGCGGCGCCAAAGAAGGAAATCTTCGCCGCCTCGAGGAAGGTCGTGGGCTCATTGGTGTAGAATCCAAGATTCAGGAGCGGACCGGAAATGAGAGTTGAGACGAATGTAGCAATGCCTCCGAAGAGGAACCCCTTGAAAACCATCTTCTTGGGTTCAGGGTTGAAGTCTTTGCTGTAGACATAGTACAGCAGCATTATTGCGGGCGCGATTGCGGCCCCTAGGATAATCCACATATAAACTGTTCGATGAGGGCTTTATGACGGCCCGGTATAATGATGTGATGGTTGGCGATAGGATCCTTCAGGAAGTAGGAGGCGTCCTCGGGCGGGAGACGGAGTATCACCTGGGTCCTGCAGAGGTTGTCCTCATACTGATTCCGAAGAAGCGTTCCCTCGGAGACGAAATATCGGTCGAGTGCCCCGGATACCTTGAATACGGTAACAGGTCCTTCCGGGAAATGTCCGTGGAGCCCGACTCCGATTCCGGACTCGAAATGAGTGTCGTAAGTGAGCGAGTCCACAAGGTCCGTCGCGATTGTGCAATGGGCGAAAAGGATTTCTCCGGAGGCGACGTCGATATGGGCTGGATTTGCCTGGAAGCCGGTTTTTCCGGTAAGTGCCTTCGAAATCATCATCGTAACAAGGGCGGGGACATCGCCTTCGCAGCTGGAGGGAAGGCCTTCGCCGTTTAGCACTGAAAGGGCGAGGCAGCCGGTATTACGGACTGCCGTAAGAAGGTCGAAGCAGCGGAGCGTCAGCGCCCCCAGCCCCTGTTTCCTGACAAGCGCCCTCAGGCCTTCAAGTATCTGCATCGCCCCTGGAAGGGATTCGGAGATGTCCGTTTTCATCGGAAGCGCCGGAGCTTCGGGGGCGGCGACGGATTTCATCTCCGCGAGGAGCTCCTCGAGCGGAATGTCCGAAACTTCCACTCCCAATTTCTTCCTTATCGCCTCCGTGTCATATCCGCTTGCGATAAGCCAGTCCGACGGCTTCCCGATTATGCCTATCCTTTTCCCCGCAAGTTCCCTCCGCGCCTTTTCAGCCCGCATCAGAAGGCCGATGCGCCTACGGACCGTCTCTGCGTTTCCGTGGACAACTTCGCCGGAAAGGCCTTTCTGTCTCAGGTACGAGAGGATTTCGAGGGAGGCGGCAAGGGAATTGCTCTTTCCGGAAGTAAGGAGAAGGAACCTTCTCGCTCCCCTCTCGAGAAGCTCCGGAAGCTGGCGGAGGAACAGCCCCTCCGCTCCTCCGGTACGGATGTAAATAAGGTCCAGGGGGCGCTCTCCGAAGCTTGAAAAGTCCGCTCCGGGGAAGTCATACCTTCCATCAGGAAATATTTCCTTTAAAAAATCGTCTGTAAGGCGGGACACCGAGGCTTCATCGTGGAGCCCGGACGTCACGGTAAAAATTGCAAGGTCGTTCATTCTTGCAAATATAGAAAATTCCGGGGAATAACGGGCAGAGGTTTGTCAGTTGTCTACCTTTGCGAGGGTGACGACGGATATACGTATGCCTGAATCTGCGGGGAGAGCCTTAAGAAGGGCCAGGGTGCAGGCCGCTAGGGTGCTGCCGGTTGTGAAGGTGTCATCGACTATGAGGATGTGCCGCGTCGTGGGAGGAATCTTCCCGGCGGAGAAGGCGCCGAGGACGTTTCGGCTCCGCTCGGAAAAGGTCCGATGGACCTGACTCGTCGTGCGGCGTGTACGGCGGAGGACGGAAGGGGCGTAGGTCGCGTTTAGGGAACGGGCTATTTCGCGAGCGATAACGGCGGACTGATTGTAGCCTCGGGAGAGGAGGCGGCGCCAGTGGAGCGGCACGGGAACGACAAGGTCCACGTCACTGTACAGCCCGCCGGATGAAAGGAATTTTCCCAGCATCCTCGAATACTTCCTCCCGGCACGTACATCTCCGTCGTACTTCAGGGCCCTCAGGATATTCCTGTACCCGTCACCCTCACGATAGTACATCAGCGCCGCCGCCCGGAAATACACCGCCGGCACCGCGTCAGCTGACATCGCGGCGAGGGCTTCGTTGAAGGCATCGGCGATGGGGTTACGCTCGTGGGTCCAGGACCAGGTCAGAGGGATGTCGGAGTCGCAGTGGAGACACAGGTGGGATTCGTTCACGCCCAGGATGCGCCCGCACACGAGGCAATGCCGGGGTGCGAGCACATCTAGTATGGCCGTAACGATATTCATATGGGCCCGAAGGACACTACCGTACTTCGAAAAGTCCCGGACGGGAGTCGTTCGCGCGGTAGTGAGGCGCATAGAGAGACTCCACCTCGACCACCGGGGCGGTGAAGGCGCCGGCACGTTCCACGAAGAAGTCCTCACGGATAACCGACGTCTCCTCAGGGAACACCTCGAACCAATACTCCGTACGCTCCGGATATACCGCGCGGTAGCGGGAACCGCGGCCCCACCAGATGTGGCCGGAGAGCTGGTCCGCCGGCTTCAGGCAGGCTTCGCGGGGCGAAGTGAGCCGGACAAAACTCCGGTTCTCCTGGCTCCAGACGGTGTATTCCGCCGTGATCCGGTCGCCGACGGAAACGGGGTCGCCGGGGCGGATTTCCCTGCGGTCAGAAGCCGTGTAGAACTTCCTTGTCACAGTGAATCCGTTGCCGGAAGCCTTAACGTCAGCGAAAGGCGCCGTAAAGGTGGCGCTGAGGGCTACGACCTTGGTTGCAAGAACCTCCTCGCCGCCGTCAAGGACAGAAGTTATCGCATCCACAAAGGCCGGGTCCGCATCCCATTTCTGAGTCTCCTTCTGGAGCATAAGCCAGATACGGATACCGTCAGCGATGGACGGGCGGTAGGAAGTGAGAAGGTCGCATATCATCGAATGGGCATAAGCCTCGCTTTCGAGAAGGCCCCGCCAGGGCATAACTGCATTGGGGTAGTACCAGCCGCCGTCGCGATGTTCCACCGCATATTCTACGAGCGACTCGCTGTCGCGCCTTATCGTCTTTTCGAACTTCGACTTTGCCCCGAGGGTAACGCCCCAGGCGGAAGAGAGCGTCTTTCCTTCCGCTACGGCAAGGAGGTTCTCAAGCGTACGGATCCGCCGGACCTTTCCGAGGATATAGCCCGTAAGGCCGATGGAACCGGAAGCCTTGGGGGCAAGATAGGCCGATGCGCGCTTCTGGAATTCCATAAAGGCCTTGGTCTCCTCCTTGGTCGATGGTTTGTAGGCGAACGGAACCGCCGGATACATTGACCTGACAAACATATACTGCTCCTCGGAGAGGTAGCCGTACCAGCGGCCGCTGACGGTCCCGAACATCCTCTGGTCCAGATACTTAACCGTTTCCGTAAGATCCGGAACGGAGAAGCCGCGGTCGCGGAGTTTTCCAAGCCGCTCGAGGAGTACAGCCGTAATGGTAAGGTTGGAGTTCATCCCTTCAAACCAGGCAAATCCGCCGTCAGCGTTCCGGCAGGCCATAATCTTTTCGAGGAGAGCCTCGTCGGAGATAACCTCGGAAGAGACGGAAACCCCCGACAGTTTGGAACTCAGGAGCCTTACATACAGGGCTTCGCTAAGGTCCAGGACGTTTTCCGAGGCAGGGTCCATATGGGACAGAACGGCATCCTTCACCATATCCAGAAGGGAGATTTCCCGGACTGAGGCCTTATTCCCGGAGACATTCACGAAGCGGTCGCGGAGATCATCCAGAAGAATACCCTTGGACATTCCTGAAAGGAGAACCGCAGAGTGAGATTCCGTCAGGGTCTGGGCGTCAGGATAGACCGGAAGGCTCACGAAGACGGCATCAGAGCAGCCTTCCGCATCGATTGTCGCCTTGAGGCCCATAATGCCGGACGCGCCGCCCGCCGCCGCTCCGGGAACCTCGAACTCCTCATACACCGTCCCGCCGGGAGGAACGGTAACCTTCTTCCTGGAGGTACGTACAGGCGTTACGCCCTTCCACTCGGAAGAGGCGAACTGCTCAAGATACAGCCATCCCTCCACCGGAACCGTCTCAACCGAAGAGACGGCGACGCGTACGCGGGCGACGTCCCCGTCATAAAGGTAACGGGGTTCAACGAGAGAGACCTTCACCGGGATCGTGATCATAATCTCCGCCTCCGAGAGGGTGTTCCTCATCGACTTGTCGTGGGCGTAAACCTTTATCTTATAGGTTGAAAGCTTATCAGAAGCCGTAAAATCGAACTTGAGTTCGCCGGAGGAAGAGGAGCGGAGCGAAGGGTAGAACACGAGTGTCTTCTCCATCTTCTCACGGACCGGGATGTCCCGAGAAGGAGTAGCCCCATCCGCTTCTTCCGCCTCAGCCGATTCCGGGACGGCCACCTCGTCATCCTGAATCGACATATAATCCATAACGGGCGCGGCAGACCGGAGCGCGACCGTATTTTTTGCCATCGCGTACCCGACGGGCACAGGGCCTTCGTCGTACGAGGTACTGACGCGGCCGCAAGCTGCATCAAAGGCGACATAGGCCGCTTCCAGACGGATAGGCCTTACGATATTCCACCAGTTGCCGGATATCCGGTCCACGCTCTTGTCATAGACGGATACCACAGCCTCCACGCCGGGCTCAGTCTGCAGCGTAACCGTGCACGTCTCCCCCGGCCTCGCGCTTTCGCGGAGCGAGGTGAATTTAAGAGTAAGGTCATTCATAGAGGAGCGGCGATGGAATTCCCGGTCGAACCGGACAGACTCTCCGCCCTTGAAATAAAACACCGAAAGCCGCACGGATTCCGGGTAGGAGACCCTGTAGAGGAAGGATACGGAGGCAAGCGACCCTGCCTTCCCGCGGTTTCCGTCAAGACGGACCATACGCGACTCCAGCACCTCGCCATTAAGCCCCGTAAGCATCACCACAGCCCATACGGGCCCGTTCGCAGAGCCCATCCTGAGTTCCACATTTCCACCCTCCGGAACTTCCTGATTTCCGGTAATGAACACACGCTCAACGGGAGCGTCCAGAGTCTTCGCGGACTCCGGAACATAAAGGATATACGTAGTGGATTCCTCCACGTCGAGCGCCCTGCCGGTCCGGCTTGTAGCGCCGCAGACAAGACTGTAAAGTCCGGAAGAAAGCCCCTCCAGAGAAACCTCGCTGCTCTCCCCCGAAGGGAAAGAACCGCTTCTTACCGCCTTCCCGGCCTCATTGACGAGACGATAGGTGATGTCAAGAGGCAGGACTTCCCCGTTCCCGTCGTTGGCCCTTGAGGAGAAAGTGAACGAAGCGCCTGTCACGATGGTCCTTCCGGGGCGGTTGTAATATGGCCTCCAGGGACGGCGGACGACGTTGTCTTCGATAAGGGAGAATTCCCCTTCCGCGGCCCCGGAATCCACTCCGGTGAAGACCCTGAATTTCGACACCACGGTTACGTGGGTGTTGAATTCCTGGGTTTCCCCCGTTGCATCCGTAACACGGACAGAGACGGTATACCACCCCTCAGAAACCGTGGGAAACCGGAATGAGAAGGATCCGTCGGATTCGGGCTCTATCTCCGAGAGGAACTGATCATCCCCCCAGCGATGGACCCGGACGTCCATTTTCGCAGCGGAAAGGCTGTGGCCGGAATAGCTGACAAGCCGGCCGGCAATCTTCACGGAATCTCCGGGAAGGACGACCTCCCCGACGGGGGTGAATTCAAGGTCATACGAAGGGAGGACGAAGCGGTCCACCCGGACAGACCTCGAATCGAGTACTTTTCCGCTTTTTTCCTCAATCGCAATCCGGAACATTCCACCGCGGACATCCTCAGGAATGGCGAATGATCCTTCCGCAGTCCCGAGGTCCCCGGTCTTGAGCGAAAGTGATTCAATCTCGTTGTTCTCGCTGTCGTAGAATACAGCCTTCAGGGGGTAAGAAGCGAGTACGGACACCGCTCCTTCGCGGGACCCTTTCCGGGCAATCGCGGCAAAGCGGACGGTATCGCCGGGATTGAACGCGCCCCTGTCAGGGTAGATGTTGCAATAGCGGCGGGTATCGGCAGTGGTCCGTCCGGACGAGGATGAGTAGCCCCAGAGGCTGAGCACCGGAGATTTCCGGATACGGCCGTCCGTGTATTTCGATGTGACCGTAAGCCCATAGCGGCTTCCCCGCACAATCGCGCCGGCGAACTCCTTCGGAAGCGCCGCGAACCCCTTCCCGTCAAGGCCCATATCCGTTTCCTTCACGGTTTTTCCGTTCTTGGAAAGGGTAAGATGGACCCGCTTTACAGGCTCGCCGCTCTTGTAATCCGCCACGTAAATTGTCTTTTCCTTGAGGGCGACGGAAAGGGTAAGCTGCTCGTACGGGCAATCCGAAGATATCTTTCCGGGGGCGGTGGCGGTAATCAGATATTCCCCGTCATCGACCTTCGGGATATTAACCGATACGGTATCGCTGAGATAGAACCTCTTTGCAGGGTTTTTGACTTCAAACGACCTGAGGGTTTTGCTCTTCGAAGATTCTGGGGTAATGGTTACCGTTGCTTTGTCAAGGTTACGGAAGGCGACGATGATTTTGCCGTCCCTGACCTCGACATCCACGCTCTTGTGTTCGAACGATTCGACAAGATTCTTGACTGAGCTTATCCCCCCGGCTATTGTCTTGTCCTCTCCACGGAGGGCGCTACGGCGCTTTTCAAAGGCCTTGCAGTCCTCATAGAGAGCCTTGTACTCAGCTTCTGACCCCTTCCCCCGGTCCAGTTCGCGGTTACGTATGGAAAGTATTTCCGCCTCCGGATAGAACGAAGTCGCGCGGCCGGAAAAGCGGCGGACAAGTTCCTCCATAGCGGCTCTTTTCTTCTCATTCGGGAGCCTCGCCGCGATATAGTAGTCCAGCCAGTCGGAGAGCGGATACCGGCCGGCGAGTTCTTCCTTCAGGAGGGGATAAACCCTCGAGTGTTCCGGTTTCTCCGGGTCTTTCAGGCTCGCCCCAATAAGGTCCCAGAGGATGAATTCCCAGTCACTCCGGACGAAACTGTCCTGAGAGCCGGAAAGGCCGGAAAGGTTATACAGCGGAGCGTTCCGCCCTGAAAGCCTTTCTTTGCGGGAAAGGGCCGATTCGAGTCTTGAATCCCATCCCCTGTACTCCCAGTCCCTCATCCAGAGGTACGTCACAAGCGGCTCGTCGAAGGATTTGACCTTTTCTTCGAGGCTTTTCCGGAGGGCGTCGCGGTCCTTCCAGTTGAGCCGGGTCCCGGTCTCGACACGCTTTGTCGCGGCGTCCCAGAAATCAACGACATAATGGCGGTCCTCAGCCTCAGCGATGATTTCGTCGAGGACAGCGATTGAGGTTTTCGGTTTGTCTTCTTTCGCAGCCGCTTCGTAGCGGGCCCATTTTTCAGAAAGAACGTGCCGGCCGTCGTCAGAGGGCGCGGGGGCGGCGGCAAGAGTCGCTGCAACTACCATAGAGAGAATCATAGTCTACTTGTTTTCAAAAATACTGGCGGCTTCGGAAACAACAAAAGTTGAGCCACCGATATAGACGAGGGCGTCCGGATCTCCGGAAACCGTCGAAAGTGCCCGGAGGACCGCCTCCCGGACGGACGGGACAGAGACGGCGCCGTTCCGTCCCGCGGCCTCGAAACGCCTGAGGATATCCTCCGAGGGGAGAGCCCGCGGAGTCGAAGGCGTGGTAAAGATATACTCCGCCCCGGAGGGCATCAGCGGAATGATGGCGTCAAGGTCCTTGTCCGCCATAATACCGTAAACGATTACAAGACGGGACGGGGCCATCTCCCGGAGCTGGGAGAAATTATGCCGCAGCGCATCTGCGTTGTGTCCTATGTCCATAATGACGCGGGGATCACGCGAAACCATCTCCCACCGCCCGTGTAATCCCGTCCGCGAGGCGGCGTGGACTATCCCGTCCCGGACTGCGTCGCCGTCCAGAGGATACTTCCGGCGGAGGACATCGAGAGCCCACAGCGCAGTCCTCAGGTTCTTCCTCTGGACCTTCGCCTGCAGGTCCATCGACACGAGCATTTCCTCCGCCCGGTCCCACAGCCACGGCTCCGCTTCGTCCGCAAAGATCAGCTCTCCCTTCGCGGCGGCCCTGAATACGGATTCCGTCTCTTCGTCCCTTGAGGCCACAACGGCAGGGACTCCGTCCTTGAAAATCCCGGCCTTTTCGGCGGCGATTTCCGGACGGGTATCGCCGAGAAGGGCCATATGGTCAAGGCCTATCCCCGTCACCACGCTGACCTCCGGAACAATGATATTCGTCGAGTCCAGCCTTCCCCCGAGGCCCACCTCCATCACCGCGAAATCCACCCCTTCGTCCGCAAACCAGCGAAGCGCCATCCCCGTAGTAATCTCGAAAAACGACAGGTCCATTTCCCTGAAATACCCTCCCCACCGCATCAGGAAATCATACACATATTCCTTTGGAACCATCGCAGCGGAGGGCACAGACACTTCGGACGGCATGGCCGCCCTCGGCCGTGTCAGAGGGAGGGGCCCAAGCTTGCTTGGGAAGGATAGCTCCGAAGGAGCGTACCGTACCGAAGTGTCTGTGCCCTCCGCTGCGACGATTTTCATGCGTTCACGGAAATCGACAAGATGAGGGGAGGTGTACAGGCCGGTGCGGTAGCCGGAGGAGGATAGCGCAGAGGCGAGAAGGGAGGAGACGGAGCCTTTGCCGTTAGTGCCTGCGACGTGAACGAGGTGAAGGGCGCGGTCAGGACGGCCCAGCGCCTCATTGAAGGCATACATACGTTCCAGTCCGGGCTTGTACGCACCGGAAGAGAACCCATCCTTCTGGACGGAGGGGAAACGGGTGAATATTTCGCCAAGGAGGGCTTCGTAAGCGTCTTCAAGCAGCGCCATCGTAAAGATTTTTGTTTTTGTTCACAAATTTAGTTACTTTTGAATTTCAAAACAATATGCATCTGCGATGCTGGGCAATATCCTCAGGAGCAATTATATAATCGACGGCATACAGCAGCCGCTGACTCCGGAAGCGATCCTTCGGGAATGCGCCCTTGACGGCGTCATTCCAAAGGACGACGCTCCGGAGGCCCTTCCTGTCATTGCT
This sequence comes from uncultured Bacteroidales bacterium, assembly GCA_937900465.1. GTDB lineage: Bacteria > Bacteroidota > Bacteroidia > Bacteroidales > UBA932 > Cryptobacteroides. Next base: position 5,659 of record CALCEJ010000081.1, on the reverse strand, counting down.
GACGAGACCATCGACCCGGCCCCGTCGTCCATAGACCTGGACTCCACTGACATCACATCATCCCTGAAGGCCGTCAGCTCCCTTCACGGCCGCTGCGTTCCCGGACCGTTCGCCGGACCGTACACCGCTGAAAAGATAGCCGGAGCGCTTATAGACACGATATGGATGGGCGGACACTTCCGCCTCGGAGACCTTACCCTGAAGGCGGAATGGAAGTGGAACGGGGAGAAGATAGGGAATATGGCGGCGTTCTACGCCTCCGTGGAGGCTGCCGGAAGCTATATCGACTCGCTCGGCCTTAGGATATCATCGCTCGGGCTGTCCCAGGGTGCCTGCTCAGTATCCTTCAAGGCCGTCACAACGGAAGAGGAGGATCCCAATCAGGACGAGGACGAAGAAGGACTCTTCGGGGAACTCCCCTTCAGGACTGCCTCCCCGCGGATATCCCGCCGCCGGAAATGCCCCGCCACAATACTTCCGGAGCGGAGCGACTGGCTTGTCTATGTTCCCTTCGACTCGTGCGATTTCCGCCTTGGCGGCAGCGCGCTCGAGGAGGCGACGAGCCCCGGAGCCGGCACGGCACCGGAGATAGGCGACGCGGATTACTTTATCGACTGCTTCGAGGTTGTGAGGGAACTCGTGGAGGACGGGGTCGTAAGGGCAGGCGCCAGTGTCGGAAACGGCGGCCTGATGACGGCTCTGTCGAAGATGGCGGAAAGCGGTGCGGGCGCGAGCATCTCCATCGGCGACATCTGCCGTGCATACGGCAACGAGAAGCCCCTCAGGGTGCTTTTCTCTGAAGTTCCCGGAGTCATCCTCCAGATTGCAGACATAGATTACGACTACATAGACGCTGAATTCCTCCTGCAGGATATAGCTTATTTCCCCCTCGGCCACCCGGATCCTTCCGCAGACGGGATCTCCGTCATCGCAGGAGGCAAGACGGGAATCGGCGGAATCCTCGATTCCCTGCTGGGGTCAAAGGAAGGGGAAGATTGACAACACCGAAAACTTGCAATATGCCAAAGATTTTTGTCCTCGACACCAACATCATCCTCCACGACCACAACGCAATCAACAATTTCCAGGATAACGACCTCGTGATTCCGATAGCCGTTGTCGAGGAGCTGGACAAATTCAAAAAGGGTAACGACACGCTCTCGTACAACGCCCGTGCCTTTATGAGGGAAATAAACCTCCTTACGGACGGAAAAAAATTCGGTCCCCGCGGCGTAAAACTGGGAAAGAACCAGGGTTACATCAAGATCGAGCCCAACCATCCCTTCCCGGACGGGCTGAAGGAACTCTTCCGCGACGATATCCAGGACCACAGGATTCTCGCAACCGCGATATGGGTCCGCGACAACAACCCAAAAAAGTTTGTCGCCCTTGTCACCAAGGACATCAATCTCCGTCTCAAGGCTAAGGCCGCCGGGATGGAGGCCCAGGACTACCTCACTGACAAACTCGAAGACGAAGACATCGAGAAAACCCGCGAAGAAGTAATCCAGCTCCAGGGAAACAAGTGGAACGAAGTTGCCCAGGCGCTTACCTACGGGCCGGAAAACGCCGTTCCGTGGGAGGCTGTCGAAGACAACGAGCCAAAGCCCAACCAGCTCTACAAGATAGACTTCGGCGGAGATACCGTCTGTGCCCGCTATGATCCGAGGGGCCGGAGAATCGTCCTTGTGAAGGCCCGTGAGGCCTCCGGAATACGCCCCAGAAACGAAGAGCAGCGCTTCGCGATGGACGCCTGCCTCAACAAGAAGATATCCCTGGTTTCCCTCACCGGAGGCGCCGGAACCGGAAAGACGCTGATCGCCCTCGCATCCGCAATCGAGCAGGAAAGGGACTACGACCAGATCATCCTTTCAAGGCCCACCGTCGTCCTCGGAGGCCAGGACATAGGCTTTCTCCCCGGCGACCAGAAAACCAAGATGTCCCCGTACATCCAGCCCCTGATGGACAACCTCGAAGTCATCAAGCATTGCTTCAAGCCCGGGACACGCCAGTTCCAGAGGATAGAGGCCCTTCTGAAGGAGGAGAAACTCGTGATATCCCCCCTCGCCTACATCCGAGGCCGTTCGCTCGGGAACTGCTTCTTCATCGTGGACGAGGCCCAGAACCTCACCCCGCACGAAGTCAAGACCATCATCACCCGCGCCGGAGACGGCACGAAGATGGTCTTCACGGGAGATATATTCCAGATTGACCAGCCGTATCTGGACCAGTGGTCCAACGGCCTTACCCACCTTGGCGAAAAGATGGACGGACAGCCTTTGTTCCAGCACATCTTCCTCCGGAAGGGCGAACGCTCCGCCCTCAGCGAAATCGCCGCAAAACTTCTGTAATCAAAATAACTGCATAATATGAAACAGGACCTACAGGTTTTTGACCTTATCAAGAAAGAGACCGAACGCCAGAGTTCAGGACTGGAACTGATCGCATCGGAAAACTACGTGACGGAACAGGTGATGGCGGCAATGGGCTCAGTCTGTACGAATAAATATGCCGAAGGCTACCCCGGCAAGCGCTACTACGGCGGATGCGAGGTGGTGGACCAGATCGAGCAAATCGCCATCGACCGCGTGAAGGCGCTCTACGGCGCGGAGTACGCGAATGTCCAGCCCCATTCCGGCGCCCAGGCGAATATGGCCGTCACGATGGCGTGCCTCCGTCCCGGCGACACTTTTATGGGCCTTGACCTTTCGATGGGCGGGCATCTGACCCACGGCTCCCCCGTCAACGCTTCCGGCATCCTGTATCACCCCGTCGCCTATGGACTCAACCCGGAGACCGGGCTCGTGGACTACGACGATATGGAGAGGAAGGCGCTCGAGCATAAGCCCAAACTCATAATCGGAGGCGCATCCGCCTACTCCCGCGAGTGGGACTACGAGAGGATGAGGGCCATCGCGGACAAGGTTGGCGCCCTCCTCTGGATCGATATGGCCCATACCGCCGGTCTGATCGCCGCCGGTCTTCTCAAAAACCCGGTCAAATACGCCCATATCGTAACGTCCACGACCCACAAGACCCTCCGCGGTCCCCGCGGCGGCATCATCCTGATGGGTAAGGACTTCGATAACCCCTTCGGAATACTCACTCCAAAGGGCGAGGTCAAGAAGATGAGCGCGGTGCTGGATTCGAGCGTTTTCCCCGGCATCCAGGGCGGTCCCCTCGAGCACGTTATCGCGGCAAAGGCCGTCGCCTTCTTCGAGGCGGCCCAGCCGGAATTTGTCAAGTACCAGAAGCAGGTTGTCTCGAATGCAGCGGTTATGGCCGCAGCGTTTACGGACAAGGGCTACAAGATCATCTCCGGCGGTACGGACAACCATCTTATGCTTATCGACCTCCGCGCGAAATTCCCCGCCCTTACCGGACGCGTTGCGGAAAAACAGCTCGTCAGGGCTGATATCACGGTAAACAAGAATATGGTTCCGTTTGACTCCAGAAGCGCATTCCAGACCTCCGGACTCCGCGTCGGCACTCCCGCAGTCACTTCCCGCGGATTCGTGGAAAAGGATATGACGGACATCGTCGAACTGATTGACACCGTCCTTACCTCCGCAGCCCTCCACTTCGAGGCCCTTACGGCAAAGGAGCCCACGGAGGAGCAGACCGCGGAGCTCGCAGCCCACAGCGCCGTCCTCGAGGAAGTGCGCCGCAAGGTCCATATGATGACAGCCGGAAGGCCGCTTAACAATTATTGATATGATCAAGATCTTCTCACTGATAGCCGCGCTGGCGCTTATGGCCTCCTGTATCGAGGAGGGCGGATTCGGCACCGGAGAAAGCGGACAGCAGCAGGGTACGGCACAGCAGGGCACCGGAGATAATAACGGTAACGGCAATGGCAACGGCGACGGCAATGGCAATGGTTCGGGTTCCGCCGCGGCGGAGATGCCCGGATGGGCTGAACTTCCGGTAATGGACCTTACGAAAGACACGGAAGGCTATCTTGTCAGCCAGTCTGACAGGGACCTCTATTATGCCATGCACATATGCCCGGACGTCAAGGACGCCAAGGGAAACCTCGCAAGGAACTATACCGTAGCATACAGCGCGGTGTTCCACTGCCCGGTATGGATCGCTGCGCCCCGCCACTCGATGTACGAAGGAGACAGCGGCAGGACGGAGGCGTATGGGCGTGATCCTGACGTCCCCTATTCCATTCAGTACAGCTCGAAGAGCACCGGCGGCGGATGTAACAAGGGCCATATGCTGGGCTCCGCGGAGCGAACCGCCTCGAAGGCGACTAACAACCAGGTGTTCTACTATACGAACATCGCGCCCCAGCTCTCCTCCGGATTCAACACCGGAAGCGGCGGATGGAATCTTCTGGAGGAGTGGGTTGACGGACAGGTTTGCCGTGACACCCTCTATGAGGTTATCGGATGCTATTTCGAGGAGTTCGTAGACGGATACAAGGAGTATCAGAGCCCTTCGCTTATTTCCTTCGGCGGACGCGACGATGTCTCGATGCCCACAATGTTCTACTACGCCCTTCTCCGTACAAAGAACGGCTCCTCGGGAAAAGCCGTGAAAAACTGCAGCGCGGACGAACTCAAGTGCGCGGCGTTTGTCAGGGCCCATACCAACGGGCTCAAGGGCCAGAAGGTCACAAAGACTGAGATGATGTCAATCGCGGATCTTGAAAAGATCACCGGATTCACCTACTTCCCCAACGTTCCGAACGCTCCTAAAACGGTCGCAAATGCATCCGACTGGGGGCTGTAGCGCGGGGGTATATGGGCTATAGCGAAAATGGCGAAAAATTGCTATCTTTGCGGCGCTTTTTTTTTAGCAGAGAACAAAATTAACTTATAATACCAACCAATTACAATGGCAGAAATCAAGAAAAGAGTCTATCGCTTTGGCGCCAAGAAGGCCGAGGGCGATGGCACAATGAGGGAACTGCTGGGCGGCAAGGGTGCCAACCTCGCAGAAATGAACCTCCTCGGGATGCCGGTTCCCGCAGGATTCACAATCACTACCGAATGCTGCACGGAGTACTACCGCCTTGGCGGAGGATACACTCCCGAACTCAGGAATGATGTTGCCGCGGCGCTTGAAGCTACGGAGAAAATAATGGGCAAGAAGTTCGGCGACGAGAAGGATCCCCTTCTGGTATCCTGCCGCAGCGGCGCACGCAGCTCAATGCCCGGAATGATGGACACCATCCTCAACATCGGACTTTGCTCCAAGACCATCCCCGGCCTTATCGCAAAGACCCAGAATCCCCGTTTTGTCTATGACGCATACCGCCGTCTCATTATGATGTACTCTGATGTCGTTATGGAGAAGGCAGAGGGCATCGAGCCCGAGGACGGACAGGGAATCCGCCAGCAGCTTGACCGTATGATGCAGGACGTGAAGGACGCTCGCGGTTACCAGAGCGACACAGAGCTCACCGCTGAGGAACTCCGCGACCTCGCAGAGGCTTTCAAAGTCCGCATCAAGGAAGTCCTCGGTGTTGAATTCCCGGACGATGCACAGGCCCAGCTCTGGGGCTCCATCGGCGGCGTGTTCAAGTCCTGGAACGGAAAGCGCGCTATCCGCTACCGTCAGATCGAGCACATTCCGGACGACTGGGGAACAGCCGTGAACGTCCAGTCCATGGTGTTCGGCAACATGGGTGACACCTCCGCCACCGGCG